>JAYTYD010000234.1:0-8058 GCA_043742625.1 Methylovirgula sp. | reverse complement strand
GGGCGCGACCGAGCCGCTATTTTGTTTACATCCGGCTCGGAGGGGACGCCGAAAGGCGTGGTGCTATCCCACACAAACCTGCTTGCAAACACCGCGCAGGCGGCAGCGCGGATCGACTTTGGCAGACAAGACAAAGTTTTCAATGTTTTGCCGGTTTTTCACTCTTTCGGCCTTACAGTGGGGTTGATTTTGCCATTGGCCTCCGGCGTTCCGGTGTATATGTACCCATCTCCGTTGCACTACCGCATTGTGCCAGAACTGATCTACGGCACAAATGCCACAATCCTGTTTGGCACGGATACATTTTTGAGCGGCTATGCGCGCGTTGCGCATCCGTATGATTTCAGGAGTTTGCGCTACATTCTGGCAGGGGCGGAACCGGTTAAAGAGTCGACGCGCCGGGTCTACATGGAGAAGTTCGGCATTCGTATTCTTGAAGGCTACGGCGTTACCGAAACCGCGCCGGTTTTGGCGATCAACACGCCGATGTTCAACCGATCAGGAACTGTGGGCCGGGTGATGCCGGGCATGGAGACACGGCTGGAAAGCGTGCCCGGCGTTGAAGACGGCGGGCGGATGTATGTGCGCGGCCCCAATGTGATGCTTGGATATCTACGAGCTGAAAATCCGGGAAATTTGGAAGCTCCGCCAATGGGTTGGCATGATACCGGCGATATTGTCATGATTGACAAAGAGGGCTTTGTGACCATCAAAGGGCGGGCTAAACGCTTTGCTAAAATTGGCGGAGAGATGATTTCGCTGGCTCAAATCGAGGCCGTGACAGCCGAGTGCTGGCCCGGGGCGCTGAGCGCCGTTGCAAGCCTTCCGGACGCAAAAAAAGGCGAGCGTTTGACGTTGGTCACCGACAAAAAGGACGCGTCCCGAGCGGTTTTTGCCAGCTTTGCCAAGGGTAGGGGATTGTCAGATTTGGCAATTCCGGCGGATGTTATGGTGGTGGAGGCGCTGCCACTGTTAGGGTCCGGCAAGCTTGATTTTGCCGCAGTAACCCAGCTTGTTTTGGAGAAATCGGCGGCGGCTGGAGTCCCGGCGGCGACTTAAATTTGCAGGTTTGGCTTCAAAAATAACCGGTCAAACCCCAGCCAAGGCTACCGTCGCATGTCATGATTTCAACCACTTAGCCAGATATTAGTGGCCATAAAATGTGGCCAAATGTTAAGGGTGTTCGGCCAAAAGCTGGCCGAATGGCCAAATTTCAGGCCAAATGGCGCAGAGTTGGCCGATGTTCTACAACCGGAATGCAACTGATTTGCAATTTGCGGGTTGCAGGCGGCGGTTTACCTCGCCAAACCATTCTAAACGTCAATAGGTAATTGTGGCGACCAAAGTGTCCGCGTAATTTCCCGGCGCGGGAACGCCTTGCGGCGGCACGCGGCCATACATGGTTAAGCTCTGTGTCAGGCCGGTGCCGGTGCCGGCCACGGTTGCGCCGGCCAGCGAACCCCAAGCGGTTGTCCGGGCCGAGTCACTATAAATGCCGTAGGTCACAGATCCGCTGCTCAGAATCATCTTGCGCAAGGCCGGGTTTGTTGCGGCACTCAGGCCGCCGTTGATCGAGATTGTGTAGGGTGTGGTGTTGGTGCATTGCACATTCAGCGTGCCACTGGCGTCCACATTGGCGCTCAGGAGCACGGTTGAACCAAAGTTAATGTCGGTGGCGGACAGGTTACATTTGGCGGCGATGGTTGCCGTCCAAGTGGTGGTTCCGCTGGCGCCGGTCAGCGTGGCACCTGTGGGGCAAGCGGTCGCGGTTTGTACACCATATGAAACGGCGGGAGTTGCCGATGTCCAAGTGTAACTTCCCGGTATTGCGGTTTGTTGCGCACCGTAAATTTGCCCATAAACATTAAACGCCGGGGTTGTTGCGACGCCGCCCGCGAGCAGCGTGAGGTCATAAGTGACGATCGTGCCGGGGTAAGTGGCAACGCCAGTCATGCCCGATGAGCCCCATATGGTTGATCTGGCCGAATCGGTGAAAAGATCAAATGTCAGGCCGTTGGATGTGCCAGCCATCGAGCGCTGTGTTGTGCCGCCGGCGAAATTATTCCCGACGCTTATACCGATGCAGAGGCGTATAATTTGCCCCGCCGCTCCCGCCGTGCAGGACACCGTAAAGCTGGACGCGGCATTGATGGCGGTGCCTGGCAGCACATCGATGGTTCCGAAGGCACCAATTGGCGGGCCGGGCGTGCAGGTAAGCGCCCAAGCCGGGCTGCTCAAGCTCAAAAACAAAGTCAAAAGCAATGCCTTTGTCCAAGGCCGCCCGTAAAACGACCTAAGTCCAGTCAGCAGGAGGTTGATCAACGCGGAATCCACCTAAACTATATTTGTAAAATAAGGTAAATAGACGACTCAAAAAATGCAATGTGACAGGTATGAACCAATTTAAAGCGGCTGCAAATGCCCCTCCTGCGCGGGCGAATAAATTTGGGACGTTGAAGTGGTGTTTTGAACAGAAAACGTCTTTCACGCGGGGAAGGCATATCCCGCAGTTTTCGCCTCTGCGTCCCAATCCAGTGTTTTGGCGAAAGTCGATTGCGAGACGCGCGCAAAGCCGTCGATCAACAATGCCTTTCGCAGGGGGACGAACCAACTTTCTGCGCTTGCGCTGACAAAGGCGTTTTGCAGCCGTTGGACTTGCACAGCAGGCAGGTTTGCCGATGCGACAAAGGCGGGGATGGGGGCCAACCCGGTGCTGGCAACAACGCGGATGTCTTCGGTGAGGCCGGGAAGATGTTTGGCGATGAGGCTGTGCCAGTAGCTATCCAGCGGGCCGACATCAATCGAGCCGTCCAGCACACTGTCTAGAATGTTGCGGGCGGTGACAAGACTGCCGCGCATTTCGCGGTAGAGCTTGGGGCGGGCGGGTGAGCGATAGCGCATAAGGTGATGGCGCCAAGCGTTGAATCCCGAGTGGGAATGTTCAACTGTCCAGCCTGCTGTGCCGCCAAAAGTGTCCTCAAGCGTTTGAAAAGCTGAGTCGCGCCGTACGATCAGGTCTGAACGATAAAGCGGCTTACCGCCTGCCCAAGTGGCGGACGGGATTGGTGCGGCAACGGGGACGACATCGGCAAGTTTGAGCGCGATGGGATAGCCGCACATGAATACGCAGCCTAAATCCGGCCTCGCCCACAGCGCTTCTAAGGGTTGTGGCGCTGGATAGGGCATATAGGTGAGGGGCACGTCTGCCGCTTGGGCGATTCGCGCGAGCAGACCTTGCCAAATATCCTCAACGGAGGGCGTAACAGCATACATTCTCGCGTTAGAAATTTTGCTTGCGTTTGGTGTCTCCGTCATAACACACCGGCAATGCTACTGTGGTGAAGCGGGGAAGCCCGCATACGGCACGAAGGCAAAGCCGATGCAGACGTTTGTGCTGGGCATGATGGCCGGGCTAGCGGCAATGAATAAACTCGGTTAGCCCGCAAAGTTTGCTCCTTCCACACAAGGGAGAGGCTGAGGCCTGATCTTTCAAACATCATAGAAGGCTAACCGAACAGATTTTACAAATCAATCGATGCGTAATTTCCCCGCAGGCCCGGAGCATCGTGCATTTGCGGTTGACGAAGCTCCAAGCAAGGCGTCAATAATACATCCGTCAATCGAAATTTTTGCGCAGGCCTTGTTTGTCATTCTAGTGCGCTGACTACCCTCCAAGGCGGCCCGCCTTAATCCTGGCACTTTGGCGCGCCCAGTTGCGCGAGGATTGTGAAATGTCTCACCCGGCGCAATTCGTCCAGATTCAAGAGGATATTGCATGACCGAGGTTTTGGATTTTAAACGCGAAGCCGTTTGGATCAATGGCGTTTGGGGGCCGTCGAAAAGCGCTAAAGTTCTGAGCGTGACAAATCCGGCGACGGGCGCGCAGCTTGGCATTGTGCCGGACTGCGGCGCAGCAGAGACGGCGTTGGCAATTGCCGCAGCTGCGTCGGCTTTCCCGGCTTGGGCTAAAAAAACCGCCAAGGAACGCGGCAAAATTCTGCACAAACTCGCAGATATCATCGAACAAAATCTTGAACCATTGGCGCACCTGCTGGTTGCCGAACAGGGCAAGCCTTTGTTTGAGGCGCGTGGCGAAATCAATTTTTCTGCAAGCTATGTGCGCTGGTTTGCCGAAGAGGCGCAGCGGGTTTATGGCGACGTTATTCCCTCGCCTTGGCCGGGACGACGGATTTTGGTGACCAAAGAGCCGGTGGGCGTTGTTGGCGCGATAACGCCGTGGAACTTTCCGAGTTCGATGATTGCGCGCAAGTTGGGCCCGGCGCTGGCGGCGGGTTGCACCATTGTGATCAAGCCCGCCGAAGCAACGCCCTATTCCGGCCTGGCGTGGGGTGTGCTTGCAGAGATGGCGGGAATTCCGGCAGGCGTGGTGAATGTGGTGACTGGCAACCCGCGCGCCATTGGCGGCGAGTTGACCTCAAATCCGCTGGTGCGCAAAATTACTTTTACCGGCTCAACCGCAATCGGCAAATTGCTGGTGGAGCAAAGCGCCAAGACCTTGAAAAAAGTGTCGATGGAGCTTGGCGGCAACGCGCCATTTATTGTGTTTGATGATGCGGATGTGGACCGCGCCGTGGAAGGCGCTATCATTGCCAAATTCCGCAATTCCGGACAGACCTGCGTCTGTACAAACCGGTTTTTGGTGCAGGCGGGTATCCATGATCTTTTCGTGCAGAAGTTGAGTGTTGCGGTAAACGCGTTGAAGGTGGGCAATGGGCTCGAGGCCGGTGTTGAGCAAGGCCCGCTAATTGATATGCGCGCCGTTGAGAAGATTGAGGCCCACATTGCTGACGCGACCGCCAAAGGCGGTGCGGTTGTCGCCGGGGGCAAACGCCACGCGCTGGGGGGGGCGTTTTTTCAGCCGACGGTTTTAACCGGCGCGACAAGCGAAATGATGGTGGCGCGGGAAGAGACTTTTGCACCCTTGGCGCCGGTCTTCAAATTTGAAACGGAAGAACAGGCGATCCGGATGGCCAATGACACCGAATATGGCCTTGCATCGTATTTCTATACCAAAGATCTGGGCCGCACCTTCCGCGTGGCTGAGGCCCTGAAATGTGGCATGGTGGGGGTGAACGAGGGCCTTATCACCACCGAAGTTGCGCCCTTTGGTGGCGTCAAAGAGTCCGGCATGGGCAAAGAAGGTTCAAAATATGGTTTGGATGATTATATCAACGCCAAATATATTTGTATCGGCGGACTGGATTAGGCCGTAACCGGAGCCGCTGTTATTCGAGTGTGCATAGGACTCTTCTGTTTGAGTAATTCAACGCTTGACAGACGAAAAGTGCTCTTCCATCTCTTTGATAACGCATATCATTTTTGCAAAACCGCTACACACTTTTGCGTGATATGCAATAATGCGAAACTGTTTCGCAAGGATAGGACAGTCTTCAAATGTGGCTTTATGTGTATTATTTGTGGCATGACCAAAATTTAATGTTGAGCAAATTCTGTTCATGATTTGTCCATGCGGAAATACCTTGCTTAATTTTACAAGGGGAAACACTATTCAACTTCAGCTAACGGGCATCTTATCGCGCGGAATAATGGCACCTTGATGTTGAATGACGGTTGCCGCCAGCGCATTTCCGTTTTTAGCGGCCGCATCGGGGGTGAGGCCGCTCAGGCGCGCGGCGATGTAACCCGCTCCAAACGAATCTCCGGCGGCGGTCGTGTCAACAATGGAGACAACGGGGCGGGTCGGAACTTCAAAGCGGCCCGACAGCGTTTTGAGCAGTGTGGACGCCGCACCGCGTTTGACAACTGTCTCCGGGCAGGGCAGCGCGAACGCACCCTGCAGGGCTTGTTCCTCACTCAGATTTAGGCGCTCGGCCTCATCACTCAGGGTGATGAGGGCTATATCGCAAAGCGCGTAGGTTTGCGTGTAAGCCGCGTTGGCTTCGGCCACGCTGCTCCACAGGCGCGGGCGGTAATTATTGTCAAATATGATGGTTTTGCCAGCATCGTGGAGATTTTGCATCAGCCCAAAAAGCCGCAGACGGGCGCCGGGTGGCAAAATTGCGAGGCTGATACCGCTGACGTAAAACAAGTCGATCTGGTCTTGATTATCTTCCAAAGGCGACGAGGGCGCGTCAAAATATTTGCGGGCTGCGGACTCGCTGCGCCAATAGGAAAAGGTGCGCTCCCCGTCGGGATCGACCTGAATGGTGTAAAGCCCCGGCAGCCGGCCGGGCAGCCGCGTGACAAACTGTGTTTTGATGTTTTCAAGGTGCCAGCTCTTCAGCATTTCGCCGCTGTAGGCACCGTCATCACCAAGGGCTGTGGCGTAGCAGACATCGAATTTTTCTTTCAGCAAGCGCGCCAGATAGGTGGCGGTGTTCAGCGTATCACCGCCAAAACCCATGGTCATTGCCACACCGCCAGAGCTGCGCAATTCCACCATGCACTCTCCGAAACAAACGATATTTTTCATTTTAGAACCCGTTCAATGCCTAAAATCATCACGCCATACACACCTTAAAGTGTTGGTACGCCAGAGCGAAGTGACGAAACATTTTGGATTTGAGCGCGTATAAAGTTAGGAATGGATTTATCAAGGGGGATCAGATGAGCCAAATTAACAGCCCAACCGCAAATGTGGTGATCTTGGGTGCCGGGCACGCCGGCGCGCAGGTGGCGGCAAGCTTGCGTCAGGATGGCTTTGAGGGCGCAATCACACTTGTGAGTGATGAGCCGCATGTGCCCTACCATAAACCGCCCTTGTCCAAAGCTTTTTTGAAGACACAGGATGCTGAGCTGCAGCTTTTGCGGGCAGAGGATTTTTATACTCAGCAGAACATCGACCGTCTGCATGCGCATGTGACAAAAATAGACGTTGCCGGACGAAATGTGGTTTTTAAAGACGAAGCACTCTTGGGGTATGACAGGCTGGTTCTGGCCACCGGAGCGCGACCCCGCCTGAGCACGTTGCCCGGGGCGGAAATGGCCGGGGTGATGCCACTACGCAGCCAAGATGATGCGCTTAAATTGCGTGCGAGAATTTCGCAAGTCAGCGACGTTGTGGTTTTGGGCGGTGGCTTTATCGGGATGGAGGCTGCATTCACACTGGCCGGGCTTGGCAAAAAAGTCACGATTGTTGAATTCGCGCCGCGCATTCTCAACCGCGCCGTTTCGCAGGTTGTGTCAGATCATATGATGGCGCTGGCCCGCACCAAAGGTATCGAGATTGTTGTTAACACCAACCTTAAAGAGATTGGCGGCGAGGGGGGTACTGTTACGCACGTTGTCACCGCGGCGGGAGATGTGATCAAAGCGCAGATGGTGGTGCTGGGCATTGGCGTGGTTCCCAATATGGAACTGGCACAAGCGGCTGGTTTGACCTGCGGCAATGGCGTGGTGGTGGATTTGCACATGCGCACCAGCGACACCCACGTTTATGCCGTGGGCGATGTGGTGACATATGACCATTGGCTGGCGGAACGGGTTGTGCGGCTTGAGTCGGTGCAAAATGCCACAGACCAGGCTAAATTGGTGGCGCGAACCTTGATGGGGCATGATGAAGCCTATCATACTGTGCCGTGGTTTTGGTCTGATCAGGGTGACGCGAAATTGCAAATGGCGGGATTGTCGTTCGATGCCGACGAATTTGTGACGCGCGGCGACAAAACCAGCGGCGCATTCTCGGTGTATCATTATCGCAAAGGCAAGCTGGTTGCGGTGGATTCTGTTAACAAAGGTGCCGATCATATGATTGCGCGCCGTTTGCTGGCTGGCGGCCATTCTCCCTCGCCCGCAGTGACGGGAGATGTAACACAGGATTTGAAAGCGCTGATTTAGGGCCCTTGCTGGTTTAGGGTCTTCGCTGCGCGGCTTTAGCGGTATTTGGTGTTTTACGATTGCCTCTCGAAGTGGCGCGCTCTAGTCTGGCTCCAGTTGCATTTCAACCGGAGTCGGCATGAATACGCCCAAAGAAATCAGTTTGCAGGACTTAAAAGCCGGAATGGCCGACGGGAAAATTGTGGTTGTTGATGTGCGCGAGGCAGTCGAATGGGACGCCGGCCATATTCCGCATTCATT
>JAYTYD010000233.1:0-1569 GCA_043742625.1 Methylovirgula sp. | reverse complement strand
GGCAAAAATGCGGGTGCGAAAACCGCTGTAAATAAGCTCCCCGACCGGACGCATACAAAGCCTGGAACCTAAGCGGGCGCAGAGAATTTTCAGCACCCGAGCCGCCTATTTCATTCAGAATTTCAAGTGCATGTCGGTTTGTGCCACTGGAGTTGTGCCTATTTTGGAAAGTTAAAATGTCAGCAAATTCAAACCTAACCGATGAGAGCATCAAGAAATTTTGGTCCATGCTCACCTCCTTCCGCAGCTGTATGTTGGTTTCCCGCCACGGGGCCGCCTTACATGGTCGCCCTATGGCTGTTTTGGTTCGGCGAGAAGAAGGATGCATATACTTTCTGACAGACAGGCACTCCCTGAAAGACACGGAAATATCGGAGAATCCTAATGTCTATTTGGCGTTTTCTGACGGAAGTTCAAAGCACGTGTCTGTTTACGGAATGGCAACGCTGGATGACAACAGCGCGCTCATTCAAAAACTCTGGGGCCCCGCCGCGCAAGCGTTTTGGCCTAACGGGCCGGACCATTCCGACGTTGTGTCAATTCGCGTAACGCCGGAAAGCGCCGAATATTGGGACGGCTCAAGCGCGATGATTGCTCTCGCAAAAATGGCTTTTGCAGCGGCAACAGGGACTAAGCCTGAGTTGGGCGAGAATAAAAGCGTGGTGCTATAGCGCTCGCTTCGCGGAGAAATAGCACGTCGCTAAGCGGATAAAGCTTTGCGTTTCACTGTTTTCGGCTTCTTGTTCGCAGCCGCGCGGGTCGCGCTTTCCAGCGAAAGCTTGGTCCAATACTTGAATTCGTCCTCGTCATCAAAGGCCGATTCGGGCAGGGTGCAATAAGGCATTTTGATTTGCCTGGTGCCACTTGCATGATCATATTTCCAGGGCTGACCACCAGAATTTATGAAAGCGCCTTCAGTTTCTCTATCCGTTTTCATGAACAGTTGGTCTCGGACGTGGCAAGCGATGATCATACCCGAATAATAGACACCGTTTGCCCCGAACATCCTTTTGATTTCGACAGGGCCAAATGGAGCGAAAATCTCTTGAAGCGCGGCAGGAGTCATATTGCATCCCTTTAAAATTCGAACCTGACACGAATACCACCGAAGGCTTGGGTCTGGAATTGAGACAACTCTACCTCATCGCGCTTTCGGCGAGGGGCGTGATTGCGACGCTTTCACCACAGCCACAAGCAGCCGTCTGGTTTGGATTGTTAAAAACAAAACCACTAGAAAGTTTGTTGTGCTGAAAATCCATTTGCGTGCCAAACAGAAACAGTACGGCTTTTGGATCAATGAGAAGGCGAACGCCCTTTTCTTCGACCACATCATCATGCGGGCCTTGCGTCTCGGCCCAATCCATCGTGTAGGACATTCCCGCGCATCCGCCATTTTTGACACCAATACGCAGCCCCGCCAAGGGCTTTTCAGAGTTGGCCATAATTTCCTGAACGCGCTCTGCTGCCGCATCGGTCAGGCTGATAACTTTAAAACGTGATGGCATTTTTGGGTCCTATCTCGCGGGGTAAAAGCCTGCGGATCACTTTTATATAAGCACGATTTGTCTA
>JAYTYD010000232.1:0-1151 GCA_043742625.1 Methylovirgula sp. | reverse complement strand
CGGCAGCGTAGAGGATGTGTCGCGGCAGCAGCGGTATCAATCAGCGATTCGTGAAGCCGGTGGCGCGTACAAGGCCGCGTTGCGCGAATGTGCACAGGGATCGCGCGGCGCGGAACGCAGTCAATGTATGCGGGACGCAAAAACGACTTATGACAGCGACATGGCTCAGGCGAGATCCACCCTGCGTTAGCTAAACGTGGGGCAGTGATAATTTAGCTACTTTGTTGTTTGCCCCCGGAAAATTATCGCATTACTCCGGACAGCTGCCGCCTGTTTTGGCCCACGCCGTCACAATGCTATTAAACTCCGCCTTGGGTAGCGGCACGGGTTGGCGCGGTTTTCCATAAACATCAATTCCAGGTTCCCATCCCCAAGCCACCAGTGTGTCGCCGGTCAGATGTTTTACCGTGGCCTGCAGGTCACGATTGCCGTTCTTGCTGCGATCGGTCATTGCGCGACAGAGCTCTGCCGGTGTTTTGCCCTCCCACGCCATCGAGGCGGGGGCCAAATGCCAATTCGGTGCGCCTGGCACGCGGCCGGGGTCAAAGTTGGCATCATTGTGGCAAGTCATGCACGGCAACCCCGGCGGTCCGTTATCGTGCGGCCCGCGGGTGATGGGCGGCGAATGAACGTGTCCATCGAGACCCTGTTTTGGGGTGTCGTCACGCGGATGGCAATTGACGCATCGCGGATGACTCAGCACCGCGTGCATTTGCATATAGAGACGAATGCTTTCGGCAGAACTATTGTTGGCACCCTTGGGGCTGCCCTCGATGCCGGCAGATTGCGCAAAAGCGGCATTCGCAGACATCACAACTGCTGCCACGCACAGGCCAAGGCGGGCTGCGATTGATACGGTAAACAAGTCATTGTTCATATTGTGTCCCTTGCATCGTGTGAATAAAGTGCGTGCAGTTTCATTCGTTGCCAGCGTGCGTAAGATCAATTGGCGTTGCCGGAATGTCCCAACTTCAAACAACTCGGGTGTGCATTCTGCGGAGGGCGCGCGATATTTTTATCACCGATCGAACAACAGCGTTATTTGCCCAGGGCTTTTTTTCGGGCTTTATTGTTGTATGTGTCAGCCGTTTCTATAGCTTTTGCCGTGGCCGGGGTGTGCGCAGCGTTGGCGCAGGCCGGCGCGTTTTTTT
>JAYTYD010000231.1:0-1557 GCA_043742625.1 Methylovirgula sp. | reverse complement strand
GTCAAGGTCACGCGGATCAAGCCTTGGGCGTTTTTTAGCAGTAAACAAAATTTAGCACGCATTTCCTTGGAAGGCTTTTTCAATGCCGCAGTTGGCTCCAAGGTTGATCCGGCCAACCTGGAATTTCTCGCTGATGTGGGCGAGGCAAAGGCCTCGCTTTCAGCCGCAAAAAACAAGCCAGTATCGATAATGAACGCCGTCATCGGAAAAGCCGGATTATTTAACGTCGAGGCCATTTTGCCCATGCTCTCGATCAGTGTCGATCCAGCCGACAAATCCGAAGAAACTGGCGGTGTTCCACCCACTCCAGAATTATTGGACGGACCGCCCCCGACCGTAAACGATATGACTAATACATTGAACCCGAACGTCAGATCGTTGCTAGGAGCGGGCGGCCTGATTCACAACGCCCCTTCCATCAGAGGCGTCAAATAAACGGCAAAATCGCGGTTTGAGATCCCGCCTCGCATTTTGCGGCATTGTCAGAAACAGGATTTTTCACTGCTTGGAGGCAAGACTGTCACTTCGGTCACACTTTCTCGAGAAAAACTTCTCTGCATCAGTAGGTTACCCGAGATCGTCAGCATCTCGGCAATGTTTTATGTCTGCTACCCGTTTTGGATCAGATACGTAGCAGATCTGATAAAAGAGCGGAATTCATCTAGCCCGCGAAACGGCTGGTTCCACTAGCAACTCTCCAACAGCCCCGGCTTATATACAAGCCCTTAAACCGCAAGTCCGACACTTTTGCGTTCCTTTAAAACCGTCCCTTTACTGAGGTGCCTTTCTCCGCGAAGTGTTTGTGGATCGAGCTGTACAAGACATTAATTTTAGGAAATTTTGCATGCGCTGGAATTACAATTTCGACCTTTCTCTTAGAGCGTGATGCCGAAGACTTGAATCTTTTGGGATTCCCGAATCAGTAATGATCTGATTCACTGTCAGGCTTGGATTGGAGGCCAGGCTGGATGCCGGGAGCTCTTTCGATGGACTTGCGGGAACGGGCGATGGCGCGGCTTGAGGCTGGCGAAACGATGATTTCCATTTCGGTTGCGCTTGGCGTCAGCCGGTCCGGCATTTCAAAATGGGCTGCCCCGGAAGAAAGCGACCGGCAGCGTCGCGCCGGGCAGGATGGGCGGCACCAGAGCGGGCACGCTTGTGGGCGAGCCTGCTGATTGGTTGCGGGAGCGGATCGCCCGGGCCGATCTCACCTCACCTTGCGTGGCCTGCGGGCCGAACTGGCCGGGCGCAATGTCAATGCGGCCTACAAGGCAGTGTGGCGGTTCGTGCATGCGCAGAGGCTGACCTTTAAAAAAAAGCGTGCTCGCCGCCGAACAGGACAGCCATGACGTGGCGCGCAAACGCGCCCGCTGGCAAGCGATATCCCATTAATTCTCCAAAGGTCGGTCGATATAAAACGGCTTGTCTTCATTGATGAAACTGGGGCAAAGACCAATATGGCCGAGACTGTCAGGAATCTTGCGCGCGGCTGGTGTGCGTGCGGCAAGCGGCTCAAGGCCAAAGTGCCGTTCGGCCACTGGAAAACCATGACTTTCG
>JAYTYD010000230.1:0-5729 GCA_043742625.1 Methylovirgula sp. | reverse complement strand
CGCTGTGCCTGCAACAGTGGCGTTTTGCCAAGCCTCTAAAGCGATGTAAAGCGCCGAAAGCGACAACCCAATTACCGATCTGCATATAAACCATGACAGCGGCGAGATGTTAATCGGTAGGTAAAACGCCGCCGCACTGCCTATGGCAGCGAAGCCGACAAACGCCCAGCGTGACCCGACAAAGCGTATGACCGCCGGCACCAGAAATGCGCCCGCCAACATACCACCAAAATAGCCGGTGCCAAACCAAGCAATAACGCTTTCGCTCATGCCTTCAAGGTGTCCGCGATAGGGCAAAAGCACTGCAACCACGCCGTTGCCCGAAACAAGCAGGAAAGCCGCCAGAAAAATCGGCGCATACACTAATAGAGCGGGCTTGGGAGGCAAAGGTGTCGATTCAAAAGGCATGCTCTATATTGCTTCAAACGCTGCCAATGGAAAGATAGGAAAACTTTACTTTGAGTCAAACAAATCCGAATGTTGCCGCTCACGCGCCTTAGCACGGCGGCAAATCAATTTAGAAACGGAGTTTGATGCCGATGGATGTCAAATGAGCGAATAGCTTAGGGCATCGAGAACCGCATCATCCAGAAATTCGATGCTTTGGCCGAAAAACGGATGATGTAAGCCAGCGGCCGGAGGGGTACTGTTTGACTACACCCGAAGGATGCGCCTGTGACCGATATTTTGCCAAATCAAACTGGTCCAGAGGGCCGCTCAGGCCGCCGTGGCCGCGCGCAGAGGGCCGCCGCCGCCGATGCCGCCAGCCATCTTGCCGGTGCTAAACCACAGCCGGTGCATCCTTATCTTCCCACGCCTGCAGTGTCGGAAGATGAGTTGCAGGCTATCCACGAGGCGTCACTGACGATTTTGCAGGAAATCGGCATGGATTTTTTGCATGACGAGGCCAAGGCGATTTTGAAAGCCGCCGGTGCCGATGTTGATCCGAACTCGGACCGCGTGCGATTCGATAAGGCGCTCATCGAAAGCAAAATCGGCCTCGCGCCCAAAGAGTTCACGTTGCATGCCCGCAACCCCGCCCGCAATGTGCAAATCGGCGGCAATGCTGTAGCATTTTGCTCAGTGGGGTCCGCGCCCAATTCCGCCGACCGGGATGGCGGCCGCCGCCCCGGAAATTTTCACGATTATAAAAACTTCATGCGCCTGGGACAAAGTCTGGACGCAGTGCATGTGTGGGGCGGGTATCCGGTGGAGCCGGTGGATATTCACGCCTCGATCCGGCATCTGGACGCTTTAGGGGCCATGCTTACCTTAAGCGATAAGCCGATTCACGCGTATTCTCTTGGCAAACAGCGCAACCTCGACGCGTTGGAAATGGTAAGACTGGCGCGCGGAATTGATCAGGAGACGCTGGATCGTGAGCCAAGCGTTTTCACCATCATTAACTCATCTTCGCCGCTGAAACTCGACACGCCTATGCTGGAAGGCATTATCCAAATGGCGCAGCGAAACCAACCTGTCGTCCTCACCCCTTTTACGTTGGCGGGGGCAATGGCTCCAGTAACGGTGGTGGGCGCTGTGGCGCAACAAAACGCCGAGGCTCTGGCGGGTTTGGTGTTTCACCAAAGCGTTCGCGCTGGCGCGCCGTTCGTCTATGGCGGCTTCACCTCAAATGTCGATATGAAGACCGGCGCTCCAGCCTTCGGCACTCCGGAATATATGAAATCCGCGCTTCTGGGCGGGCAGCTCGCCCGCCGCTACAAGTTGCCCTATCGCTCCAGCAACACCTGCGCCGCCAACACACTTGACGCGCAATCGGCCTACGAAAGCGTGTTTTCACTTTGGGGCGCGATCATGGGCGGGGTGAACTTGCTGATGCACGGTGCAGGGTGGATGGAAGGCGGCTTACACGCCTCGTTCGAGAAAATGGTGCTCGACGCGGATTTGCTCGGCATGGTGACAGAATTCCTCAATCCGCTTAAAGTGAACGAGGGAACTTTGGCCCTGGACGCTATCCGCGAAGTTGGCCCCGGCGGACACTATTTTGGCGCGGCGCATACTAAAGCCCGCTACCGTAATGCTTTTTTCGCGCCAATGGTTTCGGACTGGCGCAATTACGAAACATGGCAAGAGGCGGGTAGCCCCACCGCCTACGACCGCACCAATGCAATTTACAAAAACAAACTGGAAAATTATCACCAGCCGGACATGGAGCAGTCTGCTTATGATGCACTGGCTGAATTCATAGCAAAGCGCAAAGAGCAGGGCGGCGTCGAGACGGATTTCTAAGATTGCTTTTCTGGTGTGCCTTAGAGCATATCACGCAAAAGTGCGTAGCGGTTTTGCGAAAATGATATGCGTTATCAGAGAGATGGAAGAGCAATTTGTGTCTGTCAAGCGTTGAATTGCTCTAACCTAGGATTTAAGCTCGCATCTGCGTCACGGCTCCGGTTGGAATAGGCCGCATCAGTTTACTCCGTTAACAGAGGGAATTTTCTCATGAAAACCGGTCCCTGCCTGTGCGGCGGCGTCAAATATCAGATCACCGGGGCTATGCGCCCAGTCATTGCCTGTCATTGCAGCCAGTGCCGCAAAACGTCCGGCAATTTTGTCGCCGCCACCAGCGTTGCCAAACTTGACCTCACCTTCGAGCGCATGACCACGCTGAAATGGTATAAGTCCTCCAGTGACGCAGAGCGCGGCTTTTGCGACACTTGTGGCAGCAACCTGTTTTGGCAACGGCAAACTGGTGAAAGCATCAGCATTACCGCCGGAACCATAGACCCGCCGACCGGCCTCCATATTGCGCAGCACATTTTTGTTGGCAACAAATCCGATTTTTACGATTTGTTTGATGATGTCGAGAAACTTGATCAATGGTGAGGAGAGGTTTCCGTTGATTCACCTTGACTTTCATGTGGCAAAATCGCATTCGATATAAACATATAAAGAAAGGTTTATATCGTGCTTCTCGAAAAACTCCTCGCTGAAAAGCCTTATCTGCTCGCCGATGGTGCCACCGGCACCAATCTGTTTGAGCGAGGCCTTCAATCTGGCGATGCGCCTGAGCTGTGGAACGTCGACCAGCCCGAAAAAATTCAAGGTTTACATCAGGACTTTGTTGATGCCGGCGCGGATATCATCCTAACCAATACATTTGGCTGCAATGCCCGCCGCCTGATGTTGCATAATGCCCAAAGCCGCACTTATGAGCTGAACGTTGCGGCGGTAAAGCTGGCCAAGGCTGCGGCGGCAACTGCCGACCGGCCTGTTGTTGTTGCCGGCTCTGTTGGTCCCACTGGAGATTTGCTGTTTCCACTTGGCCCGCTCACCGAAGTGGAAGCAACGGCGGTTTTCGTGGAGCAAATGCAAGCGCTGAAAGACGCCGGCGCCGATGTAGCATGGATTGAAACCATGTCCTCATTGGAGGAAATCCGTGCCGCTTCAAACGCGGCGATCAAGGTTGGAATTCCCTATACAATCACCGCCAGCTTTGACACGGCGGGGCGCACTATGATGGGTGTAACGCCGGAAGCGCTTGCCAATTTTGTTGCAGAATTGTCGCCACCGCCGCTGGCAGTGGGCGCTAACTGCGGCGTTGGCGCGTCCGATTTGGTGAATTCCATTTCGCATATGTTTGATGCGCAGCCCAAGCTCAACCTTATCGCCAAAGCTAACGCCGGGATCCCGCAATGGGTTGGCGCGGAAATACACTATTCCGGCACGCCCGATCTGATGGAATGTTACGCAGGCATCGCTTTGAACAGCGGTGCAAAAATTGTAGGCGGCTGTTGCGGCAATTCACCGAAACATCTGGCGGCTATGCGGAGGGCGCTGGACCAATATCACCGCGCGGCAAAGCCATCGCTCGAACAAATTATTGAAAAGCTGGGGCCATTGACGTCACCGCCAGCAGAACCCGCCCCCGAAGGCGGCCGCGCACGGCGCGACGGTAAACGGCGGTAAATTTAAGGGCGGCGTCATCGCGCTGCCCATTGCAACCCGCGACGAAGCATGGTTTTCATCTGCGGCACGTTGAACTCAGTGGCCTTGTGCCTGAGCGCTGAATAAAATACGCGCCCATTTCAGGATCATGCCTGTCCCATCCGCCCCAAACAATCAGTGCTTTTTTCATGGACGCTTCCTGTGTAATCGATTGCACAATGATCGTATTGGCATGTCAGTGTGGCAGGTGTAAAGTTTGGGGTAGGTGCGTTGTTAGCCAAGCATTGGCCGCTAACGGCCCTTTTGCAATGACCCCGACAGGAATTGAGCCATATACAAAATCAACATTCTCTCTAGGCGCCACGCCTTCTGTATGGCTGCGATGCCATTCAAACCAGAGACGCCATGTTTCCGGGCTGTTGGGTTGCGCTTGCGGATTTGTTGCATATTGTAAATTCAGAGGTTTTGAGGCTTTGCTAAGCGGTTGTTGGCTAAGCTCAAACGCTGAAGCTCCTCCTTCAATCATTTGAATATCAAATTCCACATGGGCGAGGGCGTCTTGCGCATAGGATGGCGAATAGGAATATTCCGCAGCGGGGTCGGTCGCCGGGCAGGAATAAGCGATGCTCGCGTTAAATTCGAAAGCCGCTGCAGCAAGCCCAAAGTTTGCCTCGGATACGGCCGCCCTCAACGCGCATTCCGCCGCCTTCATCTCCCGTAAAAGATAGTCGCTTTTATATCCGCCCCGTTTTTGGATGTAAGACTGAACAAAAAATATAGCGTGATCCAATCGCAATTCGCTGGCGCGATGCGGGTGACTTGCTGCAAACAACGCCATTGCGCCTGCCCACAACAAAATCAACGTCGACTCCTGCGCAGACGGTTCAGAGGTTCCAATCTCAATGCTATAAATTGATCCATAGCGGCAACAACGCAGAGCCGCGCGCGCCGCCAAAATTGCACAGGCATCTGGCTTTTGTCGCATAAGCCAAGCAAGCACGGGAAGCCGCAGAGCGTCGTAAAAATTGCTTCTTGTGGCCGCATCATATTCGAGCAGCGGCGCGCCTGCACGGCTTGCAAGCGCCGCGTCGAGCAGGCTTTTTTCAGGCATTAACAGTTGTAGCCCGTCGGAACCTAACGTTCTATGGCGCTTGTTGAATGGCCATAGCGAAAAAAGCCCCATTCCAAATTCCTTCAAACAGAAATGCTGCGGATGCATACGCAAGAAAACATCCGCGTTGCCCATATTTATATTCGAAGAAGATTAAAATGAAGTCTCAATACGCCTTATCTTCCATGCTCATTTTTTTCGTGTCGACGAATTCGCGCAGGGCCTCGTCAATCCCGAGGTCAATGGCTGGAGCTTCATATTCGGCCAAAGACTTTTTCCAGGCCGCGTTGGCGCGCTGCGCCGCGTCTTGAGACCCTTCGGCCTGCCACTGCTCGACCGAATTGGTATCAGCGATAGTAGAGCGGTAAAAGGCGCTCTCGAAATTGGCTTGAGTGTGGGCGCAACCCAAAAAGTGACCGCCCGGCTCAACCTGATTGAAAGCATCCATGGCTTGACCGTTTTCAGACATATCTACGCCCTTGGCCATCACATGCATGGCGCCAAGCTGGTCAAAATCGAGCATGAATTTTTCATATGAAGCTGAAAGTCCGCCTTCTATCCAGCCCGCCGAATGCAGAACAAAATTTGTGCCCGCCAGCATCGTTGGCACCAATGTCTGCGCGCTTTCGTAAGCCGCCTGCGCATCCGGCAGCTTTGAGGCACATAGCGAGCCGCCCGAACGAAACGGCATCTTCATCATGCGGGCGAGCTG
>JAYTYD010000229.1:0-8745 GCA_043742625.1 Methylovirgula sp. | reverse complement strand
AAAAATAATGTTAAGAAAACAAGGTTTAAGCGCATATTTCCCGCTGGCTAAAATTAAGTTTCGGCCATATCCCGGGCGTAAAGCGCTAATCCGACGGCGACAGACTGAAAAGCATCGCCAATATGAACCTTTTGCGCGCCAAACTGGCGTGTAAAGAGTTCGCGCAGGCTTGGTACATAAGAAGTCCCGCCGGTAAGGAATACAGCGTCGACATCACTCATGTCCAAACCCGCGGCAACAACGGCTTGAGTCATGGACGCATTGATCTTTGCGAGATCTTCTGCAATCCACGTTTCAAACTGGTCGCGAGTCACCTTGGCTTTGATTTGCAGATCTTCGCGCTCAAACACGAGCTCTGCGGCGTCCTGCGAGGAAAGCTGAATTTTTACGGCGCTGATCGCTTGATAAAGATCAAATCCGGCATCGGTTTCAATCATGGTAACCAAATTTTCAAGCTGTTCCGGCGCTTCAGCATCACGGATCAAACGACGCAATTCTGCGAGCGTTTTCGGGGTTTTCAACCAAGACAATTGATGCCATTGGGAAAAAGCCGCGTGATAATATGACGGAAGCGGCAAGCGCTTTTCGTGACTGCGATATAGCGTGCCTTTGCCCAGCTTGGGAGCAACGAGGCGATCAATTAAGCGGTAATCAAACGTGTCTCCAGCAATGCCCACGCCTGTATGCGCCAGCGCCGATGCACGCAAGTGCCCGTCACTTCTGGTAAAACGAATAACTGAAAAATCGCTGGTTCCGCCGCCAAAATCTGCCACCAGAACTGTTTCGTCGCGTTTAAGATCCCGCGCATAATAATAGGCTGCGCCAAGCGGCTCGAACGCCAAAGATACTTTGGACATGCCCGCTTGCGCATAAGCAGTGTGCAACCGTTGTTCGGCCAAAACCTCATTTGGACGTTCTCCGGCAAAAACCACCGGACGGCCCGCGGCAATGGGCATCTCCGGCGCGCAAATAGCAGCTCGCTCTTGATGCGTGAGGTCGATCAGAAAGGCGGAGACCAGATCTTCAATGGTCAGTTTTTTACCGAAAAGCCGGGTTTCGGTAAAAAGCGCGCTGGCAATATGCGTTTTGATAGACTGGATAAAGCGATGTTCATGCTCATCAGCAATTTTAGCGTCCAGCGCCGCCGGGCCTGAAACGTGATGAAGCTTGCCACCTTCCGGCCAAAACAACATCGCCGTGCGGAAAGTGTCGGAGACTCCAACGCGTGTCGGCCACTTGAGCACATTCACTTCGCCCGAAGCGCGAGCGAGCGCCACCACTGAGTTTGTCGTGCCAAAATCGATACCGACGGAAATGACCTTATCATTTTGCAAAATGCGACTTCCCTAAAAACCAATCAAATGTTCAAATAAAAACCCGCGCGAAATACCCTTTCGCGCGGGCCAAGGTTTGTGCCTCTAAAGAAGCGAAAAACGCTTATTCAGCATCTTTCTTTTTGGTTGCGGCCTTGAGAGCCGCGCCCAGAATATCGCCCAAGGACGCGCCCGAATCCGCGGAACCGTACTGTGCGATTGCTTCTTTTTCTTCGGCCATTTCCAGAGCCTTGATCGACACTGTCGCCTTACGGGCGCGGCGGTCGAACAGAGTAATGCGACCGTCAACTTTTTCGCCTACTGCGAAACGCTCAGGGCGCTGATCACCACGATCACGCGCAAGCTCGTTACGCTTGATGAAGGTCACCATATCCGTGCCGGCAAGCTTAACTTCGATGCCACCGTCATTGACCGCGATAACTTCGCAGGTAACGACAGCGCCCTTCTTCAGGTTATCGCCTTCTTCGCCAGCAGTGGCAGTGCTACCGGCTGATTTTGCGCCAGCCGCAGGTGCGGTGCCGAGTTGCTTTACGCCAAGCGAAATGCGCTCTTTTTCTTGATCGACGTCGAGAACGATGGCCTTGACCATATCGCCCTTTTTGAAGTCTTCAATCGCCTGTTCGCCCGGACGGTTCCAATCGAGATCCGACAAATGCACCATGCCATCAACATCGCCATCGAGGCCGATGAACAGACCGAATTCAGTCTTGTTCTTAACTTCGCCTTCAACGATCGTTCCGGCCGGATACTTTTCAGCGAAAGCTTCCCAGGGGTTCTGCAAGGTCTGCTTGAGGCCGAGTGAAATGCGGCGCTTGGAAGCATCAACTTCCAAAATCTGCACGTCCACTTCTTGGCTGGTCGATACGATCTTGCCCGGATGCACGTTCTTCTTGGTCCAAGACATTTCTGATACGTGGATCAAGCCTTCGATACCCGGCTCAAGTTCAACAAATGCACCGTAGTCTGTGATGTTGGTCACACGGCCATGGAAGGTGGTGTTGAGCGGATATTTCGCGTCAATCGCCTGCCACGGATCATCCTGCAACTGCTTCATGCCAAGCGAGATGCGGTGGGTGTCGTGGTTGATCTTGATGATACGAACCTTGACAGCCTGCCCGACGGACAAAACTTCGCTCGGGTGGTTCACGCGACGCCATGCGATGTCAGTGACATGCAGCAAGCCGTCAATGCCTCCCAGATCAACGAACGCGCCGTAATCCGTGATGTTCTTGACTGTGCCGTCGATGACCATGCCTTCTTCAAGGTTAGCCACAATAACGTGGCGCTGTTCTGCACGGCTCTCTTCAAGGACAGAGCGGCGCGAGACAACGATGTTGCCGCGGCGACGGTCCATTTTCAGGATGAGGAACGGCTGAACAATGTCCATCAGCGGGCCGACATCGCGGATCGGGCGAATATCAACCTGAGAGCGTGGCAAAAAGGCAACAGCGCCGTCAAGATCGACAGTGAAGCCGCCCTTAACTTGATTGAAGATGATGCCGTCAACTTTTTCCTGAGCTTCAAAGGCTTTTTCAAGCTTGACCCAGCTTTCTTCGCGGCGGGCTTTGTCGCGGGAAATAACGGCTTCACCAAGCGCATTTTCCACGCGCTCAAGGTAAACTTCGACCACGTCACCGACTTTGATTACTTGATCGCGGTTTGGGCCGGCAAATTCTTTCACGGCAACGCGACCTTCGGTTTTCAAACCGATATCGATGACTGCCATGTCTTTTTCGATAGCTACAACGGTACCCTTTACCACTGTTCCTTCGAAAGCTTCGGTATCGCCGTAAGTTTCTTGTAATAGAGCGGCGAAATCGTCGCGCGTAGGCGCGAGTTTGTTTGCGTTAGCGGACATATGTTCTCCTAAAAAACCTGCAAAGCAGGCAACGCTGTGAGTTTGTGTTTAAGTTTGCTTTTGCAACACAGGAAGCTTTGGAAACGCATTGACTTTCAGCGTTTTCAAAACCACCGCTCTTTACAGGGCGGGCCAGCGCGAACCAGATCGCAAAAACCACGTTCAAATGAAGTTCAAACGCGGATGTGCTTTAACAGCAGAAGCGTTTTGGGGCAAGGCGAGAATTAACCTGTCGTCAAAAGTCCGGTCACACCAACAGCCGCGTGGAGCGCTTTTATTAAACTATGTATGATGATCAGTCGCTTGTCACTCAGTGGCAATATCAACCTCGCGAAATCAGATCCGTAGGGGCAATCCTCAAGCAAATTGAACCCTACCAAGATTGCCGAGAAAAGACGTGGTGGGTTTTTTTAAACCATTGACATGCTCTTGTCGTGTACAGACAGGTATGCACATCGCGAATTAAAACTATGTTGAGGATCTGATCGTTGTGGCGCAGCCCATCTTGTCTCACGAGAGACCAATTCCAAGAAGTTCAGAAACTCAAATCAAGAAAGCCGCCAAAGAGGAGGCAGCAGTATGTCATTAAATATTTTTGAAAAATGGAAAACAGGCGGCGCAGTATGTCCGCCGCGCGCGCCTGCCATGGATATTCTCTATGCATGGATTGGCGGCGCCATCGCCATTGGAATTGTTGCTTATGGCGCGATTCTCGCCAATACACCTTTGGTGCTAGGCTCATTTGGGGCAAGTTGCGTCTTGCTGTTTGGCTTTCCCGACAGTCCCTTCTCACAGCCGCGCAACGTGATTGCCGGTCATTTCTTGGCGTCTCTGGTCGGGTTAGTGTTCTTAACCTTCTTGGGCTCTGCTTGGTGGAGTATGGCGCTGGCCGCGGCCAGCGGTATTGCCATCATGCAATTGACGCGCACCGTTCACCCGCCCGCCGGATCAAATCCTGTGATTGTCATGCTTTCAATGCCGCATTGGGCCTTTCTTCTCACACCAACGCTAGTTGGCGCGGTTCTTCTTGTAATGGTTGCCCTGATTTTCAACAATCTTCGCCCTAGGAAGACTTATCCAAAATACTGGTTCTAACATTCTTCGTTCATTAGCGCGGATGTCGCATCTGCGAGTGCGCTAGTTTCTGCAACGACAAAAGGAACATGCCACCAAAAAATAATTGAGAAACATATTGAACGTCAGAATTTAACAAAAAGCCTTCCAATCATCGGTCATCTCATCAAACCACAAGGGAACGCCCTAAACTGCGACAAATCGTCAGACGAGATATGATAATTTTTCAAAACTATCGATTATCTGTATGTTTTTTAAATACTTAAGTCTTTTTCCGCCGCTCTCTTTGTTTAGAATTATTCTAACTCTAAAAGATAGTGTTTGACGTCTCGCGCGCGATCTTTCAGAAAAAGCAACAGATATATTTCTGCAACTTGACCCCGGGCCTTTAACCCGTCGCCAAAGGAAATAATATGACTTGGAATACCCCAAAATGCGGATTTGTCGCCGCTTCTTTGTTTGTAACCGCAGCTCTCGCAGCCTTTCCGGCACACAGCGAAGAATCTCTCACACTGGAAATGGTTGTTAAAGATCACGTCTTTTCTCCCGCTGAGATGAAATTGCCCAAAGGCAAAGTTGTGATGCTTACAATTAAGAACAACGACCCGACTCCAATGGAATTTGAATCCAAGCCGCTCAAGCTGGAGAAGCCAATCAAAGGCAATAGTTCCGCCGTGGTTCGCATCAAAGTGCCTGATGAAACAGGTAAGATTTTGTTTGTAGATGAACCACGCGAAGAACAAACACTTGGATATTTTATCGTAGAGTAAGGTTGTTCACATGCTTGGCGCTTTGATCATTGTTTTTCGGGAAGTTTTTGAAGCCGGCCTTATCCTCGGCATCGTTTTAGCGGCCACAAATGGCGTGCCGAAAGCCGGCCGTTGGGTCGGTGTGGGGCTTGCCGCGGGTTTGGCAGGCGCAGCGTTGCTTGCAAGCTTCGTTGATGTCATCGCAAATGCTATGCAGGGTGTTGGGCAAGAGGTGTTTAATGCCTGCATCCTCGCGTCGGCCGTTTTGATGCTCGCATGGCACAATATCTGGATGGCACGACACGGGCGCGAAATGTCCGCTGAGCTTAAAGGCGTGGGGCAAGCTGTGAAAACCGGCAATCGCTCGCTTTTGGCGCTTGCAGTGGTTGTCGGCGTCGCTGTGTTGCGGGAAGGTTCTGAGGTCGTTTTATTCCTTTACGGCGTGCTTATTCAGGGCGGCGAGGGTGTGGGTAGCATTGTGCTGGGCGGGTTGTTTGGCACGTTACTCGGAGGTTGCGTTAGCGCATTGATGTATCTCGGCCTAACCCGCATTCCCACCCGTAAGCTGTTTAGCGTCACCACCGGTCTTATCACCCTGCTAGCTGCAGGAATGGCGGCACAGAGCGTGTTCTTTCTTGAACGATCCGGACTGGTTGATGTTTTTGGCAAAAAGGCTTGGGATTCGTCCGTCATTTTGTCCGATAAGAGCATTTTGGGCCGCGCGCTGCACACTCTTGTGGGATATTCCGACGCGCCGACAGTGTTGCAGGTTTTGGTCTATATGGTTACTTTGGTCGGGCTTTTCACTTTCACAAAGATGATGAGTCCTCCAGCACCAAAGTTCAAACCAGTCCAGGCTTAAACTTTTCGACAATGTTGCAAGCGGCGAGAAATGCCGCTTCAACACTCAAATTTGTGGTATCTAAAACCACGGCATCGGGCGCGGCCTTGAGCGGCGCTGCGGCTCGTTCTGAATCGCGCGTATCGCGCTTTTTAATATCCGCGAGAATTGACGCATATGGTACTTTCTCGCCACGCTGGCCCAGCTCTAAAGCCCGGCGCTGGGCGCGCGCTTCGGGACTGGCTATAACGAAGATCTTTACATCCGCATCAGGACAAATCACCGTGCCGATATCGCGACCATCGAGCACCGCGCCGCCGGGCCGGTGTGCGAAATTTCGTTGAACTTGATGAAGCGCGTCCCGGACGTGAGGGATTGCTGCGACAATAGACGCCGCCTCTCCCATTTCGCGACCGCGCAGCGCTTCAGCATCAAAATCGATCAAGGCAAGCCCGCGCGCCGCCGAAACAGCAGCCTCAACATCTTGCAGCGAATTGTCAGCATCAAGCATAGCCTTAGCGGTGGCACGATAGAGTAGGCCGGTGTCCAGGTGCGACAAGCCATAGTGCGCTGCCAGTCGTTTGGCCAAAGTACCTTTCCCGGAAGCTGCCGGACCATCAATGGCGATGATCATGATCCACCCTACTCAAACTGCGCCCCGAGCTGCTCCATTAATGGCCTGAACGTCGGGAACGAGGTTGCAATCATGCTTTCGTCATCGATCGACATGGGCTGTCCTGACGAAAATCCCATTACAAGGAAACTCATAGCTATGCGGTGATCTAAGTGCGTTTCAACAATTCCGCCGCCTTGCACATGGCCTTTGCCACGTACCATGAGGTCATCGCCCTGAATCTCACTCTGCACATGCGCCCGGCGCAGCCCTTGCGCCACAGCCTCCAGCCGGTCCGACTCTTTCACCCGCAACTCCTGCAAACCGCGCATCCGCGTCTCCCCCATTGCAAAAGCTGCGGCAACCGCCAAAATCGGATATTCATCAATCATGCTTGGCGCACGTTCCGCCGGCACGTCTACGCCCAGCAAATTCGACGAGCGGACGCGCAAATCGGCAACATCCTCGCCGCCTTCAATCCGCCTGTCGAGCACCTCAATGTCGGCACCCATTTCCAGCAGCGTAGTTAGCAGGCCGGTGCGCAGCGGATTCATCATCATGCTTTCAATAACAATGTCTGATCCAGGCACAATCAATGCCGCAACCATTGGAAAGGCTGCCGAGGACGGATCTGCCGGCACAATTACCGCCTTGGGACGCAACTCCGGGCGGCCTTGCAAAGTAATACGGCGACCATGACGTCCTTCGTGCACCGACGTCACTTGCGCACCGAAATGGCCTAGCATTTTTTCGGTATGATCGCGCGAAGCTTCAGCCTCGATTACCACGGTTTGGCCAGGAGAATTCAGTCCTGCAAATAAAATTGCAGATTTAATCTGCGCAGAAGCAACCGGAGTTTTATATTCAATCGGCGCTGGTTCCGCCGTGCCTTGCAGCGTAATGGGGCAGCGACCTCCATCGGCTTGAGCGACTATCTGAACTCCCATAAGCTGCAACGGGTCAAGAATTCGGCGCATAGGGCGTTTGCGCAGCGAGGCGTCTCCATCAAAGGTAGCGCGGATGGCATGGCCGCCAACCACACCCATCATCAGTCGAGAGCCGGTGCCGGCATTGCCAAAATCCAGTACCTGTCGCGGCGCCATCAAGCTACCAAGCCCCATGCCCTGCACCGTCCACATGCCGCCACCACGGCGCGTCACCGTTGCGCCCAGTGCACGGCAAGCCTCACCGGTGCGCAAAACGTCGTCACCTTCCAGCAGACCTGTAATTTCTGTTTTGCCAACGCATAGCAGCCCAAAAATCAGTGACCGATGCGAGATGCTTTTGTCGCCGGGCGGCTTTAATCGTCCTTTAAGACCGGAGGACCGCTTGGAAGACAAGCGCTGAGCGCCCTGATGCGTGGTTGACATGTGATATCCGATATTAAATTCGTCAGCGTCGTAGCATGCAAGACACTTTGGTGTCACCTTTATCCTGTTGCTTTTTAGATTAGATCATGAAGAGCAAATTTCTTATTTGACATGACGGCCATGGCACACTAACCGAACGCATTAATCTATTCTCATTTCAGATGATTTTCATCTGTTGTCTCTAAGGGGCATATTACGTGGCAAAACCCGATCTTGGCAGCAAACGTCAGTGCCAAAGCTGCTCTACAAAGTTTTTTGACCTGAACAAGGATCCTATCTTGTGCCCAAAATGCGGCACTCTTTTCCAGGTTGTCATGGCGCGCGGGGCAACGCGTGCGGCGGCAGCAGCAGATGAAGGCGAGGTCGAAATCGATCCTGCAGTGGCAGAATTGGTGCCATTGGAGGATGCGGATGGTGCAGACGTGGCGGCTGCCGTTGTTCCTGATGAAGACATCGAAATCGAAGACGATGGCACTGACGATGATACATTTCTCGAAGAAGAGGAAGAGAGCGACGACGACGTTGCGGGTCTCATCGACGGAGACATCGAGGTCGACGAAGAATCGTAAGATAATTTAAGCCGGCATCAAGTTTTTGTGGCTTGTGCTTGACGACGCAGGACGCTATACGCATCTTGTGTCTGTCACTTGTGGCAGAATATAAGCGCGGTTTTTCACTATATAAACCGTTCTAAATTGTGGGGCCTTAGCTCAGCTGGTAGAGCGCTTCGATGGCATTGAAGAGGTCAACGGTTCGACTCCGTTAGGCTCCACCACTTCTCTTTTTAAACAATACAGATAACGCAATGTGGTTTTGAACGCCTTGCATCGGCCAGATTGCTAGGCTCTGCGTACGCCAGGCACGCTTTCAAAATCAAAAAATCTTTGAACCGCCAGCGCGGATGCG
>JAYTYD010000228.1:0-4653 GCA_043742625.1 Methylovirgula sp. | reverse complement strand
ATTGACCTTACGAACGCCCATCCGGCGTTTGCGATTAACAAATATACTCTGCTGCGCCCGCGCTAAAGCGCCAAAAACCGGCCATCCAACCACATCGTCTTTGGCGACAAAACACAGCGGAGCAAAGGCACCGAGCAATGAGATATCGACCCAAGACACGTGATTCGCCACTAAAAGTGCGGGTGCAGTGGCGATGTCGCCGCGAATATGAATGCGAATATGTAAGAGCCAAGCCAAATACCGGTGAAACATTTGCGGCAGACGCCGACGCCATTTCCAGCCAAATCTCCCCGCCAAGCGGTGCAACGGCAGGCCGATGGCTGAGAACACTAAAATTAACACCATAACCAATGCAAAACGAATTGCTGCCATCAGATTTGCCCGCACAACCTAAGGATTTGATACGGAAGGATCGATACAACTGAATGACAATTGAAATGAAACAACTTCAAGTTAGGTCACGCCGCATGATAAGTGCATTTGCAAGGCTACCGTCTTTCATGCGGGTATAGGCCGGGCGCTGTCCAACTTGGACAAAACCAAAGTGCTTGTAGAGGCCAATCGCCGGCAAATTGCCGCTCTCAACCTCCAAAAACAGTGCTTTTGTGCCATACTCAGCCAATCGTGCCAGATGCGTAGCCAGAAGCGCCTTGCCGACACCGCTGCGGCGCGCGTCTAAAGCAACGGCAATTGACAAAATCTCTGCCTCGTCTGCGGCGCGCCGCGACAAGCAAAATCCGGTTAATTCGGTTTGCGCGCCAAGATAGACGCCGTCTGCAACGCAAGACTTGTCACACAACAGGCTCTCGAATTCAGCTGGGCTCCAAGGGTGCGCAAAGGCTGGCGCGTGTATCTTCGCACAAGCGACCGCTTCGCTTGCATCAATGCGCCTGACGTAAGGAGTACGGCTGTTTTTAAAAAAACTAAACATGATCGACTTTTAAAAGGGCTGACTGGTACCCGCAAGTGCAATATGCTTTGCCGCCTGTGGCTTTGCATCTGGCGCTTTGAGATACAGCGGCCGCGCGCTCAAACTGGGGTCGGCAAGGAGGCCAAGCCGCGCCACATACACAATATCCGGTGCGTTCAGCACATCGGCAACATCCGCTTTCAAGCCCATTGTCCAAGCTTCTATCGCCACAGCTTGCGCCCCGGAGCCTACAATGCGCAAAGGCCCGCCGCCAAACAGCCGCACCGCATCCCGCACCGGCGAAATCCGCGCCGAAATCAAAGTCCGGCCCTCCGCCGTGAACGCCTGTACGTAAATTTGGCCGTGGCGGGCATCTACCGCCGCTATAACGGTCGCTGGAGGGTCAAGGTTCATCATTGGCGCTGCCAGTGCAGCCAAAGTAGAAACCCCCACCACAGGAACCTCGCAGGCCAACCCAAGCGCTCTTGCCGCCGCCACGCCAACTCGTATTCCGGTAAATGAGCCTGGCCCGATAGTTACGGCAATGCGCCCCATGGCAGCAAAGCCACCCTCGACACGCGCCATCACCCTGTCGACCAGCGGCAGCAATGCCTCGGCATGACCGCGCTCCATGCTAAGCGTTTCGTATGCTAAAACCAAGTTCGTCTCGGTGTTCAGAACACACGCAGCTACAGCCGAAAGCGACGTATCGAGGGCAAGTATTAACATACGAGTATTATCATTCAGGCGAAATCATTGTCGGAGTGGCGTTCTGGCAGAGCCTTTTGTCTTAAAGTTGGTTCAACTTTAGATCTGTTCAACGGCTTTGACATCCGGCAAAAAGTGTTTGAGCAAGTTCTGAATGCCGTGTTTCAAGGTTGCAGTCGACGATGGGCAACCGGCGCAGGCACCCTTCATTTTTAAAAACACTATTCCGTCCTTGAAGCCGCGGAAGGTAATGTCACCGCCATCTCCTGCCACAGCCGGACGAATGCGCGTTTCGAGCAATTCCTTGATTGTTGCGACAATTTCAGAATCGGATGGCGCAAAAAATTCTTCATCTTCAGCCACTTGAAGCGCATCTTCGCCGCCGTTTACTAGCGGCGCGCCGGTCATGTAGTGCTCCATGATCGCGCCCAAGATTGCAGGTTTCAGATGCTGCCATTCGCCGGTGTCGCGGGTAACCGAAATAAAATCCGAGCCGAAAAACACATTCGACACGCCCGCAACGGAAAACAGCGCCGAGGCCAATGGCGATTTTTGTGCAGCATCAGCGGTGGAATATTCGAGCGCGCCGGTTTCCAGCACGGGGCGCCCGGGCAAAAACTTCAACGTTGCGGGGTTTGGCGTGGCTTCTGTCTGAATAAACATCGTAGATCTCCGGTAAAAGCGGTTCAAGGCCGCGATTGGAAGTATACATATGGGCTTTTAGGCCGGTCTTATCAAGTGTTTTGCCTAACCTTGATGCAGCCCGGCGCACCTCATCTTGGCGGTGAGATAGCCTCGCGCAGCGCTGTCGGCAGGCGTTTCGGCACCCCATTCTGCACCACTGCAATCTTGACCTCTGCGGTGAGCAGCTCGGTTTTCTCACGCAAAATACGTTGAATGAGCGTCAGAGAGGCGCCACCAACTAGGCCTAACTGGGTCTCGACGCGCAAGATATCGTCCATTTTCGCAGGTTTGATAAAGTCGATACGCATTTTCCGCACCACAAAGGCCAAAGCGACCGTGGCATGGCTGTCAGATTGGTTCACACCCAGTGCCCGCAACCATTCGGTGCGGCCACGCTCTAAAAACCGCAAATAGGAGGCATGGTAAACGAGGCCGGAAAAATCCGTGTCTTCGTAATAAACCCGCAGCTCGTGAAAATGCGCCAAGCGTCTATCTTCCCACTACTCTTTGATTTTCAGACCTTTAAGGCGGGCAAATACGCTATCCACGTCGATATCTTCCTCTTTGGCTGGCGCGCTGCGCTGGCCAAACACATCAGCTTCCGAAGTGCGCTCAGGTTGTGATTTTGCCGTGGTAATTTCAGCGGAAACCAAGGTCTGGCTGCGATCTTCCTCAACGCGCGGCTTGTCTTTGGAGGCGCGCGCCACTTCAAAATCCAAGTCAATTTGCGAACAAAGTCCAAGGGTTACCGGATCCAGCGGGGCAAGGTTGGCCGAGTTCCAATGCGAGCGCTCCCGCACCGAGTCGAGCGTGGCTTTGGTGGTGCCGACAAGGCGCATCAATTGCGCGTCCTTAAGCTCCGGATGGTTGCGCACCAGCCACAAAATGGCATTGGGACGGTCCTGACGGCGCGAAAGCGGCGTATAACGGGCACCGCGCACCTTTTTAGCCTCTGGAAGTTTCACTTTCGGCGGGGCCAAATGCAATTGATGTTCGGCGTTTGCCTCACCTTTGGCAATTTCATCGCGGGTCAATTGTCCGAAAGTTACCGGATCGTGGCCCTTGATCCCGGTGGCAACTTCACCATCGGCAATGCCTTTAACTTCGAGGGGATGCAATTTGCAGAAATCGGCGATCTGCTGAAAGGTGAGCGAAGTGTTTTCAACCAACCAGACGGCGGTCGCCTTCGGCATAAGGGGCGCAAAGCTCATTAGCGATCTCCAAAATTAACAGCCAAATCGGCAAGAATTAACAGCCAAACCGGCAAGACAAGTCAGGCTCCGGCGGGGCCAAGGCTAAGCCTTAATTACGCTACAACTGACGGGATTAAAGCCTGTATAAAACCAAGCTGGCGGAAAGGCAAATTTTATCATTTGGGTTTTTTGAATTTCGCCGATGAAATGCAGGTTTAAGCCCAAAATCACCTGAAAACGGGTGGCCAGGTTCGGCCAAACATGGCCACGTTTTAAGTTTATTGTTTAAAAACAGCATGTTGGCATGGCCGGGTTTTGGCAAGGCCCGCGGCAACATCGGCCACAAACAGGCCAAATGGCCAAATTATCGGCCAAACATGGCCATTTCAGCTGGATTTTCGTGGTTTTGGCCGGATTTTCACAACCGGGATGCAACTCTATTGCAACCGGTCCGGTTGTGCTTACCCTTATTGACCGATAACAATATCCAAGCCCAAATCCAACACGCTCGCCGAATGGGTGAGCGCCCCAACCGAAATCAAATCGACGCCGGTTTCAGCAATCGCCCGCACGGTTTTGAGATTAACCCCGCCGGAGGCTTCACATAACAATTTTGCGTTTTGCGAAGCCCGGCTGGCAACCATCCGCACCGCCTCGCGCAATTGCGCAAGGCTCATGTTGTCGAGCAGCACAACATCGGCACCCTCGCTGATGACCTCGCCAAGCTGGGCGAGTGTATCCACTTCGATTTCGATTTTGACCAGATGACCAACGCTGGCCTTGGCGGCGCGCAAAGCAGAAGCGATGCCGCCCGCCACCGCGATATGATTGTCCTTGATCAAAACCGCATCATCAAGGCCAAAGCGGTGGTTCATGCCGCCACCGCACCGCACCGCATATTTCTCAAACGCCCGCAGCCCCGGCGTGGTCTTGCGGGTGTCGGCAATTTTACAGGGTGTGTGGGCCACCTCTGCCGCGAATTTGGCGGTGAGTGTGGCGATGCCTGAAAGGCGGCCCATATAATTGAGCGCCACGCGCTCGCCGCTGAGCAGGGGCCGCGCCAAGCCGGATATGCGCGTCACCTGTTGCATGGGCGCGATGATGCCGCCATCAGCCACAAAACTTTCGAACAGCAGGCTTGGGTCAACCAGCCGGAAC
>JAYTYD010000227.1:0-2342 GCA_043742625.1 Methylovirgula sp. | reverse complement strand
CTGGATATCTCGCCGCGCGCCGACGAAAGAGTGGACTCGGTTGATTTTTTTGGCACCCAAACAACCTATTCGACCTGCGGCGGGCCGCATACGGCCTTGAATTTTACGCTGACCGCGCGGGTAAACCGGCTGTCTATAATTCCAAGCTTTGACATGTCGCCGCCGCTCCGGTCTCTCAAGAGCGATATTCAGCACTACAAGGCGATTGACGCGCGTTCGCCGCACCACTTTCTGGGTGTATCGCCGCTGGTTGTTTTAAATGCTGACATTGCCGCCTATGCAGGCGCGCTGGTAACAGCACAGATGACCAGTCAGGAGGCGGTTTCTGCCATCAGTCTGGCGTTGCACCGGGATATGAAGTTTGATCCTGATGCCACTGAAGTCGATACCCCGATGGATGAAGCCTTTGAGAACCGCCACGGCGTGTGTCAGGACTTTTCTCATATCATGATCTGCTGCCTGCGCTCGCTGGGGATTCCGGCGGGTTATGTCAGCGGGTTTTTGCGCACTGTGCCTCCGCCCGGCAAGGCGCGGTTGGAAGGTGCGGATGCCATGCACGCATGGGTGCAGGCCTGGTGTGGCTTAGAGGCGGGATGGGTTGAGTTTGATCCCACCAACGCAACTTTAGTGGGTCAAGACCATATTGTTATCGGTCGGGGGCGGGATTATTCAGATGTCGCGCCGATAAAAGGCATCTTCCGTGCGGCGGGATCTCAGGAGACCCACCAAGCGGTTGACGTTGTTCCGCTGGTGTGAGCGGTAATAGCTGGTGGGCCGGCAGGGACTTGAACCCCCAAACAGACCGTTATGAGCGTGGGGAGAAGCGTCCTAGGTTATTGACTATGTATGTAAAGTAGATGTTGGTGTGCAATTAAGTGCAAGGACCTATTCATGGTTTCTGGGGGTTTCAGGAGATTTCCGGGAGCGTGCGGTACGGCAGTGCAATTGCGCTCGATTGCACAAATTCAAAACATAATGGTTTTAAGGCAATAGGGAGATTGCCGAAGTATCAAAGCTCCTTGCAGAGACGATAAATGACCTCTAGGCGGGTGAGCTTTCACGGCTCTCCGTCACGAAGAAGGATTTGCTTTGGAAAAACTGCGAAAGGCCAAGAGTTCGATTGATAGAAATTTGATCTTTGTGGAGGCGCAGTTTAACAGGCATATTGAGAAAACCGCATCAAAAGCAAAGGTAGACCTATCCGCCTGGGTTACCTCGACGGTGCAACAGGCCGACTTGTTTGACCAGTGCCTTCTGGTTGGCGATAGCGACAATCTGACCAAGGCTAACCGTCATAGATTTGATGCAGCGCCGAGACGACTTCAGTTGCTACGGTCTGCTTAACATTATCGAAGGTGACTTGATCTGCTAGGGCCACACCACCGCAAAGATTCGCGCCTCGGTTCCATGAGAATTTCTTCCGGCTTGGCCTATGCATCGCCGCCAAACTCATTTAAGCGCAAGCGGGAGCATGTGCGTAGCCGCGCTCTTGGCGAACGCTTTTTCTCCCGCGATCAGTTGTGCGTATTATATGGCGCTGGCTATATGTTGGTTGATGAGTTTTGCGATGATTTCTTTGGCTTCGACGTGGGGCATATGTCCGACATTTGCCAGCCTGTGGACGGCGACAGATCCTTGCAAGGTGAGCGCATGGCGGGCTGGAATGATCTTGTCCTGGATGCCAACCGCCACACGAAGGGGGATGGCGAGCCTTTCCAGCGTTTGGACGATGGAGAAGGCTTGGGTGCCATCGGGGAAGGCGATGCCGGCGAGCAGGGTCTGTGTTTCGGCGGTCGTGCCCAGCGCTCTTGCGGTTACAGTTGCTTTGATGAAGCTGTTCGATAGAACGGAGGCGTCTGTGACGAGAAGCTTCATCCACGCGCGCAGGCTCTGCTCGCCGCTGGAGCGGCAATAGCCATCAAGGAACGTAGCGTTGATTTCGGGGCCGAGACCGGCGGGAGCGATGAGGAAAAGCGATTTTATCTCGCCTTGATATTTTTCCACCGCCATTGTTGCGGCTGCCGCGCCAAGAGAATGGCCGATCAGATGCGCCGACTCAATGCCTGCAGCGATCCATGTTGCCGCCAGTTGATCGGCAATATCCTCAAGGCAGGAGACATTGTGATACGCTGACCCGCCGTGGCCGGGAAGGTCAATTGCAAAAATCGGGCGTCCCGCGTCTAATGTTTGAACCAGTGGCCGCCACGAATTGAGATCCGCGCCAAAACCATGCACCAGGATCAGCGGTGTGCCTTCGCCTTGGCGCAGCCAAGCGCTGTTGAGGACGCCCGGCGCCGCACCGGGCGCAGCGCGAAGCAGAGTTTTGGCGGCGGGTCGGGCGA
>JAYTYD010000226.1:0-29690 GCA_043742625.1 Methylovirgula sp. | reverse complement strand
GCGTTAAATTCAGCTTTGATGTCCGGATATTTTGAACCGCCGGTGCCGGCGCCGTTCGGGCAGCCGGTCTGCGCCATGAAACCACTAATCACGCGATGAAAAACGATGCCATCGTAGAATTTTTCGTCCACAAGCTTTTTAATATGTGCAACATGGCCGGGAGCCAAATCCGGGCGCATTTTGATGACAATTGTGCCTTTTGTGGTTTCGAGTGTGAGTGTATTTTCGTCAGACATGAGATTTCCTTAGATAAAATATTAGCTTGATTTAGCTTAAAAGCGGTCATGCCACAACGGTAAAGCTTAGAGCGATCGATCTAGCTTGCGTCGCCGGCAAGGCGCACTTTCAACATCTTGTCAGGGCTGGTCACGGAGCCGTTATCAGCCTTGGAGCCCTTCTTGATTTTGTCGACGAAATCCATGCCGGAGGTCACTTCGCCAAATACGGTGTATTGGCCGTTGAGGAATGCTGAGTCACCCAAACAAATAAAGAATTGCGAATTGGCAGAATCAGGGCTCTGAGACCGCGCCATACCCAACGTTCCTCGCACAAACGGGGTTGGGGTAAATTCAGCAGGCAAGTTTGGCAGCTTGGAGCCGCCGGTGCCGGTGCCGGTTGGATCTCCGGTTTGCGCCATAAAGCCATCAATGACGCGGTGAAAAACAATTCCGTCATAAAAATGCTGCTTGGCCAGCGCCTTGATTTGCGCGACATGTTTCGGCGCAAGGTCAGGACGCAGCTTCACCACCACAACGCCATCCTTCAAGGTGATGTTGAGCGTATTGTCATCTGCGGCCAAAGCGCCTGTCGAGATCAAGGCAGCCGAAGCGCTTACAACCAACATTTTACGACGCGAAAGTATCATTCTAATTCCTCATTGAGATTTACGCCGCGCCGCAAAAGCAGCCGCGACATTTGGTGGAACAAAGGTGGAGATATCGCCGCCCATAGTGACAATCTGGCGAACTAAAGTGGCGGTGATGTGGCGGGTGTCGGGTGAGGCAGGCAAAAACACCGTGCGAATCTGCGGAGCCATCGCCCGGTTCATCCCCGCCATTGCCATTTCGTAGTCGAGGTCGCTGCCGTTGCGCAGGCCGCGAACCAGCATGGTCGCGCCAAAACGGCGGGCGGCATCTACGGCGAGACCGGGGAAGATTTCGACGCTGAGCTTGCAACCGCTCTCCGCCGCCAGTGCGGCACAGGCGGCTTGCACCAGCTCAGCGCGCTCCTGCGGCGAAAACATCGCGGTCTTGCTCGCACTTTGGCCAATGCCGACAATCAAATGGTCGCACAGGGCGGCGGCATTGCGGATGACTTCGGCATGGCCGCTGGTCAGCGGATCAAAGGAGCCGGTGTAGAGCGCGATGCGTTGGGTCATGGGTTAGACTTGGGCACCTTTGTTGTTATACTTGGCATTAAAAGCGGCGTCGCTCGTAGTCAAAAGTATTATCGCTTCGATAAACGCGACAATTCCAGGTATGAAAGTCCAGAAAAATACTAAATACAAAAAACCAAGCCCAGCCTGACCCATATAAAATTTATGTATTCCGACACCACCAAAAAACAACGCCAGAATGCCTGCGGTCAGACGACTTTTATGATTTGCATCGGGAGACTCAGAGCGATTCAGTTGTCTGACACCGCATTTGGGGCAAATTTCAGCCCTAGCGCTGATTGTTGACCCACAGTCGGAACAGTACTTCTGATCAATTTGTTTTACTTGAGTGATTGACATCAAATAACTCCCTTATGCAATCGAAAATAGGTAAAAGCGAGAGTTTGGGCAATCCCAGTCATGCCTATTGGCCCGCCTCATCATCGCTGCCACCCATGTCCGAGATGCGATCTACCGATACCACGCGTTCATCATCACCGGTTTTAAACACAATTACGCCCTGTGTTGACCGCCCGGCGATGCGGATCCCCTCCACCGGGCAGCGAATAAGCTGGCCACCATCTGTTACCAACATTATTTCATCATCATGCTGCGCCGGGAAGGATGCAACAAGCTTGCCGTTGCGGTCATTAACCGCCATGGCAACGATGCCTTTACCGCCGCGCCCGGTTACGCGATATTCATAAGCGGATGTGCGTTTACCGAAGCCATTTTCCGAAACAGTTAGGATGGTTTCTTCGCGGGCGGAAAGCTCAATATAGCGGTCATTCGAAATCACGTCTTCAACGTCGTTTTCAATAACCGGCTCGTCGGCAGATACCTCTTCACCGTCGGCAATACCGGCAATAGCGCGGCTTTTCCTCAAATACGCGGTTCGCTCTTCTCCCGTGGCCTGCGAGTGACGCAAGATTGCCAGCGATATAACCCCATCTTTTTCAGCTAGATTGATGCCGCGCACACCCATCGAATCTCGGCCCTTAAACACCCGCACTTCATCTACTTCGAAGCGGATACATTGGCCTTGCGCCGTAGTTAACAACACGTCATCTGCCTCGGTGCAAAGCTGTACATCGACAATGCCCTCACCCTCGTCCAGCTTCATTGCAATTTTGCCAGCGCGGTTTACTGCGGAGAAGTCTGAGAGCTTATTGCGCCGCACCGTGCCGCGCGTGGTGGCGAACATCACATCGAGTTCGGCCCAACCCGCCTCATCTTCCGGCAATGGCATAACTGTCGTAATGCGCTCGCCTTGTTCAAGCGGCAGAATATTGACCAACGCCTTGCCGCGCGCTTGCGGAGCCGCCACAGGCAAACGCCAGACCTTCTCTTTGTAAACCATGCCCATTGACGTGAAAAACAACAATGGCTGATGGGTTGTTGCCACGAACAAGCGTGCAACAAAATCCTCTTCGCGGGTTTGCATTCCCGCGCGGCCTTTGCCACCACGCCGCTGGGCCCGATAAGTGGAAAGCGGTACGCGCTTGACATAGCCGCCATGGCTCACGGTGACGACCATATCCTCTTTCTGGATCAGGTCTTCGTCATCCATATCCGCGGCATAATCAAGGATTGTGGTTTTCCGTGGCGTGGCGTAGCGCGTCTTTACGTCGGACAGCTCATCCACAATGATGGCCATCACCCGTTCACGAGAGCGCAAAATATCCAGATAGTCAGCAATTTCAACTGCAAGTTTATTCAATTCTTCGGCAATCTCCTCGCGGCCCAAAGCCGTGAGGCGGGCGAGACGCAATTCAAGAATGGCGCGCGCCTGCGTTTCAGATAGGCGATATTGACCATCTTCTTGCAAAGCGTGACGCGGATCCGCAATAAGCGTGATCAGTGGTGCCATATCTTTTGCAGGCCAAAGTCGCCCCATAAGACTTTCGCGCGCAGTGTTGGCGTCCGGAGAGGTGCGGATAAGCCGGATGATCTCATCAATATTGGCGACAGCGATGGCTAGACCGACCAAAACGTGAGCGCGATCACGGGCCTTGCCAAGCAAGAATTTCGTGCGGCGGGTTACAACCTCCTCACGAAAATCAATAAAAGCGGTAAGTACGTCTTTAAGGTTCATCACCTCCGGGCGACCACCATTCAACGCCACAAAATTTACGCCGAACGAGCTTTGAAGCGCAGTAAAGCGCCAAAGCTGGTTTAAAACCACATCGGGCACGGCATCGCGCTTGATTTCAATGACAACACGCATGCCATCGCGATCGGACTCATCCCGTAGGTCAGAGATGCCTTCGACGCGCTTATCGCGCACCAACTCGGCAATTTTCTCAATCAGCGTGGTTTTGTTGACCTGATACGGAATTTCGTAAACGATTAGCGCCTGCCGGTCCTTGCGAAGCTCTTCCACTTCAACCCGCGCCCGCATAATCACCGAGCCACGGCCCGTATGCGCCGCAGAGCGCAGGCCGGCCCGCCCCAAAATTGCACCTCCGGTGGGGAAATCAGGCCCGGGGATATGCTCCATGAGAGCTTCGATAGTGATCTCAGGATCGGCGATTTGCGCGATTACGCCATCAATAACTTCGCCAAGATTGTGCGGGGGGATATTCGTGGCCATGCCCACTGCAATGCCGCCCGCACCGTTTACCAATATATTTGGAAACCGCGCCGGAAGCACACGCGGTTCTGACTCCGACCCGTCATAGTTGGGTTGAAAATCGACTGTGTCCTGATCGATGTCTTCCAGCAGCGGCATCGCCGGTTTTGCCAACCGCGACTCGGTATAACGCATCGCAGCTGGCGGATCACCATCGATAGAGCCAAAGTTACCCTGTCCGTCAATCAGCGGCAAGCGCATGGAAAACACCTGCGCCATGCGCACCAGCGCATCATAGATCGACTGATCACCATGCGGATGATATTTACCGATGACGTCGCCGACAATGCGGGCCGACTTACGATAGGCCTTATCCGGCGTGTAGCCGTTTTCGTACATGGAATAAAGAATGCGCCGATGCACCGGCTTCAAACCGTCACGCACATCCGGCAGCGCCCGGCTGACGATGACGCTCATCGCGTAATCAAGATAAGACTTCTTCATCTCATCGACAATGGAAACCGAGCGGATGTCGGAGTTTGGTTCGCCTGCCTGCGGTGGCTTGTCTTCAGGAGTATCGGCCAAAGCTACAAAGTCCTTATGTCACAGTTTTCATTTAAAAAGCTGTCCTTTCATAGCCGATTCCCCCCTATGCGCCTAGCAAAGAAAGATTTAATGAATTTTCATTTTTATATCTAATATTTCAATATCTTATAGGTTATGTTTACGCCACTTGCGCGCAGGCGTTTTGTTTTAAAGCGCACCCCGCATTGAAACTGATTCGGACAAATTCAAATCTGACATTCCAAAGGCGTGCAATGAGCGACTTTCTGATCTCCGCAATCGTCACTTTGCTGGTGACATTAGATCCGCCCGGGCTGGCACCGATCTTTATATCGCTCACCTATGGGATGAATTCGGCGGAGCGCAAACGCGTTGCCATCCGCGCTTGTATCATTGCCTTTTTCATAATGACATTTTTTGCGGTTGGCGGCGCAGCGCTGCTGCAAGCGCTTGGCATTAGCCTTTCGGCTTTTCGCATATCCGGAGGGGTTTTGCTGTTCGCTATTGCGTTTGAAATGATCTTTGAGTTGCGCGGCAAGCGCGATACGTCCACAGCGCAAACCGCAATTACAGAAGATCACATTCACAATGTCGCGGCTTTTCCGTTGGCAATTCCGCTTTTGGCAGGACCCGGTGCCATCACCGCAATTATTCTATTGGCGGGACGCAGCAATGGCAACCCCGTGTTGATTGCCGCACTTGCCGCTATCATTGCTTTGATCCTGCTCGCCTGCCTGATCACGTTTCTAATGGCAGAGCGGGTTTCGCACTGGCTGGGCGTAACCGGCAACGTGGTTTTGACGCGGTTGCTTGGCGTTATTTTGGCGGCGCTCGCTGTCCAATTTATCGTGGATGGCATTCACTCGTTGACGTTCCAAGGCGCACCATCATCGTCTTAGAGCAATTCAACGCCTGACAGACGCAAATTGCTCTTTCATCTACTTGATAACGCATATCATTTTCGCAAAACCGCTACACGCTTTTGCGTGATATGCTCTAGAAAGGAATATCGTCGTCGATCATCGCTGATGTAGAGCGCCCGCCGCCCTGCTGCGGACGCGAGGAAGTTGCGCCCCCGCCGCGCTGCTCCATTGGAGAAGAGCGGCCAAAGCTGCCCGCGCCGCGATCTGACCCACCGCGATCCGAACCAAAATCATCGCCGCCTTCAATGGCAGCGCCGCCGCTGTTGCGGCTGTCGAGCAGGGTTAGCTCGCCGCGAAAACGCTGCAACACGACTTCAGTTGTGTATTTTTCCACGCCGGACTGGTCGGTCCATTTGCGGGTTTGTAAAGCCCCTTCAATATAGATGTTAGAGCCCTTTTTGACGTATTGTTCTGCGATCTTCGCGAGATTTTCGTTAAAAATCACCACGTTGTGCCACTCGGTTTTTTCTTTACGCTCACCGGTTGCTTTGTCCCGCCAGGATTCAGACGTGGCCAAGCTAAAGCTCACAACCTTATCGCCGCTGCCCATGGAACGGGCAACCGGATCTTTGCCCAAACGGCCGACGAGAATGACTTTATTGACGCTGCCTGACATGGCTTTACTCCTGAATTTTTAAAATCTGAGATAGACCTTACGCGCTAAACACGCAGTTTGCAGCAGGCCTCCACGCTCAAATTCGCTTGTCCACACCAATATTGTTCTATCTATGTTCTTTTTAGCCAGATCAGAGCTGCGAGTCAAGCGCTGCTCAAGCCCCCTTTTTCTCAGCAATTTTTACCAAAGTCCGCAAGATCAGGCGCGTGCCCTCCAACCGCGTATTGGCGTCGTCAAAATCACGGATGAAAACAATGCGCATGTCGGGACGAACTTTTGCGTCCGAGCGCTGCTCATTAATGTAACGCACCAGACCCTGCGGATTAGCGAAGGAATTGTCCTTGAACGCAATGATCACGCCCTTTGGCCCGGCATCCACCTTCTCGATGTGCGCCTTGCGCGCCAATGCCTTGATCGAGACAAGCTTGAGCAATTGCTGAACTTCGGGCGGCAACGGCCCGAAGCGATCAACCATTTCAGCACCCATCGTCTCGATATCTTCATCAGCATCCATACTGGAAAGCCGACGATAAAGCTGCAAACGCAGGGTCAAGTCCTGAACATAATCCTCCGGAATGGTGACTGGAGTACCAATGGTGATGCTTGGCGACCACACTTCTTCAACAGGCTCGACAATACCAGCTTTCAGCGCTGTCACCGCATCTTCCAACATCTGCTGATAAAGCTCGAAGCCCACTTCCTTGATATGCCCGGATTGCTCGTCGCCTAACAAGTTCCCCGCGCCGCGAATATCGAGATCGTGGCTGGCAAGCTGGAAGCCGGCACCAAGTGTATCGAGAGATTGCAACACTTTGAGCCGTTTCTCGGCCTGCGCCGTGAGGCGCTTTTCCGGCAAGGTAAACAGAGCATAGGCGCGGGTTTTTGAGCGCCCCACCCGCCCTCGCAATTGATACAGCTGACCAAGGCCGAACATATCCGCACGATGCACAATCAGCGTATTTGCACGCGGAATATCGAGGCCGGATTCGATGATCGTGGTCGAGAGCAGAATGTCATATTGCCCATCATAGAAAGCTGACATTTTGTCTTCCAGCTCGGTGGGCGACATCTGCCCGTGCGCCACGACGAATTTTGCTTCCGGGACATTCTTGCGTAAAAAAGCTGCCGCTTCATCAAGGTCATCAATGCGGGGGCAAACATAGAAGCTTTGGCCGCCACGATAACGCTCGCGCAAGAGCGCCTCACGAACGATCAGCGCATCAAAAGGCGTAACAAACGAGCGAACCGCCAAACGATCCACCGGCGGGGTGGCGATAATAGAAAGCTCGCGCACGCCGGACAGTGCCAGCTGTAGGGTGCGTGGAATTGGTGTGGCAGACAGCGTCAAGACGTGCACTTCGTTGCGCAGGTCTTTCAGGCGCTCTTTGTGGCCTACCCCGAAATGCTGTTCCTCATCAACGATAACAAGGCCAAGGTCTTTAAACGCAATGCTTTTGCCCAACAGGGCGTGAGTTCCCACCACAATATCCATAGTGCCGTCGGCAATTCCAACTTTGGTGAGTTTAAGCTCTGCGGCTGATACCATGCGCGAGGCTTGCCCCACTCTTATTGGCAGGCTGGAAAACCGCTCGGTAAAATTGCGGAAATGCTGGCGCGCCAACAACGTGGTCGGCACGATCACAGCCACCTGCTTGCCGTTGATGGCAGCCGCAAATGCAGCGCGCAAAGCGACTTCGGTTTTGCCAAAGCCAACGTCACCGCATATCAGACGATCCATTGGCTTTCCGGCCGCCATATCGTCGAGCGTTGCGTCAATTGCGCCTTGCTGGTCCTCGGTTTCGTCATAGGCAAAGCGGGCGCAAAATTCGTCATAGGCGCCCTCCGGCGCAATCAGGCGCGGAGCCTGCTTGAGCATACGTTCCGCCGCGATTTTGATCAGCCCATGGGCAATTTCGCGGATGCGCTTTTTCATGCGCGCTTTGCGGGTTTGCCAGCCGGTTGAGCCTAAACGATCAAGCTGGGCTTCCGCATCTTCATTGCCGAAACGCGACAGTAATTCTAGATTTTCGACCGGCAAGAACAGTTTGTCGCCACCCGCATAGTGGATTTCAAGGCAATCGTGCGGCTGGCCGTTGGCCTCGATGCTTTTGAGACCGACAAAGCGCCCGATGCCATGATCGACGTGCACAACCAAGTCACCCGCGCTGAGAGATTGGGCTTCTTTGAGGAAATTTGCTCCGCGCTTGTGCTTTTTGCGTTGGCGGACAAGTCGGTCTCCCAAAATATCCTGCTCACCGATAAGCGCAAGGTCAGCGGTTTCGAAGCCTTGCTCAACGCCTAAAACCGCGAGAGACACTTCGTTTTTAGGATAGGCCAGAGCGTGTTCCAGCACCGAGACCGAATTCAGCTTTTTCAATCCGTGATCGGCCAAGACAGCCGCTAATCGGTCACGCGAGCCGTCAGACCAACCAGCGACAATCACCCGCTTAGACGCTGACTGAAGCGTCTTGATGTGCTCGATTACGGCTTCAAAAACATTGGTGTCCGGCGTATTGCGTTCAGGCGCAAAGTTACGTCCAAGAACCGCGCCGCCATCGACATAATGACCGCCCGCCTGCGTTGCGGCGATATTTTGCGCCGCGCTCATATGCTCCGGATTAATATCCGCACGCGCGAACGGCATCATCCGCATCACCGGGGTCAGCCGCAGGCGGTCGTTTAGCTCATGTGGTGTCAGATAGAGCCGGTTTACCGGCAAGGGCTTGTAGCTGACGTGTAACGGATCCGCCTCGAAAAGTTGATGGCGATTATCGTAGTGATCTTTAATCGTGGAAAAACGATTTGCCGCAACATCCTCGGCCGTATAATCGAACACCATCGGCGCAGCGCCGATATAGTCCAGAATAGAATCCATTCCGTCATAAAACATCGGCAACCAATGTTCGATTCCCGGATGCCGCCGTCCTTCCGAAACGGCTTCATAAAGTGTGTCACCACGGGTATTGGCACCAAACATCGTGACATAAGCCTGACGAAACCGCCGCATCGAGTCCGTGTTGAGCTGCACCTCGCTCATCGGAACCAGATCAAGACTCTTGATTTGGCCCGAAGAGCGTTGCGTTTCAATATCAAAAGTGCGGATGGTTTCCAGCACATCCCCGAACAAATCCAGCCGGACGGGTAATGGTAAACTGGGGGAATACAAGTCTAAAATGCCGCCACGCATGGCGTATTCGCCCGGCTCGTTAACCGTGGATGCGCGCTGAAAACCGTTGATTTCCAGCCAGCGGATTAGAACGTCCAAATCCAGCGCGTTGCCCGCAGCAGCTGAAAACGTTTCTCTCTCAACCCATTTGCGGGGAGGCACCCGTTGCACCAACGCATTGACCGTGGTGGAGAGGATGCGCGGTTTGCTCACCGTTGAACGCGAGCGGGCAAGACGCGACAGCACGATCATGCGTGCAGAGGCAATTGCCGCATTGGGCGAAACACGATCATAGGGCTGACAATCCCAAGACGGGAAATCCAGAACCTCTATTTGCGGATTCGCAAAGCGCACACTTTCTGTAAACGCTGCCGCACGTTGCCCGTCGCGCGCGACATGCACCAGCACAACCGAACGATCTTCCGCCTTTGCTGCCAGCCGCTTAGTGAGGGCGGCAACAAACAGGCCGTCGTAACCATCGGGCATATTGGTCAGATTTAGGCTTTCGCCCGAACTCAAAATTTGCGCGGCGCGCATCGAAGCTGGCATGTAGGAGAGGGCCTAAAGGTTAATTGGCTTGAGATGCGTGTGGAAGTTACAAATTTGCCGGTAAACCGGCGTGTCAAAGTTTTGCGGCACCACACCTTCCCCGGTGAGCCACATGAACAGATCACGGTCTAGCTCTTCCATCAAAATTTCGAGACTGTCTAGATCCGTGACGCTCAATTGCGCGCCTCGAGCGTCAAAAAACCGCCCGAATAAAATATCCATTTCACGCATGCCGCGATGCCAGGCCCGATATTGAATTTTCCGGCGGCGGGACAAATCGTCTTGTGTTTGGTCTTGCATCAAATTTCTTTCTGCGAGATTGGCTATATAGCGCGCCAAAGCGCAGAAGTCAGGTGCGAAATACCTAGAACAAAAGCAATACATCTTGCATTTTTGAAGAGTTATCCTAAAAAGAGCTATGCGTCCCGCTTTGCTCAATCCACTTTTTGCCGAAGTTAAAACCATCCCCGGCGTGGGCCCTAAGCTCGCGCCTTTGTTTGACCGGCTTTTAACCGGAGCAGAGAGGCCCGCCCGCATCGTAGACCTGCTTTTCCACCTGCCCTACGCGACCCTTGATCGCCGCTTCCGGCCCAAATTGTGCGACGCCGTGCCCGACCAGATTATAACCGTCGAGATAGAGGCGACCGAACATCGCCCTCCGCCGCGCCAAGGCCGTGGGGCCTACCGGGTCCACGTGGAAGATGAAACCGGCGATATGCTGCTGGTGTTTTTCAACAATAATCCCGCCTGGATTGAGCGCGCGCTTCCCATCGGCAAAAAGCGCTGGGTTTCCGGAAAATTGGAACTGTGGGACGGGCATTTGCAAATTGTCCATCCTGACCGGATTTTGGACGAAGAGGCCTTTCGTAAACTTCCGCTTGTTGAGCCGGTTTATGGTCTGACCGAAGGGCTGTTTCCGCGTATTCTTGCGCGCAGCACGGAAATAGCCGTGGCGCGCACGCCCCCCTTGCCCGAATGGCTGGATCCAGAATTCAAAAGCCAGCGGCATTGGCCGGATTTTGTGGCGGCACTCAATCGGGTCCATCAGCCCGAATCACCGGCAGATATAGACCCAACCTCCGCTGCCTATACCCGCATGGCCTATGACGAGCTTTTGGCCAGCCAGCTGGCCCTGCGTCTCGTTAGGCAAAATATGCGCGTTAACAAAGGGCGCAGCAATGCCGGTGACGGGCATCTCACTGCGCAAATTATCGCTGCACTGCCCTACAAGTTGACCAATGCGCAGGTGACAGCGCTGCACGAAATAAATGCGGATCTTGCCTCGGACAAACGCATGTTGCGCATGCTGCAGGGAGATGTGGGTTCCGGGAAAACTATCGTCGGCTTGCTTGCGATGGTAAGCGCTGTTGGGGCCGGGCGGCAGGCGGCGCTGATGGCCCCAACAGAAATACTTGCCCGCCAGCATTATGCCCGTATTGCGCCAATGGCCGAGGCTATCGGGCTTACTGTCGCAGTATTAACCGGTCGCGATAAGGGCCCAGAGCGGGCACAAAAGCTGGAGGCGCTCGCCAATGGCTCAACTCAGATTATCATCGGTACTCACGCCCTGTTTCAAGAGACCGTTAGCTATCATGACCTTGGCGTTGCCATCGTCGATGAACAACACCGCTTTGGCGTGCACCAACGGCTGGCCTTAAGTGAAAAAGGTCATGCGGTGGATATTTTGGTGATGACGGCAACGCCGATTCCCCGCACACTGATGCTGACATTTTTCGGCGATATGGATTGCTCCAATCTGCGCGAGAAGCCCGCCGGTCGCCAACACATCCTCACACGGGTCTTGCCGCTGGAACGTTTGGCAGATGTGGTGGACGGTGTGGCGCGGGCGCTCAAATCCGGCGCGCGGGTTTATTGGGTTTGTCCGCTGGTGGAAGAAAGCGAAACTTTGGACGTTGCCGCCGCAGAGGACCGGTTTGCTACACTGTCCAGCGTCTTTGGCAAACAAGTTGGGCTGCTTCATGGCAAATTGCCGCCACGCGCCAAAGATGCAGCTATGGCGGCATTTTCACGCGGCGAAACAAAAGTTCTCGTCGCAACCACCGTTATTGAAGTGGGTGTGGATGTGCCCGAGGCCAGCATCATGGTGATTGAACATGCCGAACGCTTCGGTCTGGCGCAACTGCACCAATTGCGCGGACGCGTCGGGCGCGGCATGGCGCAGAGTACCTGCCTTTTGCTGTATAAAGCCCCGTTGTCGGAGACAGCCACTGCGCGTTTAGATATCATGCGCCAAAGCGAGGACGGTTTCCGCATCGCTGAAGAGGATTTACGCCTTCGTGGCGAGGGCGAAATTCTCGGCACCCGCCAGTCGGGCACACCAGGCTTTAGAGTCGCGCGGTTGGACGTTCATGCCGACTTATTGCAGGTTGCGCGCGATGATGCTGAGCTGGTGTTAAATCGTGATCCGGATTTGGCGTCGAAGCGAGGCCAAGCGTTGCGCCATTTGCTATATTTGTTTGAGCGTGAAGAAGCGATCAAACTGTTACGTGCGGGTTGAAGCCAGCCAGAGCGCCAAAATTTTACGCCATCCTGCCACGGTGCTTTGTCCGTGTGCGGGATCAGGATTTTTAACAATAAAATCAAGGTTCTTGCTTACCAGCGCTAACGGCAAAAAAGCGGGCCGGACATTGGCGGGCAGTTCGGCAACGGCGTCTTCAGCCTTTTGTAAATGGTCCCGCGCCACCAAGACCATAGTTTGCACCACCGCTTGAAGCTTTTTCACAGACTCTGGCTTGGCAACATTCTCACGCGTCAAATCGTGGTTTTTTAAGTGAACGTCAGGCAAATAACACTGGCCGCGAGACTGGTGCGCCGACAAAGCGCCCAAAAGTCCGGCCATGGCATAGGCCACTCCGGCATGACCGGCCGCCTCGCTTAATGAATTGGCATCGCCGCCGACAACCATGGCGACCAGTTGAAACAGCACTGAGCAAGTTTCGCCGCAGTAGCCCTCAAGATCGTTTTGAGTGGCGAAACCATCATCGTATAAGTCCGCCACACGCGAATCGATGAGGTTTTGCAAAGGCACCAGTGGAAGCTGGAAGTTTTTAACGGTATCGAGCAAAGCGTCAGCAACGGGGTTGTCGCTTGAGCCCGCACTCAGCACATCGCGCCAATACTGAAGGCGTATTTCACCCGGCAGGGCCTCTCGCACACTTTCCCGCACTCGAGCTATCTCGGAACTGAAAGCGTAGAGCGCATGCGCGTGTTTTCGAACAGTGGCAGGCAAAAACAGACAAGCCAGCCAGCGGTCATAATCCTGCGCTTTGAGCAGTGTATCGCAATGCGCGTAAGCGCCACCCGAGCTCATCACGCCACCGCGATAAGTGCAGTCGCTACTTTGCGATTTTCCTGAACCAGAATATTGTAAGTGCGCGCGGCAGCGCCGGTTTGCATCACTTCCAGCATAATGCCCGCATTTCGAAGCTTCTGTTTAAAATTTTCGCTAACAAACTGCATATCAAGGCCGACGCCCAGCAAAAGCAGCTCCACTGCGCCGCGCGGTTCATCAAACAACGGCTGCAAGCTCGCCAGACTCATTTCGGAAAATTGCACCACAGGCCACACATGGACGCCGCTGGGCAACATCAAAATTGAGCCCTTGTGAGACATATCACCGAAGCGAAAGCCGCCATTTCCATAGGCGTCCAGCAACTGCCGCCCGGGAACGAAGCCCTCGTATTTCAGCGGCGTGGTCAAACCTGCGCCTTGGCAGCGGCCTTTGTCTCGGCCACAACAGCGCTTTCATTGCGCACGCCCAAATATATCAATATCGGGGTGCAAATGAAGATAGATGAATAAGTGCCGACAAAAATGCCCCACATCATGGCCAATGAGAACGAGCGGATCACTTCGCCTCCGAACAGGACCAACGCTAACAAGGCCAAAAACACCGTCGTTGCTGTCATGATGGTTCGCGGCAACACCGCATTGATCGAAAGATCGATCATATCGGCAATATTGATCCTTTTGTATTTGCGCATCATTTCGCGGATACGATCAAGCACAACCACAGCTTCGTTGAGCGAATAACCGACGATGGTCAAAATTGCTGCGATTGAGGTGGTGTTAAATTCCAGCTGCGTGACAGAGAAAAAGCCGACAGTCAGAAGCAAATCATGCATGGTAGCGATAACCGCGCCGACGGCAAATTGCCACTCGAAACGGAACCACAAATACATCAGTACTGCGATGATCGAAATCACCACCCCCAGCGTGCCGGACTGCACCAGCTCGCCAGAGACGCGCGGCCCAACCGATTCAACACGGCGGAACTCATAACCATCGCCCACCGCAGTTTTCAGCTTGGCCACTGTGGCCTGCAAAGCTTGATCACCGCCGGTTTGCGGGCCAAGCCGCATAGAGACATCCCCGGCGTTACCAAAACCCTGCACCTCGATGGCACCAATTTTCAGGTGTTCGCCCAATCCACGCAATTGCGCCATGTCGGCTTGACCGGTTTTTGCGCGCAATTCGATGAGGATGCCGCCGGAAAAGTCGATGCCGAAATTCATTCCCCACGTGAAAAACATGATGATCGAGAGAATCGAAAGAACCGCGGAAAAAGGATAGGAAATGCGCCGGAAGCGCATGAAACCGAACTTGGTGTTTTCCGGAGCGAGACGAAGTAATTTCATTTTAGCAGCCTTAAATCGGCAATTTTGTCGGTCGGCGATATTTATACCATAGCGCAATCATCATGCGCGTCATGGTCACAGCCGTGACAATTGAAGTGAGAATGCCTAAGCCCAAAGACACCGCGAAACCGCGCACCGGGCCTGAGCCGAACAGATACAGGATGAGCGCCGCAACAAACATAGTGACGTTTGAGTCAACAATCGTGCCGAACGCGCGGGTGAAGCCTGCATCCAGCGATGCGATAATGGAGCGTCCTGCATGGTTCTCTTCGCGAATACGCTCATAAATCAGCACATTTGCGTCCACTGCCATGCCGATAGTGAGCACAATTCCGGCGATGCCTGGAAGGGTGAGCGTGGCACCGAGTAAGACCATAGCTGCGAAAATCAGCAGAATATGCACAGCCAAAGCGATGTTGGCGAACACACCAAAGGTTCCATAAGTGATGAGCATATAGCTCAAAACCAGAGCCGCGCCGACATAAGCAGCTTTTTTACCGGCATCAATCGAGTCCTGACCAAGACCAGGCCCCACTGTGCGCTCTTCGACAACTGTGAGTTTGGCTGGCAATGCACCGGCTCGCAGTAAAACAGCAAGATTGTTCGCCGTTTCCAGTGTGTAGCTTCCAGAAATCTGGCCGCTGCCGCCGGTGATCGGGCTATTGATGACCGGGTCAGAAATAACCTTATTGTCCAGCACAACGGCAAATTGGCGGCCGACATTTTCAGAAGTGGCTTGGCCAAATTTTTGGCCGCCACGAATATTAAATTTGAAGTTTACGACCGCGCGGCCATTTTGGTCGACTCCTGCTTGCGCATCTGTCAAGTCTTCACCCTGAACGATAACGCGTTTTTCTATGGACACCAGCCCGTTCTGATCCGACTGCGGCAAGGCTTCAACCTCTGTCGGTTCCGCATTTGGCGCAGCGTTAAAACGGAATTCGAGTTTGGCAGTTGTTCCCACCAACGCTTTAAGGGCGGACGTGTCTTGCAAGCCGGGCACCTCAATCAAGATGCGATCATTGCCCTGCTGTTGAATGTTCGGCTCTTTAGTGCCGGTTTCGTCAATGCGGCGGCGCAACACTTCGATAGATTGTGTTATGGCGCGCCGAACCTTATCGGTAACGCCGCCTTCTGTCACGTTAAGCTGCACCAATCCATCTGATCCGGGGGCGATTTCGAGAGAACGCCCCGCGGTGTTACCGGTCAAACTATTGCCAAGCGGTACGGATAATGCCTGCAATTTTGGCAAGACCCTGTCCACATCGGCGACGTTTGGAATGCGGACACTGACACCCCGCGTTTGCAAGCCGATTCCGCCTGAAAGCGAAACCTTTTCTTCGCGCAACACCCGGCGCACATCATCGCGCAGGTTTTCCACCTGCGTGCGCAAAACTGACGGCGTATCCACTTCAAGTAGCAAATGCGCGCCGCCCTGCAAATCCAAACCCAGCACGATATTGCGGAATGGCACCCACGACGGCAAGGATTTGGCGACAGCTTGGCGCGAATCCAGCGGCATGAGGCTTGGCACGACTAGCATGATGGCCAGAAAAACGCCCAATAGAACCGAAGTTACTTTCCAGGTGGCAAAACGCAGCATGTCTGTCTTTACGCCTTGACTGCGGTTTTGCCGCGCACTTCAACCACCATCTGCCGCAGAACGCGCACCTTCACATTTGGCGCAATTTCGACTTCAACTTCGCTTGGGTCGTTGTCTTTAGTAACTTTTCCGACGATACCACCGGATGTCACAATGGTGTCGCCACGCGCAACCTTTGAGAGCATATCCGCATTTTCTTTCGCGCGACGCTGTTGTGGACGCAGCAAGAGAAAGTAGAAAATGATGAGGACTATACCAAAGGGTGCGATCTGAACCAGAATATCATTCATGCCACCAGCCGCGGCACCAGCCGCTTGAGCGTATGCGGGAGTTACAAACATTAAAACCTCCAAGGCGCGGAACCGAGCATTTCCAGCGCAAAATCGAGCCGGACTATAACTGCCAATATGTCGAAAGCAATGGCATAATCACGCCAAAAGCTTATGATTTCGCCTCGATAAGGTCTTTAACAAACTGGCTGACACCCGACTCTAGCCGCACCCGCCTCAACCGTTCCGCGCGTAAAATTGCCAAAACATCCTTGTAGGCCCGCTCTAGATCATCATTGACAATCACATAGTCATACATGCCCCAGCGGGATATTTCGTTGCGGGCGTTGGTAAGCCGTTTCGCGATAGTTTCGGGCGCATCCTCGTTGCGGCGCTCCAGCCGGTGTTGCAGTTCTGCCATCGAGGGCGGCAGGATGAACACTGTGACCACATCAATGCCTGCTTTTGCTTTGACCTGCTGCGTACCCTGATAGTCGATATCAAACAGCATATCGCTGCCCTTCGCCAAAACCGCTTCAACGGGCGAGCGTGGCGTGCCGTAGAAATTGCCATGCACTTCGGCGAATTCGAGCAGATCACCTTCTTTGCGCAGCCGTTCAAACTGCTTGGGCGTGATGAAATGATAATGGATGCCATCGACCTCGCTCTGGCGGCGCTCACGTGTGGTGACGGAAACTGAAAGCGTCAGGTCAGTGGTTTTATCCTGCAACAACATCCGCGTGATGGTGGTTTTTCCCGCGCCGGAGGGCGAGGATAAAATCAGCATCAAACCACGGCGGGAAATAACGGCAGAGGCGGCAACGTCAGGCATGGGATTCCCGGGAACAACTTGAGTGCTCGAATTGCTCTCATTTTTGAGCGAGATCAAGAGCTTTCAAGGATAACCTCGGGCCGGTGCCGCAAAACCCGTGTACGCACCCTAGTTGAACTTTGGAATCGCCTTGCTTGAATTCAAATCAAAGCTCTTGTTTAGGAGCGGATCGAGCGCTGTGCCTTCCGAGGCGTCAAGAATGCGGATTTTTCCGCCGGGTAACGGTTCCTTTTGCGCATAAGCCGAAGCTGAAGAGACAACCTCGCCGGACATGGAGCCGGGAAGTCCACCGCCAAATTTCGTCGCGCGGTTTTTTAAATCGGCCTGCATTCCTAGAGATATTGGATAGGTTTCTGCAGGTCCGGTTGCGGTTGGTTCCGGCTCAATCGACGCATCGACAACTTCAGGCCCCGGCGTAAGAGCAAATTGAACGGGTTTGGCCAGCGCCCCGTACGCATTTTTAGACGTGCCTTCTATTTTCTGTAATCTTTCAGCCAGAACTGCTGCAGCCTTTTTCAGCACATCCGGATCAAGCGACGTATCCGCCAATAGCGGTGCTGCGTCGTCCACGTTCAAGCCCTGCTGCCCCGGTTTGGCCGGAACAGGTGGGGGAAGCGCATCCGGTGCCAGCTTGTCCTTAGCATCCTTCTCGATTTGACGCCACCTGACGACATTTTTCTGGTGCTGGTCAAAGGTTTCGGCAAAAACGTGCCCGCCGGTGCCGTCCGCGACAAAGTAAAGCTCTTTGGTGCGGGACGGATTGGCCACCGCCTCAAGCGCAGCCCGGCCCGGATTGGCGATTGGCCCGGGCGGCAAACCGTCCACTTGGTAGGTGTTGTAAGGCGTCACCTTGTCCAGCTCGGAGCGCAATATGGCGTGACCCAACGTGCCCTTACCGCCGACCAAGCCATAAACAATTGTCGGGTCGGATTGCAAGCGGATGTGCTTGTTAAGCCGATTGATGTAGACAGCGGCCACGCGGGCTCGCTCATCGGCTTTAGCCGTCTCTTTTTCAACGATAGAGGCGAGTGTCACCATCTCATAGGGCGATTTTAGCGGCAAATCCGGCGCACGCTTCGCCCAAATTTCGGCAACAATCTTCTTGGATGCCTCCATCATTTGGCGCACCACAACGTCACGCTGTGCGCCCTTGGTAAAGCGATAGGTGTCGGGAAACAGTGCTCCCTCGGGCGGTACATCGCGTACATCTCCGCTCAAGACATCGCTTTCTTTCAACCTGTCTATGGCCATCTGGCTGGTCCAGCCTTCTGGAATGGTCACATTATGCAAAATGGCTTTGCCGCTGGCCAAAGTGTCGATCACCTCTTGCAAGCTGGCATTTTGCTTGAACATATATTCTCCAGCCTTCATCGACTTTGCGCTTTGTCCGGAAAAGCGCATAGCCAAAGTAAACATCGGTCCGCTGGAAATAACGCCCTCGCCAACCAACTGGTCAACAATATCGACGCCATCTGTGCCAGAGGCGATCACAACAGCCTTTTCATTGGCCAAAGGTCCGGGTGCACGCAGCTCCTTTAACACATAGCCATAGCCCACCACACCGGCGACCATCAGCACAAGTAAAAACGACATGAAGCCGCTGATGTTGGATAGTAGCCCTCCGCGCTTCTTTTTGGGCTTATTGGGCGGTGGCGGCGGTGCCGCTTCAGGTTGCAAGGCTTCTTTTGGGCTTTTTGCACCTTCCGAACGGCCAAAAAACGAACGGCCAGCCGGTGGGGATTGTGGCTGTCCGGCGCTGCCCGCATGACCAGTTTCACTATTATCTTCAATGTCCGTCATGCGTCGACCATCTTAAAATTTGCAAATTTCATGCCCCATATCTAACAACTAATCTCGCTGTTGGCCATAGATGACCAAAATTTTGCCGGAACTAAAGCTAGTGACTTGGGTTTTTGACTACCTTGCCGTGTCGCTGAGAGGTTTTAAGCGTATAATTTCAACGCCGACGCTGCCGGGTCGGATGTCCAGTTTTTCAACCCGCACCTTAACTTGCAGCGCTCGCGCCTGCAGCAAAACATGTTTCGCGACGCGCTCCGCCAAAGCTTCAACAAATAGAATATGGCCCGCGGCCACGATTTTACTGATCCCGTCAGTGATGTAATCGTAAGACACGATGTCTTGAATGTCTTCCGGCATATGGGCTATCGGCGCGACCGACACGTCTACATTGAACCTGACGCGCTGAGGTTTCAAATATTCATGCGCGTAAACGCCTATCATCATTTCCAGTACAAAATCATGTACGAAAATAGTGTCTGGTGCATCTTGTTGGGTCACCCAGCTCTCCCGCAAATCAATCAAACAAGCATTTTAAAGCTCAGTCTATATGTGCTTGGGATGCTATAAACCAGCCTGAGACGACAGTTTCAAACAGCCTAATGCAAAATCTGGCTCAAGAAGAGCTTGGTACGCTCATGTTGCGGGTTGGCAAAAAATTCATTCGGGGTGTTGCTTTCCACTATTTCGCCGAGATCCATAAAAATAACGCGGTCGGCAACCTGCCGCGCAAAACCCATTTCATGAGTAACGCACAGCATCGTCATGCCTTCGTGCGCCAAAGAAACCATAGTATCGAGCACTTCTTTGACCATTTCAGGGTCAAGCGCTGAAGTTGGCTCATCAAACAGCATAATTTTCGGGCTCATGCAGAGCGAACGAGCAATAGCAACGCGCTGCTGCTGGCCGCCTGAAAGTTGACCGGGAAATTTCGCTGCCTGTTCTGGAATTTTGACGCGGGTGAGATAGTGCATAGCCACCTCTTCAGCGTTTTTTTTTGGCATCTTCTTTACCCAAATTGGCGCAAGCGTGCAATTTTCTAAAATTGTCAAATGCGGGAACAGGTTAAAGTGCTGAAACACCATACCAACGTCGCGACGGACTTCATCAACCCGTTTCACATCATTGGTAAGCTCGGTGCCGTCCACAATAATCCGGCCCTTTTGATGCTCTTCGAGCCGGTTGATGCAGCGAATCATAGTCGATTTGCCGGAGCCGGACGGCCCGCAAATGACTATTTTTTCCCCTCGCTTCACGTTCAAATTTATATCGCGCAAAACGTGGAACTGACCAAACCACTTGTGAACTCCAATCAACTCAATGGCTTTTTCACTTTTGAGGAGACCGGGCTTTAAAGTTGCAGCTAATGACATCTGATTGTCCTTGAAAGTATTGGACTTAATGGTTTTTAGATTTGGCCAGCTTACGCTCTATACCCTGAGAATATCGCGACATACCGTAGCAAAACACGAAAAAGAACATGCCCGCAAACAGATAACCCGTGGAAGAAATAAACGGACCAGTCCAAATCGGATCTTTAATTTGTGCATCCACCGTCGCTAGAAAGTCGAAAATGCCGACGACTGCCACAAGGGTGGTGTCCTTGAACAGACCGATAAAATTATTGACGATACCCGGGATGACCAGCGTCAGCGCCTGCGGCAAAATTATCAGGCGCATCATCTGCCAATAGCCAAGTCCCATGGCCATTGCGCCTTCATATTGGCCCTTTGGCATTGCTTGAAGTCCGCCGCGCACTTCCTCCGCCATATAGGCGGCGGAAAACAATGCCGTGCCGATAAGCACCCGCAACAAGTGATCAAAGGAGTCCGACCAGGTTGGATCCGGCAATAGCAACGGCAAGAGAAATTGTGCCATGAACAAAACCGTTATAAACGGCACGCCGCGGACAATTTCGATAAAGCCGACGCAGAAAGTTTTGACGATCGGCAAGGTTGAGCGACGTCCCAGCGCCAGCAATATGCCAAGCGGTAATGAAAACACGATGCCGACGAGCGCGACGATCATACTGACCAGGATGCCGCCCCACAGATTGGTGCCGACAATGACGAGACCACTGCCCAACCCGCCGCGCAAAAATATGAATGCGAAAATGGGGAATGCCACGAAGAACAGCGTGGCGGCAATTTTTTTGCGCGACGCGGTTGGCCAAAGCAGCCAAGCGATCAATACCACACATAAAACAAATGTCACGTTCACCCGCCAGCGCTCAAGCTCAGGATAAAAGCCATACGTAAAAAACGGCAATTTCTGTCCGACAAACGCCCAACAGGCACCGGACTTTTCGAGGCGGCATGGCGCGCCATCCGAAGCGGTCCAGACCGCATCGATCGTCATAAACTTGATCAAAGCCGGCACATATCTGGCGACAAAATATAGCGCAATTAGCGTCAAAATCGTTGAAGAGAGGCTGTAAAACAGGTTGCTGCGCAGCCAAGCCAGCGGCCCGCGTGAAAAAACCGGGGCGGGCAGAACCGGCCCTGATTCATGGCGAACAAAGCCGGAGGAAATAAGGTCGCTCATATCAGCGCTCCACCAGCGCAACGCGCTTGTTATTGATGTTCATGATCACAGATGTGACAATCGAGATCGTGAGATAAACCAACATGGTAATGGCCACGCATTGCACAGCTGCCCCCGTCTGATTTAGCACCGTGCCCATAAACACCTGCGTTAGCTCCGGGAAGCCGATGAAAACGGCCAGGGATGAATTTTTGACCAAATTCAGATATTGGCTGGTCAAAGGCGGGATAATCACCCGCAACGCTTGCGGCATCACCACCAGTTTCAACGTCTGCGTCGGCTTCAGTCCCAGCGCGCCAGCAGCCTCGTTTTGGCCTCTGGATACGGCAACGATGCCCGCGCGTACAATTTCCGCAATGAAAGCGGCGGTGTAGATCACCAAGCCGCCGGTCAGCGCCACAAATTCGGGATAAAGCTGAAAGCCGCCCGCGAAATTAAACCCCTTGAGAACCGGAAATTCCAGACCGATTGGCCGTCCCAACACAAAGAATGTGAGCAAAGGCAGGCCGACAATTGCACCTAACGCCACCCATCCAACCGGACCGCGCCGCCCTGTCGCCATTTGGCGTTTGTTGGCCCAGATCGAATAGCACCACGCCACAACCACACCAACGAGAATACTTGCGGCAAAAATATTTGAGCCGCTGCCAAACTGCGGATTTGGTAAAATTAAGCCGCGGTTGCTAACAAACGAGCCACCCAGAACAGGGATCGCCTGCTTCGGATTTGGCAATCCCTTTAAAACTGCGTTGTACCAAAACAACAGTTGCAGCAGCAACGGTGTATTGCGTAAAATGTCGACATAGACCGCCGCCAACTTGGCAACGATCCAGTTTTTAGACAACCGCGCCACACCGACGATAAATCCAAGAACAGTGGTCAGGAAAATGCCAACGACACCCACAATTAATGTGTTTAGCAAGCCGACAAGAAAAGCGCGGCCATAGCTGTCATGTGCAGCGTAGGAAATCGGAGATTGGCTGATGTCGAAGCCGGCCACCGTATTCCAAAATCCCAAATCTGTTGGAATAGAATGCGCGCGCATATTGGCAAGAGTGTTGACGACCGCGAAATAGAAGAAAGCGACGACAATAATTCCCAGACCTATCTGTGCGACTAAGCCACGATAGACCGGGTTATTCCATGGCGCGGGCGTGGTCACGCTTCGGCTTGTCTCAAATGACATCTATCCCCCTGCCCTATTGCAACACTCTGGTTGCTTGAAAGAGCCAAACCTTTTGTCTTTAAAAATGGCCCGCACATTTTTGCGCGAGCCACGAAATTTAGGTCTTAGCGGATTGGCGGCGCATACTGCAGGCCACCTTTGTTCCAAAGCGCGTTGAGGCCGCGTTTGATTTTCAGCGGCGAACCTGCGCCAACGTTCCTTTCATACACCTCGCCGTAATTGCCCACGAGCTTTACAATGCGGAAAGCCCAGTCCTTGGTCAGACCAAGGTCTTCACCAAATTTGCCTTCAATACCCAGCAGGCGCTTTACTTCCGGACTGTCGGACTTCATTTTCTCGTCGACATTGGCTTGGGTAATTCCAAGCTCTTCAGAGTTCACCATCGCATATTGCGACCATTTGACTATGGAAGCCCACTGATCGTCACCACGACGAACTGCCGGCCCGAGCGGCTCTTTCGAAATAATTTCAGGCAGAACGATATGTTCATCAGGCGCAGCCATTTTTACGCGGTTCGCCGCCAAGCCAGAAGCATCGGTGGTGTAGACGTCGCAGCGGCCTGAGTCATAAGCTTTTACGGTCTCGTCGTCGGTGGCGAACACTACGCCTTCGTACTTAATTTTATTGGCGCGGAAATAATCGGCCAAATTGAGTTCAGTCGTGGTGCCCTGCTGCACGCAAATCGACGCGCCGTTCAGTTCGAGCGCTGAGGCCACGTTCAGCTTCTTGCGAACCATGAAACCCTGACCGTCATAATAATTTACGTTGGTGAACACGATACCGAGTGAAGTGTCACGCTGCATGGTCCAGGTAGAGTTACGAAACAACACGTCCACTTCGCCGGACTGTAAAGCGGTAAAACGGTCTTTGGCGGTGAGCGGGACAAATTTTACTTTTGTGGGGTCATTGAAAATGGCTGCGGCCAGCGCGCGGCAACCATCCACATCAAGGCCGGTCCAGTTGCCTTTGTCATCTGGAAAGCCGAATCCCGGCAAGCCCGGGTTGCTGCCGCACACCAGGGTGCCGCGTTGTTTTACTTGGTCCAATGTTCCTGCGCTGGCAGCTGCCACGCCAAATGCCGCTGCGGCCAAGGCCACAACTGACGCAATGATTTTCTTCATTCGAATGCTCCCTTGTCAATAAATTCGCACCGGCAGTATGCCCTTCCGGCATTACGAGTTTAGAGTTTATATCAGGACGTTTTGCAGCATAGGTCAAGAGCGCTTTAGTGCACAAAAATTAGTATTGAAGCTTGCAAAGCCCATTCGGACGCGTTTACCTCAAGGTTGTGCACGTAACTGTCACGTTTTGCAGGGAATCAGCTAAAAATGTCGAAACTAAGCGATGAAACCAGGAAATCTCTGCGCACCCGTACCAAATTAATTTACGTCGGCCGCCAACCCGATGAGCAGTTCGGCTTCGTCAACACACCGATTTACCGGGGATCGACTGTCCTTGCGGCGAGCGTTGCCGAATTATCCAGCAGCGCCGGAGTTTCGCTGCAATTTCCCGGAAATCCTTACCGGCGTGAGGGGCAACCACCGCGCTACATTTACGGCACCAAAGGCAACCCCACCACTGAAGCGCTTGAAACGGCTTGGACAGACCTTTCTGGCGCTGCAGGTACGGTGTTGACGCCTTCAGGCCTTGCGGCAATCACAGTTGCGCTGCTTGCCGTGGTCAAGTCTGGCGATCATATCCTGGTTACGGACAGTGTATATCGCCCGACCCGAATCTTTTGCGAAGGCGTTCTAAAGCGTCTGGGTGTTGAAACCAGCTATTATGAGCCAACTGTCGGCGCTGATATCAAAGCTCTGTTGCGACCTAACACCACCGTCATTTTTACCGAGTCGCCAGGCTCGCAAACCTTCGAGATGCAGGACATTCCGACGCTTGCAGCGGTCGCGCGGGCTCACGGCGCGTGTCTTATCATGGACAACACGTGGGCGACGCCGCTGTTTTTCCCGCCGCATGAGCGCGGTGTCGATATCGCCATCGAAGCGGGCACAAAATATCTGGGCGGCCATTCCGATTTGCTGCTTGGTCTGACCTCGGCGAACGATAAATATTGGAAACGCCTGCGTGATACGTTTGACAGTTTCGGTATCTGCGCCGGGTCTGAGGATGTTTTTCTGGCGCTGCGTGGCCTGCGCACCATGGAACTTCGTCTGAAAGAGGCTGAAAAGCAGGCGCTTGCCATGGCACATTGGTTTCAAACCCGACCGGAGGTGGCGCAGGTTCTGCACCCTGCTTTGCCGGATTGTCCCGGTCATGAAATTTGGCAGCGCGACTTCCATGGCTCAAGCGGATTGTTTTCGATTGTTCTCAATCCGGTTTCCGCACGCGCAGTAGCCGCAATGCTGGACGGGCTTGAGCTCTTTGGCATGGGCTATTCGTGGGGCGGGTTTGAAAGCCTGGTTATTCCTTTTGACGCAAAATCCTACCGGAGCGTTATCAATTGGAAACCCGTAGGCCCTACGCTCCGCTTCCAGATCGGCTTTGAAGACGTGCGCGATTTACAAGATGATTTGGCGCGCGGGTTCGAACGGATGAAAGTCGCGGGGTAGAACCAAGCATATAATTGAGCTATTTCTTTTCTATGGGTCTTCGAATCACTGAATTTTTTGGTCGCACCCCGCTTGCGATTTCTTCCCTGGCAGATGTTGCGGAAAAGCGATGCCCGTTTGTAAATGGGAAATGCATTAAACCCGACCATGGCGCATGCTCGCTTGAGATGGCCTCAGGGGATCCAATTATTGCTTGCCCGAATCGGCTGTATGCGGAGACCTATTCAATTCTAACTGATATTTCGGACAGAGTATTTGGGTTTTCGTCAAAACTAGTCAAAGCAGGTGCCATCAGAGGTCTGGCGGAGGAGAAGGCGCTTCTAGGCAACGAAGTCGCTGTGTTTGGCCGATACTGGGGACAAGAGCTTCCGTTGCGGCGCCCGAAAGGGAAAAATGCTGAACGCTCAGGCACATATTTCATGGATTGGATACTGGCTCGCGTAGACCCGAGCGGAAAACTCGCAGAGTTTACTGCAGTTGAGGTTCAGACTATCGATACCACCGGTACCTATCGCGCCCAATCCGATGCATTTTTTGAAAATCGCATTTACACCGACAATGGGAGGTCTAATTCGGGCTTCAGCAGCAAGGCTGGCATGAATTGGGAAAATGTTAACAAGCGCATTTTGCCGCAACTAATTTATAAAGGGCAAGTTCTTCGACGTGAACAAAAATGTTCGAAAGGGCTCTTTTTTGTATGCCCGAAACAAGTTTTAGAAAAAATCAAGGCGCGGCTTGGCCACAATTTGCAGTCGTATGTTGTTGCCAATAGTACAATCACCTTCAGAAGTTACGAGCTTGGCCCGTCTTTGGTGAACCAAGAATTTCGAAAGCTTCAATTCGTGGAAGAGTTCACTACAGGCGTTGACGAAGTTGCGCGGGCACTTACGTTCCCGAACAATTTGCCGGAAATGAACACCTACGAAACAGCGATAAATCTCGCGTTAAAAGCCTGACCTGAATTTGTTGCTGTAGAGTTTGAGGCTTTTTCAGATGCCATAAGAATGGCTTCGGCGATCTTTCGGCCTAAAATTGGCGGTACGGCGTTTCCGACCTGCACATACTGCTCTGTTCTCGAGCCTTTAAATTCGAACCAATCTGGGAATGCCTGAAAACGTGCGGCTTCACGCACTGAAAGCGATCTATTTTGAACCGGGTGTATGTAAGCCCCCCAATGCAGATCACATTTAGTCAAGATCGTGGATGACAGACCTTCCCAGCGAAGGCGACCATATCTTTTCGTGTGGTCACTACGTTTCGCCAGCTTCATTCCTGCGGGCAACAGATCCACGGGAATATCACGCCAGCTTCCACCTGCTGGAATGTGCTTCATGCGCTCTAGGTTCACCTCCGACAATTTTGGAGCCGAATGGTTCGAGACGATGTTTAAATTGCCCCGAAGCGCCAGCTGGAAATCGCATGTCGGCTTTGTTCCATATGACGCACCATCACAATCACCGCCATTCCCCAAGATGGGAAGGTCACCGATAGCGTCTCTGACCGTCACGAAGGGCGAAAGCCCGGGTCCGTGTGATGCATCTGGCCATGACATGGGAATTCCCAACCTGTTGCCAATAAAAACCACGCGCCGCCGTGCTTGAGGAATGCCATATTCTTCTGCCTTAAGAATGCGCTTTTCAACGTGATAACCCAGTCTCTGAAGTCCGGATATAATTTCTACAACTGCAACTCCGCCACCCGTGGAAGTTATTCCGGTGACATTTTCTAAGACGACCCATTTGGGATTTAAACCTTCAACAACTCTAAGATATTCTTGATAGAGGTTACTTCGTTCGTCGTGCATACCGCGTTGGTGATTATTAACTGAAAAGCCTTGACACGGTGGCCCGCCAACCAAACAATCAAGACCTCCTCGCTTCAATCCAGCCGCTTTGAGAAAATCTTCCGATGAATGATGCTGGATGGCACCTGGTAAAAACTTCGCTTCAGAATGCGTCGCCCGAAAAGTTTCACCAGCTGCGGCATCATAGTCATTTCCAACGAGCACATGACAACCCGCTTGCCGAAAACCTTCTGAAAGGCCACCCGCACCGCAGAAAAGATCGACGATCGTCCAATCCTTATTTATCAAACAATTCGTTCCTCAAATGTTCTAACTATAGAGTGTTACAAAAGTTACTAAAACGCAATATCCCGACTGCATAAATCCTGACCCTAGTCCTGCTTCTTTTCCACCTCCGGGGCCAGCGGATAGCGGGAAAGCACGTCGGTTTCGGTCACGTCGCGGTGGTTACGGGTATATTGCTCGCTGGCTTGGCGCAGCGGTTGGTAGTCCCAAGGGTAGAGTTTACCTTTGGTCAGCGCCTGAAACAGAGTGAGCCGGGCTTTCTGGCTGTTCAACACTCTGGCCTTAATCTGCGCCACATCAAAACGCGCCTTTAACTTGGCGCGAAACCCGTCCATCATTGCCTTGTGCACAGGATCCATGGCCAGATTGTGGTTTTCGAGCGGGTCATTCATCATGTCGAAGAGTTGCTCGGGGTCTGTGCCACAGGCAATATATTTCCAGCGTTGGTTCCGAATCATGTGCATCGGATAGTGGACGCCCTCGGCCAGATATTCCCCGATGGTAACCGCGTCGCGCTGGCTTTCACCCTCAAGCAGCGGTAGCAGCGTGCGGCCATCGACGGGCGAGGCAAGATCGTTGGAGTCACCCCTGCCCGCGAAATCCACCATTGTGGGTAGCAAATCCGCCAGTGATACCGGCGCAGAAACGCGGTGCGGCTTGAACCGTTGCGGCGCATGGACAATGAACGGAATTCTAGCTGCGGGGTCGCGATAACTCATCTTATACCAAAGACCGCGCTCGCCGAGGAAATCACCATGGTCAGACGTCAAAATGACGATTGTATCTTCATCAAGATTACAGGCTTTTAGTGTCGCCACAAGCTTTTGCACATGGCTGTCGATATACGAAATGCTGGCGTAATAGCCGTGACGGGATTTGCGGATATCTTGCGCGTCGATGTCATAGTCTTCCATGGCGCAAGCCTCATAAAGACGGCGGGAATGCGCATCCATCTTGGTTTTGTCGAGGGCAGAAACTAAGGGAAGGTCAATGTCCTCGTCGTTATAAAGGTTCCAGAACTCCGGCCGAGCGGCATAGGGGTCGTGCGGGTGAGTAAACGAAACCGTCAGGCAAAACGGCTTCTGTTGCGCCGCGCGGGCATAATCATAGAGCTTGCGCTGCGCCAAAAATCCCACCTCATCGTCATATTCGAGCTGATTGGTAATCTCGGCGATACCGGCCTGCTTAACCGAGGTCATATTGTGGTACCACCAATCAATCCGGGCACCGGGCTTACTCCAATCCGGAGTCCAGCCAAAATCCGCCGGATAAATATCAGTGGTCAAGCGCTCTTCAAAACCATGAAGCTGATCAGGCCCGACGAAATGCATTTTGCCGGAAAGACAAGTGCGATAACCTTTCAAGCGCAAATAGTGCGCAAAAGTTGGCACAGTGGCCGGAAATTCGGCAGCGTTGTCAAACACCCCGGTCGTGGATGGCAAACAGCCAGACATGAACACCGCCCGCGCCGGGGCGCAAAGCGGGCTGTTGGTGTAGGCAGCATCAAAAACCACGCCCTCTTCGGCAAGCTTATCTATAGCAGGTGTTTTTACGACCTTATGGCCATATGCTGGCAGAAATTGCGCGGCGAGCTGGTCGGCGACGATGATCAGGATATTGGGTTGCTTGGTCATGTTTGGCCCGGTCCAAAAAAGTTCTGCGACTTTATGTCGAATGCTTGTCGTGAAAATCTATGCGAGTAAACCTAGCAGTTTGACGCGGGAGACGACATGAATTTCAAATTTCTGTCCACAAGTGCTGCATTTATTTGCTTGGTTTTGGCGTTCTCATACGTTTTTGTGCCTCAGTTGTTTTTCTGGATGTGGAATGTCGAGTATTCCTATCCTGTTGGTTTGGCTGCAAAGCGCAGCGGTGCGCTGTTTTTTGGCGTTGGGGTCATGTTGTGGCTGGCGAGAAACGCCCCGGTATCCGAGGCGCGGACGGCACTATCACGCGGCTTTGCGTTGGGATGTTTCGGTCTTGCGGTGCTAGGTTTATATGAGCTGATCAGCGGACATGCGGGTTACGGAATTTTGCTCGCGGCAAGTGTGGAATTGGTTTTGGGTGTTGGATTTTTTAGTGTTGATGCACGAGATGCTTAGCCCGCCGTGCCCCAACATTCGGCAAAAATAGTCGCGGCAATCAGACCCTTATCTCCGGCTGTGTCCGGTAAATCAACCCGCTCAACGCGTGTAGAGACCTCGACAGCGCGCGCGCCCAGATCCGCCGCCTGAGCCCGCGCCTCGTTCATGGCCAACGTCGCCGCTGTGGCCAGCGCCGCTGTGGCGTCAAAGCTTTCGGCTGGAGCGCCGGAATGGTGAATCCGGTAATGTCCGACGCCGGTGGAGGTAATTTCAACAATTGCCTGCACCTTGATAAC
>JAYTYD010000225.1:0-1325 GCA_043742625.1 Methylovirgula sp. | reverse complement strand
ATACATGGCAGGAAATAGGCGTAAGCGCCGGACGACAGGCTCAAACCAATCTCACGCACATGAACATCATAACCCGCATCAATGGTAAGCGCAAAAGGCGCGCCGCCAAGCTCAGTCGGGTCCAAACCAAGCACCAGATGGTGCATAATCGGATTTCCGGCTATTGTGATCTCAACAATATCGGAAAGTTCGATATTCGCTTCCCTAGCCACTTCGCCCAAAAGCGTTTGCAACGCTTCGCGCACAGCGGTGGTCAAATCAACATCGCCGCCGGGGTTCATCATCACATAGGAGACGCGGCTCATCAGGTCTTCGCCAAAGCGAATTTGCGGATTCATCAGCCCGCTGGAGGCCACCACATCGCCGTTGGAAAGGTCACACAAATGCGCCGCTATGGTTGTCGAGCCCACATCAACGGCAACACCGTAAACACGTTCTTTGTAGCCCGGGTAAATCGCCACAAGCACATTGCCGCGCACGGCTGCGGTAACCTGCCAACCACCTTTGCGAAGAATCTTCTGTATCCATGTCAAAAACGGCAGTGGTGCAACCAGATTTGTCAGGCCCCATTGCCGCTCCAGCGCGTCCATCAGGCGGCGCAAGTCGGACGAAGGGTCGTGCATGTCCGGTTCGACGACATCAACCAAGTAGAGCCGCACAACCGGATCAATCGAAATTGGATGCGCTTCGGCACGTTTGCGCACAACTTGCCGGTGAACCTGAGAGTCCGGAGGCACATCAATCAACACATCGCCGCAGATTTTAGCTTGACAGCCAAGGCGACGACCGTCTGCAAGATTGCCGCGCTTTGAGGTGTAGCGCGCCTCAACAGCGTTCCAAGGTGAGACATTTTCCGGAGACGAGTCGATATCAAGCTTCGAATTGACCCCATCAACAATAGATACCTGACAGCGGCCGCATATGCCGCGCCCGCCACAGACTGAATCAAGATCAACCCCCAGCGCGCGTGCAGCCTCAAGCACGGAAGTTCCATCGGCTACATTTGCGCGCTTGCCGGAAGGCGCAAAAAATATGGAGTGTTCGATCAAAATATCATCCCCAAGTTTTAAAAGTCCCATCTAAAGCAGTTCAACGCTTGACAGAGGCAAATTGCTCTTCCATCTCTTTGATAATGCGTATCAATTTCGCAAAACCGCTACACACTTTTGCGTGATATGCTCTGAGCCTCACCCGTCTCACACGAAACGGTTGGGAGGGATAAACATTACGCCCGCGAACGGGCGCGACGGCCTTCACGGCGACCGCGGCCTTCAGCCTCTGCACTCCCCTCCGGGGCGGGTTCGCGGAATTTCTTGATCCACGCG
>JAYTYD010000224.1:0-2230 GCA_043742625.1 Methylovirgula sp. | reverse complement strand
CCTGTTCTAGCAATGGGTTGTGTAGCAAAAAGAAAAAACCGTGAAACATATCACCAACGAACTCGATCGACGCCGTGAAGAAGCGCAACTGGGAGGCGGAAAGGCGCGCATTGAGGCCCAACACGCAAAAGGCAAGTTGACGGCGCGAGAACGTATTGACGTGCTGTTGGATGCGGACAGTTTTGAAGAATACGACATGTTCGTTACGCATCGTTCCACTGGATTTGGAATGGAAAATCAAAAAATCGCAGGCGACGGCGTGGTGATTGGCTGGGGCACCATTAACGGCCGCATGGTGTGTGTGTTTGCCCAAGATTTCACCGTGTTGGGTGGCTCGCTTTCCGAAACCAATGCGCAAAAGATCTGCAAGATAATGGACAAGGCTGTGAAGATGGGGGCACCTATTATCGGCCTGAACGACTCTGGCGGTGCACGTATTCAAGAAGGTGTAGCGTCGCTTGCCGGATACGCCGAAGTATTTCACCGCAATGCTTTGGCCTCTGGTGTGGTGCCGCAAATTTCAGTGATCATGGGACCATGCGCCGGAGGTGCCGTTTATTCACCCGCCATGACCGATTTTATTTTCATGGTGCGCGATACGTCTTATATGTTTGTGACCGGCCCTGATGTCGTGAAAACCGTGACCAATGAAATTGTCACCGCAGAAGAATTGGGCGGGGCCGTGACACACACCACCAAGTCATCGGTAGCTGACGGCGCTTATGACAATGACCTCGAAACTTTAGAACAGATGCGGCGGCTGTTTGATTTTCTGCCGCTGTCAAACCGTGAGCTGTCACCGCGCCGGGCTTTTCACGGCAAGGCGGATACGGTGGACGCCCGCCTTGATACCTTGATACCAGACAGCGCTGCCAAGCCATATGACATGAAAGAATTGATTTTAGCGCTGGCGGACGAAGCAGATTTTTTCGAAATCCAAGAAGCCTTTGCGCGCAACATTATCACTGGCTTCATTCGAATTGAAGGTCAAACAATCGGCGTTGTCGCCAACCAACCGATGCACTTAGCTGGGGTTTTGGATATTGACTCGTCGCGCAAAGCCGCACGCTTTGTAAGATTTTGCGATGCGTTCAACATTCCGTTGTTGACCCTTGTAGATGTACCGGGGTTTCTGCCCGGTACTGCACAAGAATTTGGTGGGGTCATCAAACATGGGGCCAAATTACTATTTGCTTATGCGCAGGCCACAGTGCCGATGGTGACGCTGATCACGCGCAAGGCATATGGCGGCGCATATGATGTGATGGCCTCGAAACATATTGGGGCCGATATAAATTATGCGTGGCCCACCGCAGAGATTGCCGTGATGGGGGCCAAGGGGGCAACCGAAATTATTTATCGCAGTGAATTGGGTGACCCTGAAAAAATAGCCGAGCGTACCAAAGAATATGAGAGCCGCTTTGCCAATCCTTTTGTGGCGGCAGAGCGGGGGTTCATTGACGACGTGATTATTCCCAGCACCTCACGCAGGCGCATAGCGCGGGCATTTGCGGCACTTGCCAAGAAAAAAGTTGACGTGGCATGGCGCAAGCATGACACGATTCCGTTGTGAGTATAAAGATGTTCACTAAAATTCTCATTGCTAACCGAGGCGAAATTGCTTGCCGCATTATTAAAACGGCGCGCAAGATGGGTATTGCGACGGTGGCGGTTTATTCGGATGCTGACCGCAACGCACTCCACGTCACGATGGCAGATGAGGCCGTGAACATTGGGCCTGCCCCCTCCGCGCAAAGTTATTTGGCGATGGACAAAATTATCGCCGCCGCACAGCAAACAGGGGCGCAAGCTATTCATCCGGGCTATGGGTTTCTCTCCGAGAAGGCATCGTTCTCGGCCGCCTGCGAGGCCGCCGAGATTACTTTTATCGGCCCTCCTCCCAAAGCCATTGCGGCGATGGGCGACAAAATTACGTCTAAAAAGCTAGCGCAAGAAGCGGGAGTACCAACAGTGCCCGGCTTCATGGGGCTGATTGATGACGAGGCCCACGCCGCAAAAATTGCGGGCGAAATTGGCTACCCGGTGATGATCAAAGCCTCTGCCGGTGGTGGCGGCAAGGGCATGCGTATCGCTTGGAACGACGCAGAAGCGCGCGAAGGCTTCACGCTGTCGCGGTCAGAGGCGAAATCATCGTTTGGCGATGACCGGATTTTTATTGAAAAATTTGTGACCGAGCCGCGCCACATTGAAATTCAAGTGTTGGGCGACA
>JAYTYD010000223.1:0-10942 GCA_043742625.1 Methylovirgula sp. | reverse complement strand
CCTTTCCGGCACGCTGTTGCTTAAAGAGCTGCTGGACGCTGCGGATCGCGGCGTGCGGGTGCGGATGTTGATTGATGACAACACAACGTCCGGGCAGGACGAAGTTTGGTGCAGCGTTAATGCGCATGTGAACGTTGAAGTGAGGCTGTTCAACCCGTTCACGATTCGCAGCGCACGCCTGCTGAATTTTTTAACGGATTTTTTCAGGCTGAACCGCCGGATGCATAACAAGTCTTTCACAGTGGACAATCAAGTTTCGGTCGTCGGCGGCCGCAATGTTGGCGATGAATATTTCAGTGCTGCGAGGCTGATGCAATATTCTGATCTGGATGTGATGGTGGTTGGGGCGGTGGCTCAGGATGTTTCGACGCAGTTTGACCGCTATTGGAGCAGTGTCTCATCTCATCCAGTGGAAAATATTCTGAAACCTGCGAATATACGCGAATTGGACAGTTATCGCACGCGGATGCGTGTTACGGTCGCAGAGGAGCGCAGCGCCGCTTACGCCGCCATGTTACGCGATTCGTCGTTGATCAACCGCTTGCTGGCGCGGGAGTTGGCTCTGGATTGGATGCCGGCCCGCTTGGTGGTGGACCCGCCGGTTAAGGGATTACGCCATATTGCCAATGATAAAATGTTGGCGGCGCAAATTCTGGGTGCCCTGCGCGAGGCTAAAACCGAAATCTGTCTTGTTTCCGCGTATTTTGTTCCGGCAAGGATTGGAACGCGGCATTTGTGCACGCTGGCGCGGCGCGGGCGCCGCGTGCGGATTTTGACCAATTCACAATCGTCAAACGACGTCATTCCGGTTCAGGCGGGCTATGTGCATTACCGCAAGCAGCTGTTGAAGGCGGGGGTGCATTTGTTTGAACTAAAATCCGACATTTATGCGGCTGAGGCCGGCAAAGCTGATACCAGTTCGGAAAAGTGGTTTGGCGCCTCCAAGGCCAGCTTGCACGCCAAATTGTTCACTCTGGACAGGACGCGGCTGTTTGTCGGATCATTTAATTTTGATCCCAGATCAATTTATCTCAATTGCGAGATGGGGATTTTCTTGGAAAGCAAGGCATTGGCCAGCCAGGTTACCGCTCATTTTGACATGATGACGGCAACGCAGTCGTATCAGCCGAAACTTGATGCGCGCGGCCGCCTGAGGTGGATTGAGCCGACCAACATTGGCGACCGTATTCTCACAAGCGAGCCGCACACCAGCTTCCTGGAGCGATTGACGGTGAGGCTGCTGTCATTTTTGCCATTTGAATGGCTATTATAGGCCCATCTGGCGCTTCAACCACGACACATAATAATCGCTGAGGGCATCAAGGCGCTCGGCATTATTGGCGCTTGCATCATGCGAGCCGCGCGCTGCCAGCATCGGCGTGGTGGCCAAAACCCGGCCACCTTGCAGGATGACTCCCGCGCCTTCCATATAATCGGTGGTGTTGTCCTGCGAGGAAAATCCGCCACGGCCGCCATTGCGGCGGAAGCCGTCGGTCTTGGAGACAGAATCGACACGGATAACCAAAACAGGCGCGCGCGGGTCAGATGTCATGCGGTTGGCGAAGGTCTGTCTGGCGTGCTGCAAAAGATTCTGACTAAGCGATTCTGGATAGCCCGAGCTACTCCGCGCGATAAGTCCGCTAAGGCCGGACTCGGTATATTGCGACATATCAACCCGAATTGCGCGGAACTTGATGGCCGCCAATTGATCAGCAGGCAAGGATTGCGCCGTGGCGACCGTTGTGAAAGCCAACGCCACGCCGAGCGCCGCAGCAACACGAACCAAAACAGAATTCATTGCCAGTCTCCTTGTGCAGATTTCGTTAGGCTAAACACCAACTGCGGCTGATTTTAGACAGGTCAGTTAGCTCAAATGAGTTTACCTCCGCCACTCAACCTGCACGCCGACACCCATGCTAAACGCCGCCGCTCAACCAAGTGCACCCGTTTGTTCCCCATGCACCTGTACGCGACCTTAAACAAAGGCAACTTGCAGAATTTCGTAGCTTTTGCCACCGCCAGGCGTTTGCACTTCAATATGATCACCGACTTTTTTGCCAATCAGGGCGCGGGCGGTCGGCGAGGTGATCGACACCCGGCCCTTTTTTACGTCGGCTTCCGATTCGCCAACGATTTGATAGATTTTCTTTGCTTCGGTATCTTCGTCGATCATGGTGACTGTAGCCCCGAATTTGACGGTGCTGCCGGACAGCTTGGACACGTCGATGACTTCGGCGCGCGACAACTGGTCTTCCAGCTCGGCAACTCTGCCTTCATTATGCGACTGGGCTTCTTTGGCCGCGTGGTATTCGGCGTTTTCGGACAAATCGCCATGGGCGCGAGCTTCGGAAATTGCGGCAATGATGCGCGGGCGCTCTTGTTGTTGGCGCATTTTTAGCTCAGCTTCCAGCGCTGCGTAACCTGCGGCCGTCATGGGAATGCGTTCCATAGTCCTTCATCCGTCCTAAAAAGATGCGCAGCAGGTGATGCCACGCAGGGAGCAAAAAATTCCACCGCGCAAGACGTTACTTAAAGTCGTTACTTAAAGACGTTGTTTCCCGCGGTAGCTTAGATTTAAGTTTAGCCGAAACCTTACCCTAAGAGTCAAGCGTTACAGTTCAGCTTTGCAGCCACGTTGCCGCCTGACAGGTACGGCTATTAGAAATAGTCCTGTATTAGAAATAGTCTTGCAGTGCCCGTACCTCAAGTTCGCCGCCGATGTAGGCGCTAATCCCCAAGGTTGCGGCCACTGCACCACTTAAGGTGGTGTAATAGGGCACTTTATGCAAGAGGGCGGCACGGCGCAAAGACCGCGAATCGGCCAAAGCGACAGCGCCATCTGTGGTGTTGAACACCAATTGCACGCCGCCATTTTTGATGGTGTCGACAATATGCGGGCGGCCTTCAGAAAATTTGTTGATTTTTTGCACGGCGATACCCTCGCTTTGCAAAAACTTTAATGTTCCGCCGGTGGCGATGATTTTGAAACCGAGCCGCGCCAAAATTTGGACGCTCTCCAAAATGCGCGGCTTGTCGCTGTCCTTAACCGAGACAAAAACAGTGCCGGCCACGGGTACAGAGGCGCCTGCACCAAGCTGACTTTTGGCAAATGCCACCTCGAAGGATCGGTCCAGGCCGATGACTTCGCCGGTTGAGCGCATTTCCGGCCCCAGAATGGTATCGACGCCGGGGAAGCGGGCAAACGGGAATACAGCCTCTTTGACGCCGACATGAGCGAGTTTTTTTGGCTTCAGCCCGAAACTGGCCAAACTTTCCCCGGCCATAATCCGTGAGGCGATTTTTGCCACCGGTTCGCCAATGACCTTTGCCACAAACGGCACGGTGCGTGAGGCGCGCGGATTCACTTCCAACACGTAAATTTCATCATCCTTGATGGCAAACTGCACATTCATCAGGCCAACAACTTGCAAAGCCAGCGCCATTTTGCGTGTTTGATGTTCCAGCCGTGTTATCATATCCGGCGATAAATTGCGCGGCGGCAAGGAGCAGGCGCTGTCGCCGGAATGAATACCGGCTTCTTCAATATGCTCCATGATACCAGCGATGTAGACGTCTTTGCCATCACACAGCGCATCAACATCAACTTCGGTGGCGTCTGACAAATAACGATCAAACAACAGTGGATTCTTGCCCAAAACGGTGTTGATCTGGCCGGTTTTGTCGTTGGGATAGCGCGCCTTGACATCGGACGGAACCAAACCCGGCAGGGTGCCGAGCAGGTAATCATCAAAGGCGGTTTCGTCACGGATAATCGCCATGGCGCGGCCGCCCAATACGTAGGACGGGCGCACAACCAGCGGCAGCCCAAGATCAGCAGCAATAAGCCGCGATTGTTCAACCGAATAAGCGATGCCGTTTTTCGGCTGTTTAAGACTAAGCTTATCAAGCAGGCGCTTGAAACGGTCACGGTCCTCGGCAAGGTCTATCATGTCCGGCGTGGTGCCCAAAATCGGGATACCGGCCCGCTCCAGTGCGTCTGCAAGTTTCAGCGGTGTCTGGCCGCCAAACTGCACAATAACGCCTTTCAACGTGCCGGTGGACTGCTCCAGTTTGAGGATTTCCAGCACGTCTTCAGCGGTGAGCGGCTCGAAATAGAGCCGGTCCGAGGTATCATAATCGGTGGAGACGGTTTCAGGGTTGCAATTGACCATGATGGTTTCATAGCCTGCGTCGCGCAAAGCGTAACAAGCGTGGCAGCAGCAATAATCGAATTCAATTCCCTGGCCGATACGGTTTGGTCCGCCGCCAAGAATGACAACTTTTTCGCGTGTGGACGGGCGCGCCTCGTTGGCAAGCACACCGGCGAAAGGCGTTTCGTAGGTTGAATACATATAGGCAGTTGGTGATGCAAACTCAGCGGCGCAGGTATCAATGCGCTTATAGGCCGGGCGAATATCAAGGGTGTGGCGCAGGGCGGTGACCTCAGCCTCCTCCTTGCCAGACAGGGTGGCAAGGCGGGCATCGGAAAAACCGTTAGCCTTCAGGCTGCGGAAGTTTGCGGCATCTTCCGGCAATCCGTGGGCCTTGACCTTGTTTTCGAGCGCGACGATTTCGCCAAGGCGCTCGATGAACCACGGGTCGATTTTACAGGCGTCGTGAATTTCACCAACCGAAAGCCCCATGCGCAAGGCCTGGCCGACATGCAGCAGGCGATCGGGTGTTGGTGTGCCCAGCGCAGACAGGATTGCCGCACGGTCATTACCCTGCCGCAGCCCGTCAATCTCGATATCGTCCAGCCCGGTCAACCCGGTTTCTAACGAGCGCAGCGCTTTTTGCAGGCTTTCGTTGAAGGTGCGGCCTATGGCCATGCTCTCGCCCACGGATTTCATGGCCGTGGTCAAATAAGGCTCGGCTCCGGGGAATTTTTCAAAGGCGAAGCGCGGTATTTTTGTGACGATATAGTCGATGCTCGGCTCAAACGAGGCTGGAGTTGCGCCGCCGGTTATATCATTGGCGATTTCGTCCAATGTATAGCCCACGGCGAGCTTGGCCGCGACTTTGGCGATGGGGAAGCCGGTGGCTTTTGAAGCAAGCGCAGACGAGCGCGACACGCGCGGATTCATCTCGATAACGATCATACGGCCGGTGGCCGGATCGACAGCAAACTGCACGTTTGAGCCGCCGGTTTCGACGCCGATTTCGCGCAGCACGGCGAGAGAGGCATTCCGCATCACCTGATATTCTTTATCGGTGAGGGTCAGCGCCGGGGCAACTGTGATGGAATCACCGGTGTGAACGCCCATCGGATCAATGTTTTCGATGGAACAGACGATAATGCAATTGTCCGCCCTATCGCGGACAACTTCCATTTCGTATTCTTTCCAACCTAAAACGCTTTCTTCCACCAGCACTTCGGAGGTTGGCGATGCGTCAATGCCGCGCTCTATAATTTCAATATATTCGGCTTTGTTATAGGCGATGCCGCCGCCGGTGCCGCCCATAGTGAAGCTGGGCCGGATGATGGCAGGCAGGCCGATGTCGTCCATAATGTCTAGCGCTTGCGCCAATGTTTTGATCTGATGGGAACGCGGCGTATCCAGACCGATTTTGGTCATGGCTTCGCGGAAGCGTTCACGATCTTCGGCTTTGTCGATGGCATCGGCGGAAGCGCCGATCATTTCCACATCATATTGTTTGAGGACGCCCATTTTTTCCAGCGAAAGCGCGCAATTGAGCGCGGTCTGGCCGCCCATTGTTGGCAAAAGCGCAAAGCCGCCGGGAACGGCATAACGCTCTTTTTCGATAATTTTGGCGACGATATCCGGCGTGATCGGCTCAACATAGGTGCGGTGTGCCATATCCGGATCGGTCATGATGGTGGCCGGGTTGGAATTGACCAGCACGATCCGGTAGCCCTCAGCGCGCAAAGCCTTGCAGGCCTGGGTGCCGGAATAGTCAAATTCGCAGGCCTGACCAATGATAATCGGGCCGGCTCCGATGATTAGAATGGTCGATATATCGGTCCGTTTTGCCATTGCCCGCTCGTCTCTTTATTTTAGTTTCGATGCATGGGTTTCAATCAGCGCGCGCAAAAAGAGGCGCGACATTCCCGAAAACACCCGCGCAAAAACGCAACTGCCGGTTCGGGAGATGAGCGCACCTTTATAAGAAGGGCTAACCGAAACTTTGTTTCAGCACTGAGGCTGCTTGTTAGACCATAAAGCCGTGCGAGAAAACCCCATGGCGTGAATGTCGGTGATTTATTTTGGAATCAAGGCCCAATAATCAAGATCCAGCACGACACTGTCGTGGTAGCTCTCTCCAGATTTGTGCGGAAATTCGGCGCAGGGCTGATCTCGCGTGGCAATTGTGCGAAGGCGCAGCGCACCAACATCATCGCGCCCGGATATTGACGCAACTTCAAGCACTTCCGACCAAGCAAAAACCGTGTTCCCGGCAAACAGCGGTGCAACGTGACGGCCGCCGTTGACCGCAGCAATATGGAACGCATTGGCCAGACCATTAAAGCTGATGGCCCGCGCCAGCGAGATGACATGGCCGCCATAAATCAAGCGACGGCTAAAACGGCCTTGCGATTCATAAAACTGATTAAAGTGAACTTTTGCAGTGTTTTGGAACAGCCGCGTCGCCATTTGGTGTTCGGCTTCCTCAACGGTAAAGCCGTCGATGTGGTCGATTTTTTCGCCCTGCCTATAATCAGACCAGCGGTGTTTCGAGCCTGACAGCGCAAAGTCGTAATGTTTAACATCAAGCACCGGGCAGGCATCGCCCAAAGCATCGGCGCTCAAAGCCCGGGGCAAAATCGGCACCGCATCGGCGGGCGCGGCGGCGTCCGGATTTCGCTTTTTAACCATGACCCAGCGCACGTAATCCAGAACCATGTCGCCGCGCTGGTTCAGGCCCTGCGAGCGGACATAAATAACGCCGGTTTGGCCGTTTGAATTTTGTTTCAGGCCGATGATTTCAGAAACCGCCAAAACGGTATCGCCGGGATAAACCGGCGCCAGAAACCGGCAGGCGGCATAGCCGAGATTGGCAACCGCATTGAGGGAAATGTCGGGGACGGTTTTACCGAACACCACATGAAACACCAGAAAATCTTCAATGGGCGCGCGCAAATAGCCGATGCGCTGGGCGAATACATCGGACGATTGCGCGGCATGGCGGCAGCCATAAAGCGCTGTGTAAAGCGACACATCGCCGGTGGAAAAGGTGCGGGGGGTGGCATGATGAAAAACCTGACCGACGCGAAAATCCTCGAAAAAATAACCGGCATTGGATTTGAGCGAAGGCAGGGTCATGGATTAGTCCTTGTGCGGCTTTGTTTAAACTGCTTGACGATGGAGTCTTAAACCTCGCGTGTTTCATTTGGAACTTAGAATTAGCGCAACTCCGAGGCGTGCATCGCACGAGGCTTTCGGGGTGAGACGGACAGCCGCGACGATGCGGTCCGGCTAGTTTTGGCGCTCCGGGCGATTTTTGCCGGAACAAGCGGCTTAAAATACGTGAGGGCGTAAATAGCGGGCAATGATGTCTTCAATGAAGAAAATGGCAAGGAAAGCCACAATCGGCGACACGTCAATATTACCCATGGCTGGCATATAGCGGCGAATGCGCCCCAAAAGCGGCTCTGTGAGAGCATTGAGCGCCGTCCAAAGCGACCGAACCAGGTCGTTGCTGAGATTTATGACGTTAAAAGCAATGAGCCACGACAATATGATGCTGCCTAAAAGCACATATCGGTACAGATCAAGGATGATGACAATCACGTCCAGTATTGCTTGCATCGAAGTGCTCCAATTTCAAAACCCGAAAGCTTGTCAGAAGCTTGCGTGTAATTTCAACGCTTGATGGCATTTTTGAGGGGATATGGTCAAGCGTTGAGCAAGGCGGCTGAATCAACGTTTTGCAAAATACGATTGCAGCCCGGCACAGGCCCCACGGCGTTGTCGCCTAAAAAAAGCCGTTTACGCCCTGTTTACCATACGTCTGAGAAGGTGCGGTTCAGGGTGAATCATTTGCCTGCAATGATGGTTGCCAAAACCTTCTATTAACCAAGCCGCGCTAACCATTAAGTATGTTGGCGTGTGCGGTTTGCCAAAAGGTTATGGAGTTTTAATATGAACATTTTGCTGGCAAGGCGCACATTCCGCCTGATTGCCGCGCTTGGCGCGGGCTTGGCCCTGAGCGCCTGTGCGAAAAATTCCGCCGATGATGTGCTGGGCGGTAACGGGACGAATGGTGGCAATGGCCTGAACGGCGGCTTAGCCACCGCAGGGGCCTCAACGCCCGGTTCGATTCAGGATTTTACTGTAAATGTCGGCGACCGCGTGTTCTTTGAGTCGGATCAAACCGATTTGAACGCAACCGGTCAGACCACATTGGACAAGCAGGCCCGCTGGCTGGGCCAATATGGCAACTATGCTTTTACGGTTGAAGGCCACGCCGATGAACGCGGAACGCGCGAATATAATTTCGCGCTTGGTGCCCGCCGTGCTGAATCTGTGAAGGCCTATCTGATTTCCAAAGGTATCGCCGCGGCGCGCATCAAAACTGTGAGCTATGGCAAAGAACGCCCTGTGGCCACGTGCAACGATATTTCCTGCTGGTCGCAAAACCGGCGCGCAGTGACTGTGCTCAACGGCGCCCAGTCTTAAGCGGACGCTTTGGACAGTTTTTTCAAACCCCTAACTTAACGGCGCTCGAAAGGGTGCCGTTTTTTTTGGCGTTTGATCATATTTTCGCCGCGAGAATTAGTATGCTACGACAGCAAAAAGAGCGGCTACGATACCATACCGGCCGCGAGAAGATGATATCCGAGGGTTATTAATGACATTTATCAAATCGTTGCGGGTGAGCGCCCTGTGCGCAGGTGTTTGCGGATCCGTGGCCGGCATTTTCACTGTTGGCGCATCAGCGCAGTCCTTGCAACCGCCGATGATTTTGCAAAATGACGGCGCAGACGAGGTTATGCCTGCGCAACCCGACGAATCAGGGCTGCTGTTGCGTATCAATAAGCTGGAAAATGCGCTGCGGCAGATGAATGGCCAGATCGAACAATTGCAGTTCCAAAACCGCCAATTGCAAGATCAAATGAAAAAGTTTGGTGAGGGCGGCGCTGCTAAAGCCGCGCCATCGGAGGCACCGTCTGTTGCTGCACCGGGCGCCGCGGTGCCTGCCGCAACAGGGTTGAAGAAAAGCGATGCCTTTGAACCACTCTCCCAACCGAACGCGCCGGGCGTGCCGCGCCCGCTTGGTATCGGGCCGGCGCCGGGTTTAAGCATTCCTAAAGATCAGGCACCAAGTACAACCGGGCCGCTTGGTGTAACGGGGCCGCTCGATATTTCAAGAGCGCCGGTGACGACAGGGGGCACGGTGATTGCCAATGACGGGCCGATGAGCGCCAAGCAGGAGTATGATCTTGCGGCCGGCTTCTTGCGCCAAGGGCAATATGGCGAGGCTGAAACCGGGTTTCGCAGCTTTTTGACCAAGCATCCCAAAGATCGGCTTGTCGCAGATGCCACATTCAATCTCGGTGAGACTTATTTGCAACGCAACCGTCCAAGAGAAGCTGCCGAGCAATATTTGAAGGTTTCAGCTGATTTTCCCAACGCGACGCGAGCCCCTGAATCGATGTTGCGGCTGGGAATCGCGCTCGGGGCTTTGAACGCCCATGAGCAATCCTGCGCGACGTTTCAGGAAATATCCCGTAAATATCCTAACGCCTCAACCACTGTGAAGCGCGGCGCGGAGCGGGAAATTGCCAGAAGCAAGTGCTGAGCCGCTTCACTTTAACGATACAGCAGCGCTCTTCGCTAAGTTCACTGGCTGCGGTGCACTTCTAGTTGGCGTGTCCGGCGGGCCGGATTCGATTGCATTGTTGGGCTTGCTGGCGGAGTGGGCAGCGCAAAATTCTGTAAAGCTGACCAGCGCAACGGTCGATCACGATTTGCGGGAGGGCTCGCGCACTGAGGCTGAACAGGTTGCGCGGTTCGCCGGCGGGCTGGGTGTACGCCACAGCATTTTGACGTGGGACGGTAATTTATTCGGGGAATTGGAAAAGCCCTTGGTTGTGAGCCAAGAAGCGGCACGGGATGCACGCTATCACTTGCTGAGCGCGCATATGCGCGCCGAAGGGATAACGTGTTTGGTCACAGGACATACGCTTGACGATCAGGCCGAAACAATTCTTTTGCGGTTTATGCGGGGGTCGGGTCCGGCGGGGCTGATCGGCATGCAAATGAGAGCGGAACGTAACGGTATTGTTTTGCACCGGCCGTTGCTGAACGTCGCAAAATCCCGGCTGATCGCAACCTGCAAGGAGCGGCGCTGGACTTATGTTGCCGACCCGTCCAATGAAAACCCGCGCTTTACCCGGGTACGCCTGCGCCGGTTGATGCCGGAATTGGCACAAGAAGGGTTGAGCGCCGAACGGCTTGTCACACTCGGGCGGCGCATGGGGCAGGTGGAACGAGTTATCGAGGCACAAGTTGGAGCCGTCTGGGCACAGGCACTTATCGGGCGATCTGAAACCGCAGTGTCTTTAAGACCGGAAGAACTGGCAAGGCAGCCGGAGTTGATTGTGGAACGCGTTTTACAAAAGGCACTGCTGCATATTGCCGGAGCGCGGCACATCCGCTTGGAGCGGCTGGAAAGCTTGACCGTTTTGCTACAAAGCGCTTTGCGCAAGGAAGTGGCTTTTCGACGCAGCTTGGCGGGGTGCCTGATCGAATTTAACGGCCAAAAACAGTTAAAAATCGTGCTTGCGCCGCCTAGAGCGGTGAAAACGGTGCTTGTGAAGTAACCACGCTGTCATAATCCGACCGCAAGGAATTGGCAATTTGGTCCGGTTAAGGTACCTTTTGTTTTTTGAAGACGTCCGGCCTTGGCAATTAGAGGGTTCGTTCTTAGATAATATGTACGAGTAAAGGTCATCTGACGGAGCCAAGTTTGGCGAGCC
>JAYTYD010000222.1:0-20953 GCA_043742625.1 Methylovirgula sp. | reverse complement strand
TACGCCAAGACCAAAAAGCCCGCTGCTCAGGCTGCGGCACCCGCCGACGCCGGAGGCGGAAAGCCTGTGTTGACCGGCACCTATGGTGACTGGGGTGCCTACACGACCATGAATGGCAAGTCCAAGGTTTGCTATGTGTTGGGCCAGCCTAAAGAACGTTTGCCTAACGGATTAAAACGTGACCCGGCATTTTTGTTTATTTCGCGCCGCACGGCTGAAGGCGTGAAGAACGAGATATCCTTTGGCATGGGTTTCGATCTGAAAGAGGGTTCGACAGTGGGCACTGCCGAAGTCAGCATCGTTAAGGTTGATTTGGTGGCAAAGGGCAGCAATGCCTGGGTGAAAAACCCCGCCGAGGAAGCGACTTTGCTGGATGCTATGAAAAAAGGCGCGCGGCTTGTGGTTAAAGCGGCTTCGAAAAAGAACAATGTCACCAGCGACAGCTATTCCTTGAACGGTTTGGCACAGGCTTGGGATAGAGTTTTGAAAGACTGCCCTTAGACAAATTCAACGCTTGACAGACGCAAATTACTCTTCCACCTCTTTGATAACGCATATCATTTTCGCAAAACCGCTACACACTTTTGCGGGATATGCTCTAAAGCAATAGCTCAATCAAGGGAGCGATCAGGGGTTCGTCCGCCGGTGGCATCGCGTAATTGCGCAATTGTCTCGGAGACACCCACTTTAGCGCCTGATTTTCCTTTGACATGACACTCCCATCCCAGCGCCGACAGACGTAAAGTGGCATCAGCAGGTGGAAATCAGGATAGGCATGGCTGGCAAAGGTTAGTGGTGCCAAGCAGGCCTCTTTCACCATAATGCCAAGTTCTTCATAGAGTTCACGGATCAGAGCCGGTTCGGGCCGTTCATTGGCGTCAATTTTGCCGCCAGGAAATTCCCAAAGTCCGGCGAGTGTTTTGCCCTCCGGACGCTGAGCAATCAGGATACGTTTTTCAGGATCAATGAGGGCGCACGCAACAACGATAAGAAGTTTCATTACTTGCCTGATATGATCACTTTAACTGGCGCATCTTCGGTATCCTTTGCCGAGATCGAAACGCTTTCATAGATGGCTCCACCTTCGGTAAAGAAGCTCTTGTCATTTTTCCAAAGCACTTGCGTCGAGATGAAATAGCGCCCTTGTGGCACATGATCGAAGGTGAAATGCCCGCGTTCATCAACTTTGGTGGTTCGGGTGTATTCCACATAGGCCGGATCGGCAGGAACCTTGGGAATGTCGCGGGCTGAGACAAATTTCTCGCCGCCGTAAAGCTTTGCAAACCGGCTGCGGGCATAGTCAGATTGCGGGACAAGGCGGACAACCTCGCCGGACGCATGTTTGAGACCGCCGCTGTTTTCGAGCAAAAAGGCTTCGCCGTTGATTACTGCAACGCCAGGCTTTTTGATAAATGCCGCTTGAGCCGGGTTGAAAGCCACGTCGGAAACCTCAAGCGAAACCGGGGCAATCTGTGGAGCCGGATTACAAGCGGCGAGTGTTAGGGCAAGTGGCAGGGCAGTGGCAAGCTGGATGGCAAATTGGCGCATGTTCAACTCCTATAGTCACCATTGATCTCGACATAGGCTTTGGTGAGATCACATGTCCATACGGTAGCAGAACCCCGCCCGATGCCAAGCTCCGCGTGAACGAAAATATTTTCCTCGCGCATTTTGGCGGAGACTTGGGCTTCGTCGTAAGCAGGATCCCGCGCGCCATTCACGGCAACACGGATGCCGCCAAACGAAATGGAGAGCTTGTCGCGCTCGGCTTTTTCGCCGGCTTTGCCAACGGCCATAACCACGCGGCCCCAATTGGCATCCTCACCGGCAATGGCTGTTTTTACCAGAGGAGAGTTTGCAATAGACATGGCGATCACTTTGGCTGCGCGGGCGCTTTGCGCACCTGAGACTTTGACCGTAACAAATTTGCGGGCGCCTTCGCCATCCCTAACGACCTGGTGGGCAAGGTTGAGCAAGAGTTTGTTAAGCGCTTGCTTGAAGCCGGCCAGGCGCCTGTCGGTGGCGGCATCTATAGAGGGACATCCGCGCTTCGTGGCTGCTCCGGTGGCGAACAGCATCAATGTGTCCGAGGTCGACGTATCGCTATCGACAGTTATGGCATTAAACGACGGTTTAACTCCGGCTGCGAGCAGCGCCTGCAAAACGGACGCGGCAAGGGGTGCGTCGGTAAAGATAAATGACAGCATGGTTGCCATGTCCGGTGCTATCATCCCCGCACCTTTGGCTATGCCGGAAATTGTCACCGGAATGCCCTCAATTTTGGCGGAGATGGTAGAAACCTTGGGGAATGTGTCCGTGGTCATGATGGCGCGTGCAGCGTCCAACATGGCGTGCGGTTCAGCCTTGGCGGCAAGGCTGGCGAGTATGCCGTTAAATTTGCCGGCATCAAGCGGCTCGCCGATGACGCCGGTCGAAGCCAGAAAAATCTCACTCTGTTTGGCTCCGGTGGCTTTAGCGGCGATCTCAGCGGTGAGCTGAACCGAGGCCACGCCGGCTTTTCCGGTAAAGGCGTTGGCATTGCCGGAATTGACCACTAATGCACGCGCGGTGCCGCCATTCAAATTCGCGCGGCACCAATCCACAGGGGCGGAGGGACATTTGCTTTTGGTGAAGACACCGGCAACAGTGGTGCCTTCATCCATGAGCGCGAGCATCACATCTGTGCGCGCCTTGTAACGGATGCCGCCTTCGCCGGTGGCAAAGCGCACACCATCAATCGCTGGCAGTTTGGGATAAGATTTGGGTGCGAGCGGCGAGAGGGGTGCGTCGTGTGCCATAGGGGCGGGGCTTTCTACTTGGCGGGCACGGCAGGATCAGCTGGTTTTGACGCCTCAGCGGGGGCTAGCTGCTTGAGCAAGTCGGCCGGGGTGGGCTCGTCAAAACGTTGAATTTTTACATCCTTGTGAAGGCTTTGAACCAGATCCGCTTGAGCCTTTTGGATGGTGTAGCGTTTGACCTGGTCCTTCACGGCTTCATAGGCAGGAAAGGGCTTGGCGCGCTTTTCTTCAACTTTAATAATGTGCCAGCCAAACTGGCTTTTGACTGGATCTGCGATGGATCCCGGGGCGGTTTCAAAGGCCACCTTGGAGAATTCCGGTACCATTTTTTCCTTGGTGAAGAATCCAAGATCGCCGCCTTTGGAGCCTTTGTCCGTTGAGAGCTCATCGGCAACTTTGGCAAAGTCCTCGCCGTCTTTCACCCGCTTTAAAGCGGCCTTGGCTTCGTCTTCGGTTGCCACTAAAATGTGGCGCGCATGAACTTCCATGACATCTTTTTGGGCAGAGGCAGCTTCATCATAGACTTTTTTCATGCCATCTTCGGTGGCAGAAGTTGTGGCCACAGCTGTCATCTTGGTTTCCATTAAAGCGCGTTGCTTGAGATAAGCCAAGCGGTTGAGATAGTCGGGGGTTTCAGTGAGCTTCTCCTTCTCGGCAGCGCGGGCCACGAGCTTTGAGTCAACAAGATAGTCCATGACATACTTGTTACGGGTTTTCTCATCGGCATCTTTTGGCAAAGTCGGTCCAAGGTCCTGCATCGCGAAGTTCAAGTCCTCGTCGGTGATTTCCATGCCATCGACGTTGGCGAGCACTTTTGCCTGGGCAATACCGCTTAAAGAGAGCGCTGCGGTGAGGGTGGCAGAAAGGAGAGTGGTTTTGAGCAAATCAAGGCGGCGTAGCGTCATAAAAGTATCCTTGCGCGATAAAAATCTAAAAGTTGTCACTTGCATTTTAAGCAACGAATCGTGGTGTTGTGGTGTCAAAAAAAATCGAGCGCACATTCGCCGAATCTTCGGCACAAGACAAGGTAAAATTGTTTCAAATAAACGGAGTAAAGTCCCTGTTTCATTGACAAGTTCGGGTGCGGCACTTATCTCTGCCTCGGCTCTGGTGAGATACACTTCCTTGTAATATCCGCTTCCGACCATGTCCTGTCGGATTTGTGCGTTGTAAGTGATAGGCGGCGGCACCAGATATAGGTTTTCAAGCTTTGTGCTTTGGTGGGATAATCTGCCTTTAAACGGCGGGAGTTTTTTTTATGTTAGGTGGCACTCAATGATAGGTTCTATCGCCCGCAAGATTTTTGGCACCGCCAATGATCGCCGATTGAAATCATACCGTCCGCGCATTGCCGCAATAAACGCGTTAGAGCCTGCGCTGGCTCAATTAAGCGACACTGATTTGCAGGCGCGCACCCTGATGTTCAAAGAGCAGCTTGCGCAAGGGGCCAAGCTGGATGATCTGCTCGTGCCGGCCTTTGCCACGGTGCGCGAAGCTTCCAAGCGGGTGTTGGGCCAGCGCCACTTTGATGTGCAGCTCATTGGCGGCATGGTTCTGCACGAGGGCTCAATCGCCGAGATGCGTACCGGCGAGGGTAAAACCTTGGTTGCGACATTGGCGACTTACCTCAATGCGCTGCCGGGCAAGGGCGTGCATGTGGTGACGGTGAACGACTACCTGGCAAAGCGCGATTCGGAATGGATGGGCCAGATTTACAACTTCCTTGGCCTGTCTGTGGGGATTATCATTCACGGGTTGGACGACGAACAGCGCAAGGCATCCTATGCCTGCGACATTACTTATGGCACCAACAACGAATTCGGCTTTGATTATCTTCGCGATAATATGAAGTATGATCTCGATCAGATGGCTCAGCGCGGGCACAACTATGCCATCGTCGATGAGGTGGACTCTATTTTAATTGATGAGGCGCGCACGCCCTTGATTATCTCCGGCCCATCGGAGGACAAGTCTGATCTTTACAACTCCGTTGATGCCATTATGCCGCATCTGATCAAAGCGGACTACGATTACGACGAGAAGCAGCGATCGGTTTCATTGACGGACGCGGGCAACGAGCATGTGGAAGAAATGTTGCGCGCGGCTGGCATCTTGAAAGAAGGCTCGTTGTATGAGGCGGGCAATTCCACCATCGTGCATCACGTTCAGCAGGCGCTGAAGGCCCATAATATGTTCACCCGTGACAAGGACTACATCGTCCAGAACGGTGAAGTGGTGATCATTGACGAATTTTCGGGTCGCATGATGCAGGGACGGCGGTATTCGGAAGGCTTGCATCAAGCCATTGAAGCCAAGGAACATGTGCAGGTTCAGCCTGAAAATGTGACTCTGGCGTCCATTACATTCCAGAATTTTTTTCGGCTTTACAAAAAGCTGTCGGGTATGACCGGAACCGCTTTGACAGAAGCCAACGAGTTTCACGAGATCTACAAACTTGAGGTTGTCGAAATCCCGACCAATGTCACCGTCCAGCGGTATGATGATGATGACGAGGTTTACCGGTCGGCCGCTGAAAAATACAAAGCCGTGGTTCGCGAAGTGGAGTCGGCTATTGAGCGTAAGCAACCTGTTTTGGTTGGAACGGCCTCGATCGAAAAGAGCGAGGTGGTTTCCGAGCTTTTGAAAGAAAAAGGCATTCCGCATCAGGTGTTGAATGCGCGTTATCACGAACAGGAAGCGCAGATTATTGCTGATGCCGGTGTTCCGGGCGCGGTAACCATCGCCACGAATATGGCGGGTCGCGGTACGGACATCAAGTTGGGCGGAAATCTTGAAATGCACTTTGCTCAAGAGGTGGAAAAGGCAGGCGACGGTATTGATGTTGCAGCTTTGCGTGTGAAAATCGAAGCTGAAATTGAGCGTAACCGCCAAGCTGTGCTCAAAGCCGAAGGCGTGATTGAGTTAGAGCCGGCAAAGGGGTTGCGTCCTGCAAAAACAGTCACGCGCCCCGGCGGCCTTTACATTATCGGCACTGAGCGGCACGAATCGCGCCGCATCGACAACCAGTTGCGCGGGCGCTCCGGTCGTCAGGGAGATGCCGGACGCTCGAAATTCTTCCTTTCTTTGGAAGACGATTTGATGCGCATTTTCGGTTCCGAGCGTATGGACAGCATGTTGCAGCGTTTGGGCTTGAAGCCCGACGAGGCCATCATTCATCCGTGGATTAACAAAGCCTTGGAAAAAGCGCAGCAAAAGGTTGAAGCGCGCAACTTCGACCAGCGTAAAAATGTCCTCAAATATGATGACGTGATGAATGATCAGCGCAAAGTGGTGTTCGAACAGCGCCGGGACATGATGGCGCAAGACTCTTTGGAAGAGACCGTCGCCGATATGCGCTCGGAAACCATCGAAGATTTGGTGACCAAGTTTATTCCCGCTGATGCCTATCCTGAAGCTTGGGATGTGGCTGGTTTGCAGACGGGCGTGGTGGAAGCACTCAATCTGGATTTGCCGATTGCCGACTGGGCCAAGGAAGAGGGTATTGCCGACGAGGAACTGCGTGAGCGCATCCACAAAGCAGCGGACGAAGCTTATTTAGACAATACGCAGAAAAACACTGTTGAGATTCAGCGCTATGTCGAAAAACAGGTGATTTTGCAGGTGCTGGACCATTTATGGCGCGATCATCTGGTGACGCTGGATCATTTGCGGCAAGTCATCGGCTGGCGCGGTTATGCCCAGCGCGATCCTTTAAACGAGTATAAGTCAGAAGCTTTTGATTTGTTCAGCGCGCTGATTGTGAAACTGCGTGAGTCAGTTACATCCCAGCTCATGCGGGTTCAGGTGCAGTTCCAACAACCTGATATTCTTCCACCAACCGGAGAGGCTCACCACCGTGATCCGGTAACCGGTGAGGAAGAGGAGACAAGCATAGCTGAGATCAACGCACGCATTGCCAGCGGTGTGTTTGCAGCTCAGCCGGTTCTGGCCGATGCCCGTGATCCGCAAAACCCCGAGACATGGGGCAGGGTAGGCCGCAATGAGGATTGCCCGTGCGGTTCGGGTAAAAAATACAAACATTGCCACGGGGTTTTGGCTTAATCCTTGACGCGCATTGGCGTTTTGCGCCAATACACGTCTAGAAATCATGTTTTGCCCTTGGGCTATTGAAGGCTAATTTGCGATGGAAACGTTTAACAAGCTCACCGGCGTTGCGGCACCGCTCAAGATTACCAATGTCGATACAGACATGATAATCCCGAAGCAGTATCTCAAAACCATTAAGCGCACCGGCCTTGGAACAGGGCTGTTTGCTGAAATGCGCTACAATGAAGACGGATCAGAGAACGAGGACTTTGTCCTCAACCAGCCGGCCTATCGCAAAGCGCAGATATTGGTGGCCGAGGATAACTTCGGCTGCGGTTCGTCGCGAGAGCATGCGCCGTGGGCCTTGCTGGATTTTGGCATCCGCTGTGTGATTTCGACGAGCTTTGCCGATATTTTTTATAATAACTGCTTCAAGAATGGCATTCTGCCGATTGTGGTTTCAAAAAGTGACCTCGCAAAGCTGATGGATGACGCCGAACGCGGTGCTAATGCGACACTTTCGATTGATCTTGAGGCCCAGGAGATTCGCGGGCCGGACGGCGGCATTATCTCTTTTAACGTGGATGCGTTTCGCAAACATTGCCTGATGAATGGCCTTGATGATATCGGCCTTACCATGGTCAAGTCCAAGTCGATCGATACATTCGAGACCAAGACTGCTGCGGCGCGCCCGTGGCTTTAGACGCAGCGCGCCTCAAACCAAAGTCAGGCACCGCCAAGCAGTTGGTGGTTTTTTTGCACGGCTACGGTGCGGATGGCAATGACCTGATCGAAATCGGGCGTCAGTGGCAAGCTCTCTTGCCCGACGCGGCTTTTGTATCGCCCCATGCGCCAGAGCGGATGCCGGTGGGTGCCGGCCGCCAGTGGTTCGCCCTGACCATGAGGGATCCTTCAGAGCGCTGGCGCGGCGTAAACCACGCGCAGCCAAGCGTAGATGCCTTTCTGGATGAGGAATTGGCCAAGGCAGAGTTGGACGAGAGCAAGCTTGCGCTGGTTGGTTTTTCACAAGGCACGATGATGGCGCTGCATGTCGGCTTGCGTCGAAAGAAACCGTTGGCGGCTATTTTAGGGTATTCAGGCATTTTGATCGGGCCGGAACACCTCAAAGAAGCCCGTTCGGGACTGGGTGAGCCGCCCCCGGTTTTGCTGGTTCACGGCGACGATGATCAAGTTATTCCCGTTGACGCGCTATTCGTTTCATCTGAAAAGCTTGCCGAGAACAATATTCCTGTGCAGTGGCACATGTCGCCCAAGCTTGGGCATGGCATTGACCCTGCGGGTTTAAAGCACGGCGGCCAGTTTCTGGCTCAGAGTTTCGGCCTGAAGATCGCTTAACCTGCCGCATGTTCATTTGGTGTTAATCGAGGTCCTGACCGGTAAAGGAATGGATCAGTCTGCGGTCGCGCTTACTCGGGCGCCCGGCACCTTGAGCGCGTGGCGCCGTGGGCACTGGTTTCGCCTCCGGCGGAGGTGACAAGTCTTCATAGAGCAATTTGGCCTCTTCATAGGGGCCGCGTCGGCCCCCCGCCGATAGTACCTTGTAAACTTTGATTTCCCGTTCCAAGGCTATAGTGAGCACATCGTTTGGCTTGACCGCCTTGGCAGGCGTGTTACAGCGCTCGGAATTGATGCGAACGTGACCCTCGCTGACCAAAGTGGTTGCGAGTGTGCGAGACTTGACCACGCGGGCAAACCACAGCCATTTATCGAGCCGTTGCTTTGACAGGATATTGTCGGCGGCGGCCCCCTGTGCCAACGCTATTTTTTCTCCATAGCGGCTTTTAGCGCGAGAAGTTTTGCAAAAGGCGAGTCAGGGTCAGGCTGGTTGGCTCTTTTCGGCGCTTCCGTGGATGCGAAGGGCGCTTTGGGGTCGCGGCGCTGATCCGTTGAGCGATGCTCAGATCTGTTGCCCTCTGGACGCTTGCCTTCGAAGCGCTTGTTATCGGGACGGCCACCTTGGGGGCGCGGCCCGCGATTGTCAGGACGCTTTTGCTCGGGGTGGGCTTCCGGGGCGGGTTTTGGCTCCGGAAAATTAAAGTTAAAAACGCGTTTTGGTCGCGGCGTCACGGGCGCTATATCGCGAACCTCGGCGTGGGGCTTATTGTGGCGGGGTCGATGGTCTGACCGCTGGTGGCGGTTCATGTGCCAAATTTCGACCATGGGCACTTCAGCAGGTTCCGACAATGCTTCTACAGCAGCTTCCGGCGCTGCTTCATCCAACACCGGCTCAGACGCCGGAATTTCAGCCGGCGCGGCCTCAACTGGAGGCGCCTCCAAAACAGGTTCCATCGTTACGACCGCAGGGGAAGCCGGATTAGAAGGTTCTAAGGATGCTGAGACGGTATTACCCTCGGCAACGGGGGTCACCACCACAGGCGTGATGGGTGCTAACGGAACCAGCGGCACAGTTATGGCAGCGCCGGGGCGCCTAACGGCCGTATATCCGAGCGAACGCAATATCGATGCAAAATCATCACCGGAACAGCCGGTGAGCGAAGTCATACCAACTGTGACAACAAAACCATCACCGTCTGCCGCGCCGAGAGGCGCGTCCCCCGGAGTTGTGCCCGGGCGATAATTAATTGCCGGGCGGATTAGATCTGCCAGACGCTCGAGAATATCAACGCGGACACAACGTTCGCCGCACAGGCGGAATCCGGCGGCCCTGTACAGCCCTTTTGGAACATCCTTGTCCGCGGCGAATGAAGTGCGACCCGATCCTGCCAAATGTGGCACTTCATCCAGCCCCTTAATTTCGGAAGTACCGCCATTTTTGAGAGCCCAGAGCTGAGCTGCCAATGCGCGCGGCGCAGGCTTGACGAGCGCAGGCACATAAATGTGATAGGCACCAAAACGGATACCAACTTTGCGCAGGGCGCTGCGGCCTTCCTGATCCAGCGTCTTCAATTCCTCTGCCGCTTTGGACCGTTCCAACACGCCCAGCGCTTCGGCGACTTGGAAGGCGATGCCACGCGCGACACCCGACAATCCCTCGCCGGTTTCCAATGTTTGCAAAGGCCCGAGCAACTTTTTAATGTGCTGATTTAGCCACAGGTTAACCCGGTTCTGAACCAGTTCAAGCGCCGGACCGGTGAGCTGTTCATCTGCAAGCAGACGGATGCGGGGTTCGAGAATTTTGTCGCCAGCCGCGATTTTGCCGATTGCCTCACCCAGCCAACGCAAAGTGCCATCATTCGACAATACGATCGATTCATCAACCGCATCGTTCAGACGGGCAGCCCGGCGTTCAAATTCAAATGTGAGCGCTTGCTGCGCAGCGGCGTTAAGAGCCTTGGCGGCCTCACCCAATGCGGCAGGATCGGGTGTGAAGCGGAACCCCTCTAAGCGGCCCATATGTTGCTCTTCGACCTTCACATCTCCGGTGGAGGTTATTTCAGCTTCCAACATAGCATTCTCTCTTAAACGGCGCAGCAATAGGCTGGTGCGACGATCCACAAATCTCTGGGTCAAGCGGTTATGTAAGGCGTCAGATAATCGATCTTCAACCTGACGTGCAACTGCTTGCCAGTGCCCAGGATCAATAAGCCAATCTGGCCGATTGGCAATATAGGTCAGGGTGCGAACCTGAGCGATTCTTGCAGAAAGTGTATCAATATCGCCATCGGTGCGATCAAATTGCGATAAATGGCGCTGAAACCACTCATCAGGAATGCGCCCTGCCCGCACAACATAATTGTAAATGGTCAGGCAAAGATCCGAATGGGCTGAGGGCGAAACTTTCCGAAAATCCGGAATTTGGCAAGCTTCCCAGAGCCTTGCAATATCAGCGCGGGTCTTGGCATTTTTAACAATGTTCTCATCGCGCGCGGCAATGTCCAAAACAAGGTAGTCCTCGCCGAACGGTGCCCGGGTGAGGCCGTATTCTTCGGGAATGATTTCGAGCGAGCGCTGCAAGGCATGAATGGACGTAAAATCAAGGTCGGCGTTTCGCCATTGCAAAACAACGGCAGGGTCAAAGCGATGTTCTTCGAGCATTTCCACCAGATCATCAGTAAAGGGCAGGCAGCGCCCGGTAGTGCCGAAGGTCCCGTCCTTGATGTGCCGCCCGGCGCGCCCGGCAATTTGTGCCATTTCGGCAGGATTTAAACGGCGGCGCTGCCAACCGTCGAACTTTTTGTCTGCGGCGAAAGCAACGTGATCCACTTCCAAGTTCAGGCCCATGCCGATCGCGTCAGTGGCAACAATGTAATCGACATCACCGCTTTGATAGAGCTCAACTTGTGCATTGCGGGTGCGCGGGGACAACGCGCCAAGTACCACGGCGACCCCGCCTTTTTGCCGGCGCATGACTTCGGCAATGGCGTAAACTTCCTCAGCTGAAAAGGCGACAATGGCGCTGCGCGGGGGAAGCCTCGTAAGCTTCTTATCGCCTGCAAATGTCAAAGTGGATAGTCGCGGCCTGGTTGTGATGATTGCACCAGGCAAAAGCCGCTCAATCAGCGGCTGCATGGTGCTCGCACCCAGAATCAACGTTTCTTCGCGACCACGCATGTTAAGCAGGCGATTGGTGAAAACGTGGCCCCTGTCGAGGTCGTTGGCGAGCTGGATTTCATCAATTGCAACAAAAGCCACTGAAATATCACGCGGCATTGCCTCGATGGTCGAGACCCAATAACGCGGATGCTTCGGCTTTATTTTTTCTTCACCGGTTATGAGAGCAACGGCCTCCACACCAACTTTTGCCACCACGCGATTGTAAACCTCGCGGGCAAGCAAGCGCAGCGGCAACCCGATTAAGCCACTGGAATATTGCAGCATTCTCTCAATGGCGAGATGGGTTTTTCCGGTGTTGGTGGGCCCCAAAACGGCCAATACGGTTTGGGCACGCTGGCTCGGCTCGAGGGAACGCTTTGCCGGAAATTGGATATTCATGTTCTGGTCCGGCGAGAATCTAACAAGCTCTAATATAGGGTCAAACAGCCGGGTGAAAAGGGTGATTTTTCGGGCAAAATGCTCGAAAATGGCACAAAGAGTATTTCAGGTATTCATAAATGGAACCAAAGCCGAACGAAACGCGTCCGAATCGGATTTGCAGACAGAATCATCTTTTGTTCAGGGCTAAATATAGAAAGATGCTAACTTTCTGCACAATATCTTGATTTCGAGGGTCTTTTAAAACTGAATTGCCCTTTTGACACCGGAAACACGTCAAGTGCTCAATTAACTTAAATTTCTGATATGCAATTAATGTTTGGCACAGGGGGGAAACAAACCCTGTCCGAATCAGATTTGCAGCCGTGTTCCACTTCCGGTTCGTGCATAGTGCGGTCAATTGAAGCAGTTTTACTGCCAACATGGGGTAAAAAAATCTGAACACATGGCGGCACGCTGTGGCCAAAAGGCGGACAAATGCGGCCAAAGGTTAAAACGGTGTCCCAATGCTGGACAGATTAAAAAAAGCACGGCCTGTTTTCACAGCCGCGCCCGGAATTTCAATGGTTAACGCTCTGCAAAAATCAAGGCGTAGCGTTGAACTCCGTTGCCTCGACCACTGCGGTGCCAGTCATGGTCTTAACCGAGATTTTATAAGGAGCGGCGACATGGGTTTGGCCGACCGGAGCCATCCAAACTTCGAGGTCGCGATTTTCCGCCATGAATTTGGTTGCAGGCTTCTCGGGGCGATGGCCGGCCACGGGGGTGTAGCGCGCGGCGCAAACCATAACAGGGCCGCTGTAGCCTTTTGCCTTAACCTGTTTGGTGCCGGAATAGCTCAGTGTAATGTTGAACCGCGCGCCACCATCAAAAATCGGCAAAATGCGATTACAGACGCCCTCACCAAAGTCTCCGGCGTAAGGCATGAGGATGCCACCGAGTGGATCGAATATGCCATGTTTGCTGGCGTCGGTTATGGCAATGCGGTCGGGCGCTTCGTCGAAGGGCGGGTTGACTTCGAGGCCGGTGACGTTGCCGCCGGAAATGGCCATACGGATTGTGCGTGTTTGTTTGGAATTGGCCGCCGTGGTCGCGTAACTTTGTGGCATTAGCTTGCCACCAGCAAAGGCACCCGCCGCAGTGGCGATGCCTTTGGAACTGGACACCATGCTGGCGAGGCCGCTTAACTTGACGCCGGCTTCCACACTATAGGCGGCGGGAGACACCGAGCCACTCAAAAAGGCATTGCCGATGGGCAAAACGCTGAAATGCACCGCATATTTGATGTTGAGCGTATCAGCTTGCGCGCTTGGCGTAGCCAAGAGAGGCGCAAACAGGCCAAGGACAGTCGAAGTGCGGGCGGCTTTGCGTGCCTTTGAGGGAAAATTCATTTGAGGTCGAATCCAAAAAATCACAGGCAGACATTGAATCAGCCAATTTCGCATCTGTCGAGGGGATTTGTGGAGAATTTAGGGCGGCGCAGATGTGTTGCTGGAAATGTATTGCTGGAAATGTCCTGCGCGGTGGGTTGGGCCGTGGTTACCGCAGGCGCGTGTAGCGGGTGGTTGAAACATAGCTTTTCGCGGGGCCGGCCACATCATGGACAATATGGAAGCTGCCATCGCGAAAAAAACTATAAGTGCTCAAATAGAGATCAGGCGCGCAAAAATGGCTTACACGGCAAAGCAAAGCGTCGCCGACCGGAGCCAGCATAACGTCGTGAAACAGGCGGGGTGGGGTTTCATCAAAAAATACGCTAAAGCCGGTTTTGTTCAGCCTGAAGATATAAGTGCGAAACGCGGGCAGGATAGAGCCTTGCGGCAGCGTGAGCATTCCGTTCTCGCGATAGTGCAGCGTCTCCTTTTGCAGCGACGCAAACCCGGCAATGCCGCTGAACGTGGTAATGCCATCGACGGAGGTGATTTCGCGGTCAAGCGTCCATTGACCGATGAGGGAGGGGAGGGGGATCAAGTGCCTGCTGCTCGATCCGGTTGCTCCACCTTCGGCTTCGCCCTTAAATAAATCAGCGTTAACAGCGCAAAGGCCGAGAACGCCATTCCACCGCCGACGCCGGAATAATATGCAAGATAGTTTGGCGATGTGACATCTTTTGTCAGAATGGCTGATTCGGGCGGGGAATTCAGCCGTGTAATATCAACGGGTTGATCCAGCACATAGTTATCGTTGCAGTTCTTAAAGCTCAGGTGTTTGGTTTGTGACGTGGCATCCTCATATCTCACTATGATAATTCTGGTGCAGCCAACGATGTACCGCTGGTTGCTTTCCATGGAAGAGATATTCTCCGGTGTGATCCATTCAACTCTGCCTTTGATAGTCTGACCTTCACTTTTTAAGCGTGACTGCAATTCAAAGTCGGCACTGGCACTGTATGCTATGGTTGCTCCAACCAAGGTCATCGCAATCAACATTAAATTAACGATCAAATCAGATTTATGAAACTGGGTAGTCAATTGCCAATTTCCTCATTTCAAGGAATTATCAAGGATCGTACGCGTTAACTCTCGAAACTGTAATGTGAGTTTACGCGACACTTTTGGCAATGTCCAAGCAGGTGTGCGCTGGCGCTGCCCCGTTTTCTGTCCGGATGTTGGTTGATCGATTTGCATCCCGCCTCATTACATCCTTTTACACTATGGGCTTTTGTTAGCACAGTAATGTCAAGATTGCGTTCATGCTTCGATGTTTGAGATCAGCGCCTTGATATTTGACTTGAGCGCGGTCTCCCCCTATAGTTTTCGGTAACTCCGCGAGGGGCCTTTGAATTTGTTGACTTGAACTTTCGGGTTCGGCAACACACGTCCGGTTTTGAAACAGCATTGCTTTTGAAGCGCCGCTGTTCACATCGGGCGCGTTTAGTTTTGTGCGCAGTCTAAAGAAAAGGAAAGTGCCGCATGTTTGAGAGCCTCAGTTCAAAGCTCTCTTCGATTTTTGACACACTCACCCGGCGCGGGGCGCTGAGCGAGGAGGATGTCAATGTCGCCATGCGCGAAGTGCGCCGCGCCTTGATTGAGGCCGACGTGGCGCTCGATGTGGTGCGCAGCTTCATCGATAAGGTGAAAGCGCAGGCGATTGGCGCGAATATTGTTAAGTCGATCACGCCCGGCCAGATGGTCATCAAAATCGTCAATGATGTTTTGGTTGAGACGCTGGGCTCGGACGCCGACCCGATAAATCTGGAAGCTGCGCCGCCTGTCGCCATTATGATGGTGGGTTTGCAGGGCGCCGGTAAAACCACAACTTCGACCAAGATCGCCAAGCGGCTGGCAGAGCGTTATAAGAAAAAAGTGATTATGGCGTCTTTGGACGTCAAGCGCCCGGCGGCGCAAGAACAGCTCGCGGTGCTTGGACGGCAGGTTGGCATTGACACCTTGCCGATTGTGGCAGGACAGACGCCGGTGCAAATTGCCAAGCGGGCCGAGGAAGTGGCGCGGCTGCAAGGCTATGATGTTGTCATTCTCGATACAGCAGGCCGCACCCACATCGACGAGCCGCTGATGCAGGAAATGGCCGAGATCAAGGCCGCGACCCGTCCGCATGAAATTTTGCTGATTGCCGATGCCTTGACCGGACAAGATGCTGTGAACCTCGCGCGCAACTTCAACGAGCGGGTTGGCATTACCGGCATTGTCCTCACCCGCATGGACGGCGACGGGCGCGGCGGCGCGGCGCTCTCAATGCGCGCGGTGACCGGTAAGCCGGTCAAGCTTATCGGTACGGGCGAAAAAGTCGATGATCTCGATGATTTCCACCCCGTGCGCATCGCCAATCGCATTTTGGGCATGGGCGACATTGTCAGCTTGGTCGAAAAAGCTGCACAGAATATTGATCTGGCGCAGGCGCAGGCCACCGCCGCACGGATGCAGAAGGGCAAGTTTGATCTGCAAGACATGAGCGATCAACTGGCGCAGGTGGAAAAAATGGGTGGCCTTGGCTCGATGCTGGGCCTCATTCCCGGCATGGCCAAGATGAAAGATCAGTTGGCCGGCAAGATGGATGACAAGGTGATTAAGCGCCAGCGCGCCATCATCATGTCGATGACGCCCAAAGAGCGGCGCAATCCGGATTTGATGAAGGCCTCACGCAAGAAGCGCATTGCATCGGGCGCGGGGACCAGCGTTGAAGAAGTCAACAAGCTGTTGAAGGCACATCGCGGCATGGCCGACATGATGAAGCAGATGGGCGGCGCGGGCGGCGGCGGCATGATGAAGAAAATGGCGTCAATGATGGGCATGGGCGGCGGCATGGCAGGTATGCCCGGCGGCATGGGAGGTGGCATGCCTTCGCCCGAGCAGATGGCTGAGCTGCAAAAGCAAATGCCGAATATGCCCAAGCTGGGCGATATGCCGCCGGAACTGCTCAAAGGCATCGGCGGCTTGGGTGGTTTGCCAAAGCTGCCCGGCCTTGGCGGATTACCCGGATTGGGCGGGCTGAACCCGTTCAAAAAGAAGTAATCAACAAATAAGTTTGGCCTTGGAGGTGTTTGAAAGTCCCACCACAAGGCTGCAAGTTTAGGACTGAAAATTTGAAACGTAAGGAAATATAATGTCTCTGAAAATTCGTCTGGCGCGCGGTGGTGCCAAAAAGCGTCCGTTCTACCGCATTATCATTGCTGACTCGCGCATGCCGCGTGATGGCCGTTTCATCGAGCGTATCGGCACATTCGACCCCTTGAAGAAGAAGGACGATGCCACCCGTCTGGTTCTTGATGTCGAAAAGGCCAAAGACTGGATGACCAAAGGAGCGCAGCCAACAGACCGCGTTTTGCGTTTGCTGGATGGTTTGGGTGTCATGACCCGCGCCGCGCAGAACAATCCGGAAAAGGCAAAGCCGAAGAAGAAGGCGCAGGAGCGTACTGCCGCTGCTGCTGCTTTGGTTGAAAAGGCCGCCGCCGCCGCTGCCAAGGCCGCTGAAGCTGCTGCTGCACCTGCTGCGGAATAAATCTTTTCCGGCTTAGGCCGCGAAATATAAGAATGTCATGATACAAGAATGTCTTGGCCGGACTTGATCCGGCCATTCACGTTTTGGATACGCGGGTCAAGCCCGCGCATGACGGAACTGAATTTTTTAAGGGGACTTTGCCATGCCCGATAAATCTCTTTTACTCGTGGGTGTGTTTGGCGCGGCGCACGGCGTGCGTGGTGAAATCCGGTTAAAAAGTTTCACCGCTGATCCGCTGGCCATCGGGCATTATGGCGCTTTGAAATCGAAGGGCGGCGAGAGCTTCACTTTGCTGTCTCTGCGCCCGGTGAAAGACGATATTTGCGTCGCGCGGGTGGAGGGCATTGCCGATCGCAATGCCGCTGAAAAGCTGACAAATACCGAACTTTTTATTCTCAAAGAGCAACTGCCCCCCGCTGAGGAGGATGAATTTTACTTTGCTGATTTGATCGGCTTACGGGCAGAGGACGCCAGTGGCGCCGTGCTCGGCCTAATAAAATCCATCGAAAATTACGGTGCCGGAGACATTTTGGTGTTGCGCTGTGTCGATGGAGAGGAGAAGCTGCTGCCCTTTACGAGAGGGGTGGTGCCTAAAATTGAGATAGCGCAAGGCAGGGTGATTATTGAATTACCGCAAGAGGTTGAGATTGAGGGGGAAGAGTGACCTTCCGCGCCGCCGTCCTCACGCTTTATCCTGAAATGTTTCCCGGCACGCTTGGCCTGTCCTTAGCGGGAGATGCGCTGAAAAGCGGACTCTGGGCTTTGGAAGCGCGCAATATCCGCGATTTTGGGATTGGCAAGCACAAAAACGTTGACGATACGCCTGCGGGCGGCGGTCATGGCATGGTGATCCGCGCCGATGTTCTGGCCGCGAGCTTGGACGCCTTGGGAGAGGACCCGCGCCCGAGACTTCTGCTTTCACCACGCGGTACGCCTTTAACCCAGCGCCACGTGCGTGAGTGGAGCGTTGGAACCGGGGTTGTTCTCATTTGCGGGCGGTTTGAGGGCATTGACCAGCGGGTGATTGAGGGGCGGGTTTTGCAAGAAGTGTCAATCGGCGATTATGTGCTGTCGGGCGGAGAACTTGGTGCAATGGTGCTACTGGATGCTTGTGTGCGGTTGATTCCAGGCGTTATGGGCAAAGAGGCTTCAGGCATGGATGAGAGCTTTGAGAACGGCCTGCTCGAATATCCGCATTACACAAGGCCACGCACGTGGGAAGGGCATGAAATTCCCGAAATTTTGCTCTCCGGCGATCATGCCAAAATCGCAAAATGGCGGCGAGAGAAGTCGCTAGAGCTGACCAAAGCGCGCAGGCCGGATTTGTTAGGGAAGTAACCCTCGACAAACCGTTCCACCTCGTGTACGAACCGCACTTAACTGAAAACAAGCGTCCCGAAATGCTGGATTTATCCAAACGGAGTTTAACATGAACATCATCCAGACTTTGGAAGCCGAACAGGCTGACAAGCTTGGCGCAGCACGCGCCACCCCGGAATTTCAGCCAGGCGATACATTGATCGTCAACGTCAAGGTTAAAGAAGGCGAGCGCGTTCGCGTTCAGGCCTATGAGGGCGTTTGCATCGCCCGTAACGGCGGCGGCTTGAATGAGAGCTTCACAGTTCGCAAGATTTCATATGGCGAAGGCGTCGAGCGCGTTTTCCCGGTTTTCTCACCAATGATCGAATCGATCAAGGTTATCCGCCGTGGTGCTGTGCGCCGCGCCAAGCTTTATTATTTGCGTGATCGTCGCGGTAAATCGGCTCGTATTACCGAGCGGGCAGAAAGCGCAGCGGAAAAGACCGCGCGTGTGGACGCCAAGGCGGCTACAAAGGCTTCCAAAAAGGCTAAGTAAGCTTCTTATTGCAGATTTAATTTTTGAAAAGCGCGGCTGTAGTGGTCGCGCTTTTTTCCGTTTTAGGGCAAGCTACACATCTTGGAGCTGTTCTATGACTATTCACAAAGTAATCTACGACACAGACCCCGGCATTGATGATGCAATGGCCCTGCTTTTTTTGCACTATTCACCTGCCGTTGATCTTGTCGGCATCACCACGGTGATGGGCAATGCCCGCATTGAAATCACCACCCGCAATGCGTTGTATTTGAAGGCGCGGTTCAACATTCTCTGCCCGGTGGCGCAAGGCGCGCGCTTGCCATTGAACGGGGTTGATGAAGAACCACCTGCGCATATCCACGGCCATAACGGGCTGGGCGATATTTCACTGCCGGAACATGTTGCGGGCCAGCCGGATCCACGGCCCGCCTACCAATTTATTATTGACATGGTGCGGGCACATCCGCATGAGATCTGCCTTGTGGCAGTGGGGCGGATGACCAACTTGGCGCTGGCATTGCGGGCCGCGCCGGAAATTGCCGCGCTGGTCAAGCAGGTTGTGATTATGGGCGGGGCTTTTGGCTTTCACGGCCATTTCGGCAATGTCTCCCCTGCGGGAGAGGCCAATATTCATGGCGACGCTTTGGCGGCGGATGAGGTGTTTGGCGCAAGCTGGCCGTTGACGGCGGTGGGGCTGGACGTAACCTTGGAAACGCTGATGCTTGACCCGTATCTGCGCGAGCTGCGCGCCAAGGCGGGTGAGGTTGGCCAATTTATCTGGGACATCACCCGCCTGTATGAGCGGTTTTATCAGAGCTTTGGCATGCCTGGGATTTCGGTGCATGACAGCTCGGCAGTGGCGTTCCTGATTGCGCCGGAGCTGTTTAGCGTGCGGCGCGGGCCGATCCGCGTTGTGCAAGACGGCATCGCCCATGGCGCGACCATCCAGAAGGACGATCGTAGAACCCATCGCCCCGGCGCATGGGACAACCGGCCCTCGCACGATGCGTGTGTGGATGTGCAGCGCGAGGCGTTTTTGCGGTTGTATTTCGACACGATTGTGAGCGGTGCCAACGCATAGAGCAATTCAACGCTTGACAGGCGCAAATTGCTCTTCCATCTCTCTGATAACGCATATCATTTTCGCAAACCGCTACACACTTTTGCGTGATATGCTCTAGGAATTTTCATGGCCCTTGAGCTGCGTCCAAACTGCGAATTTTGTGACAGGGATTTACCACCCTCTGCCACAGAGGCGCGGATCTGCACTTTTGAGTGCACCTTTTGCGCACATTGTGTTGAGCACACCCTGCACAATGTTTGCCCGAACTGCGGCGGCGGCTTTGCACCAAGACCTATTCGCCCCGCATCAGAATGGCGCGCGGGCTTGAGCACGGCTAAGCGCCCGCCCTCAAGTAAGCGGGTGCATGTTTCCTACAGTTTAGCTCAGATCAGGGCTTTTTCGGAAAAGCTGCGCGATGTGCCGCCGGAAAAGCGGTGAGGCTAAATAGCGTCCGGCGCCAGCTGCCGCACCACCGCATCAAAATTCTCGCCGCTGATGCTGCGAGCGATGATTTGGCGTAGGCCGTCATCGCCGATCCGGCGCTGCAGGATTTTAACATTTTCCGTCGCCGCGCCATAAGCATCATGCCAGCCGCGCGCGCCTACCAACCTGTCCCAATCCCAAAAAGAACGCGCCTTTTGCACCAAATCCCGCTGTTCAGAGCTATAGGCAGGGAATGAGGCATAAAATGACTCCGTGCGAAAATCACGGGAGATATATGTTGCAATGCCTTCATTAAACCAGCTGGGGATTTTCTTATCCCACAGCGCAGTCACGCCCCATTGATAGACTATTTCGGCATGTACACGTTCGTGTGCCATTAAAATAATGCCGACATTCGGGTTTTTAAGTGCCGGTGGCGGGATATGAATGAGAGACCAGCCATAAGTCTGGGCAACGTTACCCTGTTTTCCGAAAATATGCTCGCACGCCATGGTGGCGCACAGGATGTAGCGCGGAGAGGCCCTCAGCTCACCAAAAAACTGCGTGTCGCGCGCACGGGCTTCATCATACATCGCCAGCCACTCGGCTTTCCTTAAAGGGGCGTCGGTAAAGATGTTGGGCGCGATTTCGGTCAGACCATAAAATGTCGGCATCAGCGCGCGTTGCGGGCCGGGAATTGCCGCAGCGGCAATGCTGCAACCGAAACTTAAAAACAAAATGGATTGCACTACCCGGTTTACAAAACGCATAAATTTTCTCCACCCATCATTCGGGTTTAAAAATTTTTTGCGGTAAAATTGTGGTGGTCCAGTCCGGAGAATTCGAAAATCATAGATTGCAAGTCGCCCTGTGCCGTTTTGGGCGCAACTCTGCTGCTTTTGCTTGGAATCG
>JAYTYD010000221.1:0-7336 GCA_043742625.1 Methylovirgula sp. | reverse complement strand
GTGGTGATGGCGAGGAGATTCCTTTTGCGCTTGATGATGGTCATGATCTTGGCGGCGATATCGATGGTCGTATGACAAAACTGCTGCAGTGTTGGAACTTATACCAACGCTCACTGATCAGAAGCTGTTTGTCCAATCTCTCAATCCAATTGACATGATGCGCCAGGGGCGTTCGATGAGCTTGTTCCAAGCCTCGCTGCAATGGTCGACGATATTGTCATATGATGTGAAGATCCGGTTTGAGAGCCAGTTGTCCCGCATGAATTGCCAGATATTTTCAACCGGGTTCAGCTCCGGGCACTTTGGTGGTAATGGCACGATGGTGATGTTGACGGGAACTTTAAGGTTTTTGGACATGTGCCCCCCCGCCTGATCGACGCGCAACACGGCGTGAGCTCCGGTCGCAATTTCACCGGCACTCTCGATGAGGTGCAAGTTCATCGCCTGTGTGTTTCAAACCGGCAAAACCAACCCCGCTCCCTTGCCAAGCTTTGGGCATATGGCTCCAAAAATATAGGTTGAGGCTGTTCGCTGATCATGCGGCGCCGTTGGTCTTGTGCCGCGCTTGGCCCGGCGGCGGGTAATCTTGTTCTTTTGCCCGATACGCGCTTCGTCTTGGAACCAGATTTCTGTTTTGCTGCGCCTGATCCCTTGCATGCTGGCGATCTCTGCCACTTTGGCGGAGACGTTTTTTAAAAATTTCAATAGAACCTTCCGCAGAGCCTTCCTCTTGCGCATAAAGGCGCGGGTGGGCTGTGAGCTTGCGATAGCCCATGTTGCGCAACTCCTTAGCTGAGCGTCTGCTGTGCCGCATTGATCCGGAATTCTTCCCAAATCCATTGGCACAAATCAATAGTGCGCCAGCGCACCACGTCATGCATGGCTGGAATTGGGCCGGTCTCAATCATTTTGACGAGCACCGCACGCTGCGTGTCGTTTAACAACGACGCCTGACCGGGGGCTTGGCGATCAATCAAACCGTCAGGGTCAAGCCCATTAAATTTGATCACCCGGTCCCTGATGATCTGCAACGTCACCCCGCTAAAACGTCACCCCGCTAAAATGTCACCCCGCCAAAACGTCGCCCCGCCAATTTTGGCAGCTTCGCCGCGTGGAGCCCCATCATAAATCAAAGCCCGAGCCAGTAAGTTGAATCAGAAATTCGCTGATTTGAAAACACTCAAACTGTCACGCTTCACGAATTTACGTATAAGCTGTGACATTATGGATGTTTGATTTGGCAAAGCGCTCATATATGTGAACAACAAATCAAAAATACGTTCAGAAAGGCAGCTTTGCAAATGGATCACGCTGAAGCATCCAGGGAACAAGGCGAAGCTAAGTTAAAAATCTTTATCCCTCGCATGGGAGCGCGTTACACAAATGGGCGCAATTATGACCGTGGTTCGGGAATGCATAGGGATGTCTCCTGCTTATCCCCTTACGTTCGGCGTCGGCTGGTTCTTGAAAGTGACGTCGTTTTTGCAGCCATAACTGCGCATGGTGCAGAAAAGGCTGATAAATTTGTCCAAGAGGTATTTTGGCGAGGGTATTTCAAAGGTTGGCTCGAGCGTCGGCCCAGCATATGGGAAAGCTACAATCGCGGGCTTTTGAACGACCTTCAGGTTTTGGAGTGCGACAGGCGTCTGCGCCGTGCTGTGGAAGCTGCAGAGGAGGGTAACACTGGTCTGGAATGCTTCGATGCTTGGGTCCAGGAGCTGGTGGAAACTGGGTATTTGCACAATCACGCTCGCATGTGGTTTGCCTCAATCTGGATCTTTACGCTCGAATTGCCGTGGCGCATCGGGGCAGACTTTTTCTATCGTCATCTGCTCGATGGTGACCCCGCTTCCAACACGCTGAGTTGGCGGTGGGTGGCCGGGCTGCACACACGTGGCAAGCCCTATGCGGCGCAGGCGTGGAATGTAGCGCAGTTCACAGAACAGCGGTTTACGCCGCGCGATACTGACTTTTGCCGTGACGTGGATGGTTTGGCAGGTGAAGAACCAAACGGCCTTCCAAATGTCGAAGCATTGCGCTTACCACTACGACCTGATTCCGACATACCTACGGCGCTCCTCCTGACCGAGGAGGATTGCCGCGTTGAAGACTTTGATCTTGCATCTTTAGACGTGCGTGCTGTGGCAACTTTGGCCGCAAGCCACTTGCGTTCGCCAAGATCTGTTTCAGAAGATGTGATACAATTTGAAGCGCGTGCACTGCATGATTCTGCTGAACGTGTTCATGCTATTTTGAGTCCGAGGTCTATATCACATGCACCTCGGGCTGACGTGCTTCGCGCTGGAGTAGCAGGAGACTTGGCAATATGGGCGGTGCGTAACGGTGCACAGCAAATTGTGACACCCTATGTTCCTGAAGGGCCCTTGCGGGATTGGTTGCGTGAGGCAGCACCAGCGTTGGCTAAACACGGCATCCGTTTGTGCGAATGGAGGCGGGACTGGGACACGGCCATTTGGCCTCACGCCACGGCGGGATTTTTCAAGGTCAAGGAGCGCATACCAGCCATCCTGCAGCACATGGGTGCCAAATAGGGGACCGAAATGGTTTTATAACAAATATAGAAGTGGCTTCGCAGTTTTGGACAAATCTGGTAGGTGCAATTTTGCCTGAATACGACCCAATCTGCGGTGGACAGAAGCGGATCAGCCGCAGCGCTAGAAAATTGTGAAGTCCGCAGCTCGCGCGTAAAATTCCTCCGGCACCGGAACGGACATCATCTCCATATTGCGCAGATAGCTTGAAGCTTTCGCGGTTCCGATTAAGACAGACGCAACAAGCGGATTGCGCAAAGGAAAGTGCAGCGCAGCGGCGGCCAGCGGAATGTGATAGTCATCCGCCAGTTTTTGCAACGCCGCGACCTTGCTCAAAACTTCAGCCGATGCGGGGGCATAATCAAAATGAGCGTCCGGCCCCGGGCCTGTGGCAAGAATACCGGAATTGAAGACGCCGCCGATCACCAGAGATGTTTTCCGGGCATGGCATAAGGGCAGAAGTTTTTGCTCGGCGCTGCGATCCAGCAAAGTGTAGCGCCCGGCTAGCAGGATACAATCCATGTCGGCTTCGCCCATGATATCGAGGCAGACCTGTACCTCATTGACGCCAAGGCCCCAGCCGCGAATAATTCCGGCGGATTTCAGCTCTTGCAGCGCTTTCAAGCCGGAAGAACAAAAATCGCGGAAATGTTTGGCATTTTTCTCGACACCATGGGTGTAAACGCCGATGTCGTGGACATAGAGAATATCAATACGGTTCAGCCCGAGGCGCGCATAGCTCATCTCCACCGACCGCATGATAGCATCGTAGGAATAATCATAGTCCACAGCGAAGGGCAGCGCATTGACATAGCCGTTGCCTTCAGCCGTTTCAGCGGGAACAGGACGCAGCAGCCGACCGACTTTGGTTGAAAGCACCGTTTCGGGTGCGCCGTGCTCCCGGATAAAATCGCCGGTGCGCCGCTCTGACAGGCCCGCTCCGTAAAACGGCGCGGTGTCGTACATGCGGGCGCCGGAGTTCCACGCCGCCTGCATCGCCTCAGCAGCAGATTGCGTTGTGCACTCGCGATAGAGGCCGCCGATGGCCGCGCCACCAAAGCTGATTTCGCTCACCTTCAGCGCGGTTGTGCCGATTTGACGTTGTTTCATAGCTGCCTCACATGGTTGCGCCGACGTTCCACGGCACGAATTCGCTATCACCGTAGCCGAGCGCTTCGGACTTGGTTTTTTCACCCGAGGCCACGCGTAGAATGGCTTCAAATATCTCAGCGCCTTTCTGGCTCAAGCTCACGCCATCTAGCACATCGCCGCAATTAAGGTCCATATCCTCGATCATGTGGTTATAGATGTGCGTGTTAGTGGCAATCTTGATCGATGGGGTTGGTTTGCAGCCGTAGGCAGAGCCGCGCCCGGTGGTGAAGCACAGGAGGTTTGCGCCACCTGCGATTTGCCCGGTGGCTGAAACAGGATCATAGCCGGGGGTGTCCATAAAGACCAAGCCCTTGGCCGACACATGTTCGGCATATTCATAGACGGCGTTAAGGGTGGTGGAGCCGCCTTTGGCTGCAGCGCCCAACGACTTTTCCAGAATTGTGGTGAGGCCGCCAAGCTTGTTTCCGGGGGAGGGATTATTGTTCATCTGCATATCGTGGCGGGCGGTGTAGTCCTCCCACCACTTGATGCGTTCGACCAGTTTTTCACCAATTTCGCGGGTGGCGGCGCGGCGGGTGAGCAAGTGCTCGGCCCCGTAGATTTCTGGTGTTTCCGACAGAATCGCGGTGCCGCCCTGCTCCACCAGCATGTCCACCGCGACACCCAGCGCCGGATTTGCGGTGATGCCGGAATAGCCGTCCGAGCCACCGCATTGCAGCGCCAGAACAAGCTCCGAGGCGTGACAGGTCGTGCGTTTAAGAGCATTGACGTCCGGCAACATCGCCAGCACAGCGGCCACACCGGCGGCAACGGTTTTGCGGGTTCCGCCAATCTCCTGAATGGTGAGCGTGCGAAAGGTGGTGTTTTCCGTGATCCCATAGGTTTTAAGCCAGCGCGGAATTTGAAACACCTCGCACCCGAGGCCCACCATCAATACACCGCTAACGTTGGGATTTGTCGCGTAGCCCCACTGAGTTTTTTTCAGCATTTCATGGGCGGCACCATTGGTATCCAGCCCGCATCCATTGCCGTGCACGAGCGAAATGACGCCATCAATATTGGGATAGTCGGCGAGAACACCGGATTTCCGCACCTCTTCGGCAATGTGACGCGCGGCAGTGGCCGAACAATTCACCGATGTGAGAATAGCAACATAATTGCGCGTTCCGACGCTGCCGTTTGGGCGTCGAAACCCTTGAAACGTGCGTTGCTGTTCGATCGGGAGTGTTTTTTCTGTGCACGCGCCTTGGGCAAATTGGTAGTCACGCTCAAAATCGCGCATGGCCACATTATGCTCGTGGATCCAGTCGCCGGGGTGGATCTCTTGCGAAGCGAAACCTATGATCTGGCCATATTTGACAATGGCATCACCGATGGCAAGATGGGCCGTTGCCATTTTATGGCCGGGCGGGATGCGCTGCCGCGCCACAACGGCATTGATCCGGGTGCCTGTGAGGATAGGATCAACGGCAAGGACGATGTTATCGGCGGCGTTGAGATGTACAAAACGGGCGGTCATGCTTTGTCCAATGTTGGCTTGTGGGATGGTGTTAAATTTCGTTGTGAACCGGGCGCAGCAGGCTCCGGCGGTTGCAGCGTGTAAAATTCGAGGCAGGTTTGGCCAAATACGCTGGTTCGCTCGGGGCTGGTGAGCGCCGCACAATGGTCTTCAACAATCTGCAGCGTGGTGCGATAACCCGCGGCCAATGTGCAAACCGGCCAGTCTGACCCGATCATGCAGCGCGACGTGCCAAAGGCTGTAATGGCCACATCGAGAAATTTAGAAAATTCATCTTGGCGCCAAGAGGCCCGGTTGGCCTCAGTAACCAAGCCGGAGAGTTTGCACCAGACATTGGGTCTTTGGCTAAGGGCAACCAAGCGGGCGCGCCAGAATGCGAAATCGGTCTGGCCGGGCTTGGCCAGATGATCGACAACAAACCGCTGCCGCGGCAGATGATCCACTAGGGCGATAGCGGCATCCAGATGTTGCGGGCGCAGCAAAAGGTCGTAAGTGAGCGCGTGACTTTCTAGCAATGAAACGCCGCGCATATGGGCAGAAGATGCCGCAAAATCATCATCGGCGTGATCATGGATTTGCATACGCAGACCGCGCAATTTGGTGTTTGTCGCGAAGCCAGCCAGCTGCCTTTCGATATCCGGCGCGCACATATCCAGCCAGCCGACCACACCCAAAATGAAAGGGTGCTGCGCGGCAAGGCCCAGCAGATAGCTTGTTTCCGTTGTGGTTTCGCGTGCCTGAACCGCAACGCTGCCAGAGTAACCGGCGCTGTGCAGCAATTGCAGGAGTTGCTCCGGCGAGAAATGCTGGCGGAGCACGCTGTGCTTCTCATCCATCCAGCCGTAATCCGCTGTCGCCGCGGCATAATCCCAGAAGTGTTGATGCGAGTCTATTTTCAAGCAGTATCCAGCTCTGTTTGGCGCGCCACGATGGAATGAAGGATCGGCGTTTCCAGAAAAGGCTGTTGTGCCTGCGCGCACCAAGTGATGAACGCCTTCATGCGTCGCTCGATTTTTGCGCTGTGATTTTGGGCGATATCAGTGATGCGATGGTCGAGAAACGGGTTTGAAAACCGTTCGAGAGTTCGCGCCACATAGGCTACGGCCTCGTTACGCATATCATGGGCGGCAAAACCAGGGATAATTTCGGCAGCATAGAGCCGCTCAAGGCGCGCTTTGATGGTGATGTCGGCAAGAATTTCCCGCACGGTTTCACCTGCGGGGCGCTGCTCATCGCGCCAGATGCCCGCGAGAAATGTATGGCCGAGGTTCAAGATATGCAGTTTGAGACGTTCAAACGGTTCGAGCGACTGAACAAGCTGGATGCTGGGATGGGTAAAAGGGAACTGCAACCCCGGTTCTGTCCGAATGGCCCACAGCGCATAGGGTTCCGCCACTGCGCCAATCGGTTCAAGCGCTTGCGAAACAATACGATCAACCAGCGTATCAACAAAGGTAATCTGCGTATTCAGCCAATCAAAGAACGCCTCCGGCGCATCACCCGCGCGCGCCAGAACAACAATGGCAGACTTGAGCACCTGTCCGTTTTGATTGAAAAGCTCGCACGGCACAATCAACATGGGCCGCTCGTTGGCGTTAAAGCGAAGCATGAGCAAGGCAGTGAGTTTGCCAATGAAGGAGGTTGGCACGGCGCTGCCCCACAGCTGCGGCCCGCGGTCACTCCCGGCAATATCGTAGCCGGTTTCGCCAACGTTTGAGACGGCAATCTGTGCCTCATGAACAAAGAATTCGGTTACCAGTGGCCAGTCGCGCGCAGCAATGAGCCCCCGATTTATGCTCTCAACGCGCTGCGTGCTGTCAATGATGGAACCGTCGCGCATGCCGCGAATGATGACGGGGTAGCCTCCCGGCGCGCCAAAAGCCGTGACACGCTGCGCGTTGACCGTTGAAGCGGAGGTCTGCACAACAGTGATGGGGCCGATGTCTTGCCCGGATCGGCGCGCTTCATCCACGAACAGTGCAAAATGCGCCTGTAAAAAGCGGCTGGTGCCAAATTGAACGACCGGTACTGCCAAAGTCAACTCTCCTTCGATTTGATCCCCTCTTTTGGTGGCGACGCTTTTGGTCTGTAGGAGAAACGTATTTTATCCACAAAAGACAAAAAGAAAAATCGCCTGTCAAACTGTTTTTTT
>JAYTYD010000220.1:0-5287 GCA_043742625.1 Methylovirgula sp. | reverse complement strand
GTGCCGAAATCTCGGCCAAACATGGCCAGAGTTTACGGCCAAGCAAATGATTCCAATGACTTAGCCGGATAGATTTGGCCGGTATTTTCAAGCTGTTTCGGCCAAAACATGGCCAATGGCCAACTTTTCTAACCAAAACCCACGAAAACCGACAAAAATGCGGTTAAAGTTACAACCAAAATACAACTCGCTTTCAACTGCGCGCCAAAGGAGTGTACGTCAGCCTTCCATTGTATGGCAAACATTTGACCTTACCGCAAAATCGTATTTTTCCAATTCAGCGAGGGTAAAGTGATCAATGTTTGGTCGGTAGTAGATAGAGCAGCGCTAGAGCGACAACTTTGAATTTGCACATTTGCATGTTGTCAGAGAAGCAGCCTGTTCAGAACAGTTTCCAGCGCAGAGTCACGCCCCGCCACACTCCAGTCAAAGTGACGCATGGCGCAGTTAGATTACAAAGCTGACAGCACGTATGCTAACCTTTTTAATATTCAAGAACGCGAGAATTAAAAATTCAACCTCGCTCAACTTTTGAGCTGTCCTTTATAGGAGGTGTGAAATGGCGGGCTTTGACGCGCTCATGCTGGCACGGATGCAATTCGCATTTACGATCAGCTTCCACATTATTTTTCCTGTATTCTCAATCGGGCTGGCCAGTTATCTGGCAGTATTGAACGGTCTTTGGCTTTGGACAAAGAACCCCGTCTATCAAGATCTTTTCAACTATTGGAAAAAGATTTTCGCTGTCGCCTTTGGCATGGGCGTCGTTTCCGGCATTGTCATGAGCTACCAATTTGGCACCAATTGGAGCGTGTTCTCCGATAAGGTGGGTCCGGTCATCGGCCCGCTCATGGGTTATGAAGTGCTCTCTGCCTTCTTTCTTGAAGCAGGCTTTCTTGGTGTAATGCTGTTCGGGCTGTCGCGCGTCGGCCCTAAGCTGCATATGTTTGCCACTGCCATGGTTGCCGCCGGAACCTTCATGTCCGCTTTCTGGATTATCGCCGTAAACAGCTGGATGCAGACGCCTCAGGGCTATGACATCAACGCTGCGGGGCAATACATCACCAAAAGTTGGATGGAAGTTATTTTCACGCCGTCCTTCCCCTATCGGTTGGTGCATATGACACTGGCGGCATACCTCACCACCGCTTTTGTGGTTGGCGGCGTCGGTGCTTTTCACCTCTTGCGTAACAATGCAAATCCTGCTGCCCGGGTCATGTTTTCCATGGCGATGTGGATGGCGGTCATAGTTGCTCCGTTGCAAATTCTTGCTGGCGACGCTCATGGCATTAACACGCTGCAATATCAGCCGGCCAAGGTCGCAGCCATGGAAGGCGATTATGAAACCACTTCCGGTACGCCGCTCATTTTGTTCGGATTGCCAAATTCGCAGACCGGAAAAGTAGACTACGAAGTGTCCGTCCCGCACTTGGGCGCGATGATTCTGACGCACGACTGGAATGGGACCGTGAAAGGCCTGAACAGCTTCCCGGCTGATGAGCGGCCCCCGGTCGCAGTCGTGTTCTGGAGTTTCCGCATCATGGTCGCCATTGGGGTGGCCATGTTGGGTCTGGGCGTTTGGAGTCTGGCATTGCGGATGCGGTCGCAGCTCTACACGGCTTCGTGGATGCAGCGCTTCGCGGTGGTTATGGGCCCATCCGGCTTCGTCGCTGTTCTGGCAGGTTGGATAACAACCGAAGTTGGCCGCCAGCCTTACACAGTGTTCGGCTTGCTTCGCACGGTGGATTCGGTGTCCCCGATCGCCGCCGCGGGTGTTGGCGCATCGCTTATTGCGTTTATCGCGGTGTATTTCACTCTGTTTGGCGCCGGCTTGTTTTACATTTTCCGCTTAATGAACGCGGCTCCCCAACGCAATGAAGAAGGCCTTGAGGCTGGCGCACCCATCCGCGCCGGCGGCATCATGCCCGCACCAAATTTAGTGGGCGCGGACGGCCAAATCTTACCCTCCAGGAGGTTCTCATGACACTTGATCTCCCTCTGATATGGGCGGCCCTTATCGCCTTTGCCGTTTTGGCTTATGTGATTCTGGACGGCTTTGACCTTGGCGTCGGAATTTTATTCTCCTTTGTAAAGGGTGAGGCCAACCGCGATGAAATGATGAACTCTGTCGCCCCGGTCTGGGACGGCAACGAAACGTGGTTGGTGTTGGGCGGCGGCGGTTTGCTGGCGGTGTTTCCGCTGGCCTATTCCATCATCATGCCCGCGCTTTATGCGCCGATAATCACCATGCTTCTCGCGCTGGTTTTTCGCGGTGTTGCGTTTGAATTTCGCTGGAAAACCCGCCGTGGACAGTTCTTGTGGGATTGGGCTTTTGCGGGCGGATCTACCTTGGCCGCGTTTTCTCAGGGTGTTGCTCTGGGAGCGCTGGTGCAGGGTATCCCGGTTGCTAACCGCGCCTATGCTGGCGGTTCGTGGGATTGGCTGACGCCCTTCAGCATTCTCACCGGTTTTGCCCTGGTGGTCGGCTATGCCCTTTTGGGATCTACCTGGATGATCTGGAAAACCGAAGGACACGTTCAACGCATGTCTTACCATTTTGCCAAGATTACCGCGCCGTTAACTCTGCTGTCTATTGCCGGTGTCAGCTTGTGGACCCCGTTTTTGAACCCGGTTTATATGACCCGCTGGTTTCGTTGGCCCAATATCCTGCTGGCAATTCCGGTGCCGTTGCTGGTTATGCTGGCGGCATATGTGCTTTACACCGGCATCACGCAAAAGCGCGAATTCACCCCGTTCCTCGCGTCACTGTCTCTGTTTGTATTGAGCTTTATCGGGTTGGGTATCAGCTTTTTCCCGCATATTGTGCCAAATTCGGTAACGATCTGGGACGCGGCCGGCCCCGATAATAGTCTGGGATTTCTGCTTGTCGGCGCTGTCGTACTTGTTCCCGTCATCCTAGCCTACACCGCTTACTCCTATTGGGTGTTTCGCGGCAAAGTTAATGCGCATGGTGGCTATCATTGAGCGCCAAGCCCGAGCACGAGACCAAAGCCGCTCAATCATGGTTCAGCCGGATAACATGGTTCGTCCTGATTTGGCTGGGTAGCGTGGTAGCATTGAGCGTGGTTGCTTATGGCATCCGGTTGATGATCAAGCGCTAAAGTTTGCGGCGCCCTCAAACCAGCCCCCAGATTTTGTCTGCGCTGGAAGTGGTGCATCTGCGCTAGAAGTGGTGCATCTGCGGTGGAAGCAGGTTGCGCAGGGCAACTCGGGATCGAGGTGCCCCCGTTACACCTCCCGCTTCACATCCGGCGGCGTGGCTTCATCTTTGAAGGCGGCAGGTGCCTCGGGCAAGCCCATTCCGGTCTGCGCCTGTGAGCCAAGGCGACGGATGGAGACTGTGCGCTCCTCGGCCTCTTTTTTGCCCACAACCAGCATCACCGGAATCTTAGCCAGCGAATGTTCGCGCACTTTGTAGCCGACTTTTTCGTTGCGCAGATCAAGCTCGACCTTTAGTCCGGCCTTACGCATAGCCGCAGCAACCTCCTTCGCATAGTCGTCCGCTTCTTGCGTAATTGTCGCGACCACAATCTGCACCGGAGCCAGCCATAACGGAAAATGCCCGGCGAAATTCTCAATTAAAATTCCGGTAAAGCGCTCAAGAGAGCCACAAATGGCGCGATGCACCATCACAGGCGGCACTTTATTGCTGTGGCTGTCGATATAGAACGCGCCAAAGCGCTCCGGCAGGTTGAAATCCACCTGCGTTGTGCCGCATTGCCAATCGCGGCCAATGGCATCGCGCAAAACATATTCAAACTTTGGCCCGTAGAATGCGCCTTCGCCGGGATTGAGCGATGTCTCAACAATATCGCCATGCTGCGCCTTGATAGTGGCCAGCACCTTGCTCATCACGGCCTCAGCATGATCCCACATCGCATCTGTGCCAACTCGCTTTTCCGGACGGGTGGAAAGCTTGACGACAATTTTGTCAAAGCCAAAATCGCGGTATACCGACAAAATGAGATCGTTAATTTTGAGGCATTCCGCCGCCAACTGCTCTTCCGTGCAGAAAATATGCGCGTCATCTTGGGTAAAGGCCCGCACCCGCATCACGCCGTGCATCGCGCCGGAAGGCTCATAACGATGAACCAGTCCGAATTCGGCAAAGCGCACCGGCAAATCCCGGTAAGAGCGCAGGCCGTGCTTGAATATCTGCACATGGCCGGGGCAGTTCATCGGCTTCAAGGCAAACACCCGCTCGTCGCCGGTTTCATCCCCCGCAACTGTCGCCTTAAACATGTTTTCGCGATACCAGCCCCAATGGCCGGACGTCTCCCACAAGGACTTGTCCAAAACCTGCGGCGCGTTAACTTCTTGATAGTCCTCCGCCAGACGGCGGCGCATGTACGAAATCAATGTCTGGAACAAAGTCCAGCCTTTGGGGTGCCAGAAGATGGTGCCGGGCCCCTCTTCCTGAAAATGAAACAAGTCCATCTCGCGACCAAGTTTGCGGTGGTCGCGCTTTTCCGCCTCTTCCAGTTGCACCAAATAGGCGTCAAGTTGCTCTTGCTTGGCAAAAGCGGTGCCATAAATGCGGCTTAGCATCGGCTTGGTTGAGTCCCCGCGCCAATAGGCACCGGCGACTTTCATCAGCTTGAACGCCGAACCTACCTTGCCGACTGAGGTCATATGCGGCCCGCGACAAAGGTCCATCCAATCGCCTTGAGCATACATTTTCAAGCTCTGGTCGGCAGGAATGGCATCGATAAGTTCAATTTTGAACGCTTCGCCTTTGGTTTCGAAGTGGCTCTTGGCTTGATCGCGTGTCCACTCGGATTTGGTGAAGGCGGCATCGCGTGCGATGATCTCTCGCATTTTTTTCTCGATTGCCGGAAATTCTTCCGGTGTAAACGGCGTCGCCCGGAAAAAATCATAATAAAATCCGTTCTCAATCACCGGGCCAATGGTCACCTGCGTGCCGGGATACAGCGTTTGCACCGCCTCAGCCAGCACATGGGCGGCATCATGGCGGATCAACTCGAGCGCGCGCGGATCTTCACGGTTCAAAAATTCAATATTGGCATCAGCGGATACCGGGTCGGCAAGGTCACGCACCACACCGTTCAGCGCCATCGCCACGGTGCGCTTGGCCAGGGAGGGCGAAATGCCTTTGACAATTTCGAGGCCGGAAATGTTCTGGGGATGTTGACGCACAGAGCCGTCAGGAAAAGTCACATTGATCATTTATAATCTCCAAGGCTCACTCGCCGATACCAATCGGCGTAAGCGGTTAAGTGCAAATAAAACCTAAACAAGCCACAAA
>JAYTYD010000219.1:0-2703 GCA_043742625.1 Methylovirgula sp. | reverse complement strand
ATACGCTGACGGCGCCGAACTGAAGCCGAAGCATGATGCGGCCTATTGGGCGCACGCCACCCGCGGCTTCGACTTTTCGGCGGCCGACCGGGTGCCGGTAGGTCTCTATAACGAGGTCATGTGGGCCGGCATGATGGACGGCCAGCCCTTCCCGGCACGCCGGACCGGCTTGTCACTCGGTTCGGGCGCGCGCGCCGAGTGATCTGAACAGCGGGCCGGCTGCTTCAGCCGGCCCGCTGTTTGCGCTACCGCTTGGACCGCCGGATCGTTGTCGTTAATTCGCCAAGCTGGCTTGGATCTTTAGGTCTTCAAAAACCCTGACGTCCTTCGTTCATAAAAGCGGCCTAAGAGGTCCCATGCTTCGCGTTCCATTGGCCCATTTGCCATACATGACAATAAAGCGAAGCGCCGTCGGCGCAAAAATAAAATCTAACAAACAGCGAACGACTTGCCAGGCGGAAACGCGCTGATGAGGCCAATGAAAGCAACCTAATCACACCGCGCGACGCAAATGTGCCCGCGACGTCGGTCTCTCTCGAGGCAGAGACCTTTCAGCGCGTTGTGGTCCCAGACACTCTAGATAGTGGCTCAAGCTGCTATCACCTCGAACGGTCCAAGCGTTTGGCGCATTGTAAACAAGATCAAGGGATCGGAGGATCGTGTCGCTGATGGTGGACGCCGGGCGTTAAATCTGGAAACAACCCTTGGCAGCAAGTCGCGCACGGTGGTCCGACCGTGTGCATCGGAGCCATCATGTCCGCAGCCGAAAACCTGCTCCGCACCCGTCGCTTTCTGCCTAGTAACTCTGTTGCAGTCGCTCGGGGCGCTTAACCATTAACATTTCTCTGATCGGCCGTTCGTCTTTGAGCAGTTGGAGCTTTGACAATTTGCTGCTTGATGATATTCAACCAATCCCGACCGTATTTGGTGTCGGGCTCAATATAGTTTCCCTCGGCCCACTCGTTCCACGCTTTGATAAAAACTAACTTATGATCGTGGCTACGGCCCGCTACACGAGAGAGCGCCCGTCCAAGTAATTCTCCAAAAAGCTTGGGAGTCGCGCCGGTGTAAACAGCGCCTCGCTTCTTAGACCGCGGTGTATTGTCCCAGTTCGGCAAGATGCATGGAAAGTATCTGGGGGAGTCTGGCACGACATCTAACGAGTGGCGAGCGACGTCGGCATAGGAATATCTGGCAGGACCTAACACGTATCTCATTAGGCTACCTAGCTTCGGGCCAAAGTCGAATGACATTGCTCTTTTTAGTCGAGATCGGCTAACAATGTAATCTGACGGCCCAAACATTACTACTCCATCAAAATCTGTGAGTTTTGGATCTCCGATTTGGTTGCACATCGCCACAATGAAAATTCCTTCAAGGCCGGATTTAACCGAAAGTTCACGCCATGTTTTAATGAATTGCGATGGATCCGGAAGTGAAATAGGATTGTATACAAGGAAAAGGGGCTTTCCATCGACGCGCGTATAGCGGGGGTCTCTGAAAGCCTGGACGACCGAATTAAAGTGGGCGACGAAATCTTCGTTTCCTGGATAGCGCTGCTCGATAAGTACTTTGTTTTGCAAACCATGCCAGATCCCGGTCCATGTTTGATTGGCCCAAGCTAAGCAAAAAGGGAAATTCGGCTGTCCCGACTCCAAAACTTCGCGGAAGGGCCGGTCGAGCATTCTAACACCGTCGCCGAACCAGTAATGCCAATAACAAAAACTTTCGATCCCATGCTCACGCGCCAGCATAGCCTGGTCGACGCGGGTCTCACTTAGCCTAAGGTCATAAAAACCCAACTCGCCTGGCAGCGCTGCCGGAGCGTGACCACGGTATAAGGGCCTTGACAGAGCTACGTTTCGCCATTCCGTAAAACCCGGACCCCACCACTCATCATTCTGTGCGGTCGGATAAAACTGAGGAAGGTAGAAAGCAATAACCCTCGCAGTGGCGTCTAATCTTACCAACCCTAATTCCCTCACTGCTTGCGCCCTTAAACCTTGCGACGGAACGCTACATCACGCAGGTTCAATTTGCTTCATACCGGACCGCCCTCTTAACCTCGTTGAACCAGACAACGGCTTCGTCGAAACCGATAGGCCAGGCGAAGGCATTTTTTGCAACTTGCTTGGCCATGCGTGGGGCGTCGGCCAGACCCATTGCCAAAGACCAGTCTCACGCTCCGCAGCATCGTTCTTGCACAGTTATCGGTGTTGGTTGAGAAAACGTCGCGCTTGTAACAGCAGTGGCCACGAGGAGATACGATGCATCAACACCGTACTTTTCGGACAGAACGAAATCTCCCCAGCACTGAAATGTGTTGCATTGACTGCAGCCGCGCGTTTGAAAGGAAGACCGACACGGTCTAATACGCTTGCCATTTTGGCAAGTCGTCTACCACCCGGTCGACGTTGATCATGTTATAAATTATGTTGAAGGTCGTTCTCTCCGGTAGCCCCGTGCGGACCTGATCGTTCCGGCCGCCGTTATACCATCGCGAGCCTTTCGGCTTCGTTAATACGCTTTTTAGTCTTAAGCTACCGCCATAGTGAACCGGCAAGGATACTCAACGGCAGGCCCTGGCGCGCCGATCCGGTCCGGGTGCATTGGAGCCATCATGTCCGCACCCGAAAACCTGCTCCGCACCCGCCGCTTCTTGCCGTTGTTCCTGTCGCAGTCGCTCGGGGCGCTCAACGACAA
>JAYTYD010000218.1:0-1985 GCA_043742625.1 Methylovirgula sp. | reverse complement strand
CCGCAAACTTTTGAAGAGCTGAAAATTCCTTTTATTGCTGTGGCAACTGACTTTCTAACCCACAGCGAGGCGGATTTCAGCACAGGCCCGTTGCGCCCTGCCGTTGCGGGGTCAATGGCTATTCCGGGTCTGATCAAACCTGTGCCGCATCAGGCGCAGGTGCTCATTGATGGTGGCGCGGTCAATCCGCTGCCCTTTGATTTGGTCAAGGCGGACTTTGTCATGGCGGTTGACGTCACCGGCGGGCCGATTGTTACAAGGAACAAGCCGCCTGAAGTTTTTGAGGCAATTATCGGCGCGGCGCAAATCATGCAAACCGCCATCACTCGCGCGAAGCTCAAAAACGCCAAGCCAGACTTACTGCTGCGCCCCGACATTGATCACTTTAAAGCGCTCGACTTTTTCCGCGCGCGCGACATTTTCAAAATGGCCGAGCCGCTGAAAGACGAAGTCAAGCGCGCTCTGGAAAAGCGGCTGGGTTAGGCTGCTCAAGGTCAATTCAGGTCTTGGGACGCAAATTTCTCTTCCATCTCTTCGATAACGCATATCATTTTCGCAAAACCGCTTCACACTTTTGCGTGATATGCTTTAGCGATGCATTGCCATGCCGGTTTCCAGCAAGCTTTTGAGGCTGGAAATAACCTGCGGCCAGCCGCCTCCAACAGCTCCTATAACTTTGGAATTGTCCTTCTCACATTCGTGAAGGATGCTTAGCTTGACCTGATCATCTTTTGCTTCCAGTTCTATGGTGCAAAGGGTTGCTCCATCCGCGTGGAACTCCGGCACCTTTTGATGGTGCCATGAAATCACCATGCGGCGCGGTTTGTCGATTTCGACGATATGGCCGGAATCCATCACGCCGTTTTCGCCGCGCAATTGCCATTTGGCACCAACAGTCCAGTCACAATCCTGCTCCATGCCAAACCAATATTGTTTGGTAAATTCTGGCATGGTAAGCGCTTCCCACACTTTTTCCGGGGTGGAACGAATATAGCTGACATAAGCGAATTTGCTGCTCATGAGTTTTCTCCTTCAAGTTTGCTTTTCAAATTGGCCAACGCCGAAACACGGCGCAAATCATATTTTCCTAACCACCGCTCGGCAATCTCGTTGATTGGAACCGCATTGATGTAATGCAGCTTTTCCCGCCCGCGCTTCTCACTCACCACCAGATTGGCCGCTTCAAGAATTGCCAAATGCTTGGTCACGGCCTGCCGCGTCATGTCCGGAAGCGAACAAAGTTCACCTAAGGTCTGGCCGCTGCACAGCCGCAAACTGTCCAGCAGCGCGCGGCGGGTCGGATCGGCCAATGCTTTAAAAACATCATCCATGCTATTTCAATGCTCACAGGCTTAATATGCAACTAAATGGTTGCATGTAAAGATAAAATACGTTGCCCGTCATAGCTAGGAGGCGAAGCCGACGCGGCAATCCAAAGCTGGCAGGCGAAGATTGAGGATTGGTGGGCCGCCAAACCGCTACCGCCATGATTTTTTGAGCCTCTATTTAGCCGAGCCTCAAACGAATCGAGACAAGCGTTTATACTCTTGTTAAGCCTTCATCCGCCCGTCGGGCACCTTCTCCCGCTGGCAGGTGAAGGATTAAATCCAGCAATAGAGGAGTTCAGTTATACCGCGCCAAAACACGTCTCACACCCGCGACCAGTTCCGACTCAGGCACAGCAAATTGCGCCTTTTCTTTAAGAGCAAGATACGCCTCGCGCTCCATGGTCTTAGAAGCTGACGCCAGTTCTGCCCCGGCGATCAGATCCTTGATCACCACTTCACCTTTTTCACGTTCATTTGAGCCTTGAATGACCGCCACAACGGAGCCGCGTTTGTCAGCATATTTCAACTGGGCGTTCATGCCCGATGCGCCAAGATAAAGCTCAGCGGCAATGCCAGCCTGGCGCAGTGTCGAGACATGACTCTGGTAGGCGGTGAGCTTATCCTTATCCATCACCAGAACCACAACCGGACCCTGCT
>JAYTYD010000217.1:0-3264 GCA_043742625.1 Methylovirgula sp. | reverse complement strand
GGTAAAGTTGCGATTGCCAAAATGCGACAGGCTCACCACCGGCACGACACTACGAAGCGTGCGCCGCACAAACCCAGATGAGCTTACCAAACTTAAGCTCAACAGACCCAGAACCAGACCCGACATCCAGCCCCGATTTGGCGCTTCTTTGAGCGCAATAATAAAAGCCGTAAGACCAATGGCCATCAGCAATAGCGAGATGAAGTCGAGCGTCTTCATCTGCCGGATTTGTAGCGACAACTTGGGTAAAAATGCCATACCAACCGCCGCAGAGAACAGTCCTGGCGCAATGTTTATCAGAAAAAGCCAGTGCCACGAATATGTTTGGGTAATCCAGCCGCCGACGATTGGTCCAACCGTGGGCGCCAGCACAGCTATGACTCCGGCCAGCGTCGTGGCTATTGCATGACGCTGCACCTGAAATAGCAAAAAAATTGCGGAAAACACCGCAGGAATTAAGGTTCCGCCTGAAAATCCCTGCAAAACGCGCCAGATTATCAAACTTTCAAAACTGCCGCTCAGCGCGCAGCCCAACGATGCCAGTATAAACACGCTCACAGCGCTGACAAACAGCCATCGCATCGACAGCGCCCGGGTCAGGATGCCGGCCAGCGGAATGGCAATGACCTCTGCAATCAAATAGGCCGTTTGCACCCAACTCATCTGGCTCGGCGCAATGCTGAGCGCGCTTTGGATGGTCGGGAGCGATGTCGCCACTACCTGCACATCCAAAATCGCCATAAACATTCCCACGCACATGGCGGCAAAGCCCAGCCATGCGCCGGGTTCTGACACAGCCGGAGCGGGTCGGCTAAGGCTTGAAGCTGGCATGGCGCAAGTTTAACAATGCGGCGCTTTCCTCACGAATGCGCAATGTTAACACCGCCGCATTAACCAGAGAAAAAATCAGCGCATAAACCGGTAATCCGAGCGCGAGGGGCAATGCCGCAATTTCGCCGATAACTACAGCGTAGTTAGGATGGTTGATGTAGCGATATGGCCCCCCCGTTACGAGCTTAGCATTCGGCAAAATGATGATTCGGGTGGTCCAGCGTTCGCCCAACGTGGTCAACACCCAAATCCGTAACGCTTGCAACACCATAAATAGCGCCAGCCAGCCCAAATTAACCGGTCTGTTCCAGCCAAACCACCAAAGCCCGATAATCCATAGGCCGTGCAATACAACGATCAACGCATAATGACGGGGCGCAACTTCAAATGCGCCCCGTGCGATTAAAGCAGCGGTATTTCGCCGCGCCAGCCAAAGCTCAGTCAAACGCTCCAGCGTAACAAAGGCCAGAATAACCAAAGTGAGCGTCATGCTGCGTTCAACAACGAAAGAGAGCTTGCCGTGAAGCCCGGCCCCATAGCCGTAAGCAAAGTACGCTTTGGAAGCTCGGTTGCAATGATGCGCTCTAAAACAAAGAGTGCGGTCGGCGCAGACATGTTGCCATAATCCGCCAAAACTGTGCGCTCTTCGGCCAATGTGCCTTGGTCGAGCGAAAAGGCCCGCTCAAGCGCAGTCACCACTTTGGTGCCGCCGGGGTGGAATGCCAATCTGTCAAAGTCTTCGAGATGCAGGCCATTGCGCGCCAAAATGCCAGTGATGGCAGGCAGCATATGCTCCTCGGCGAACGGCGGAATTGCCCGGTCAAAAATCACGCCCAACCCCTGCGGATCAACGGACCATCCCATAATATTTAGAGTTTGCGGCCACATATGTTGGCCGCTCATCTCTATTTCGGCAATACCGGCATTGTGTGTAGTTAAAATGCAGGCCGCTGCGCCATCAGCAAACAAGGATGTCGCGACAATGTTCGCCGACGTCATTTCATCCATGCGGAACGACAGCGTGCAGGTTTCTACCGCAACCAACAGAACAACACTGCCGGGTCTCGACTGTGCCAGCCGGGAGGCAATCGACAAGCCGGACACACCACCGGCGCAGCCTAAGCCAAACACTGGAACCCGCTCGACATCCGCCCGAAACCCTATTGTGTCTGCTACACGCGCCTCAAGGCTTGGCGTGACAACTCCGGTTGAAGAAACCGTAACAACTGTATCGACCTGCGTTGGCTTAATTCCGGCCGCATCAAGTGCCCGCCGTGTCGCGTCAACAAACAACTTTCCCGCGCCATCGATGTAGGCGGCACTGCGCTCTGGCCAGCCGAGAGGTTCAAGATACCATTCTATAGGGCGCACCGCATAGCGACGCATTATGCCCGGGCTCTCAAAAACGCGGGCGAGCCGCTCAAAATCTGCGAAGCGTCCCGAAAAATTTTTGTGTGCTACAAGGGCCACATCGCGCTGTTCTAGAACATAAGGCGGCACTGCAGTCGCCACCGCCATTAGTTTTACAGGTTCCGTCATCGACCGTCCTTAATAAAACGAACTGAATAAATTAGTATACGCAGCGCCGGTGATTTGGTTCCAAAGTAGTTTATTGAAAACCGGCAGCGCCGCCCGGAACCTATATGTTGCCACAATGCCACGCTGCACTGGCAAAATTGGCGGGACCGGCTCGTTCGAGTTAAATCATATTGATCTTTCCGACAATTTGCAGTCCTATCGGGAACGAACACGTGCCGTCAGCGTTTGAATATCGAACGCTTTTTTTTCGTTTCTTACATAATAAGGTACAATCATGCGCCGTAATTACGTGGCCTTTTTTGGAGCTTTGATAGCTCTTTCGGCCTTTTCCGGTTCTGCTTCAGCTGAAACCACCCCGCCTCCTGCCGCTCCTTGCTTTTTTTGCCAGCCGCTGGTGACCTATGGTGCCAGCACGCTGCCGCAATCCACGGCCATTCCGCGCGAAGTCATTTCTTATGAAAGCAAGTTTGCTCCCGGAACTGTGGTGATTTCCACATCTGAGCGTCGCATGTATTATATTTTGTCCGGCAATCAGGCGGTGCGCTATGGCGTCGGCGTTGGCCGTCCAGGGTTCGAATGGTCGGGTCAAAAGACGGTCAGTGCCAAAAAAGAATGGCCGGAGTGGACTCCACCAGCACAAATGCTAAAGCGCCGGCCGGATTTGCCACACCATATGGCTGGTGGCATTGAAAACCCGCTGGGCGCTCGCGCCATGTATCTGGGCTCGTCTCTATATCGCATCCACGGCTCGAACGAGCCTGATACCATCGGCCAAGCCGTATCTTCGGGTTGCATCCGTATGACCAATGAAGACGTTACCGATCTTTATGACCGCGTGAAGGTTGGCACCAAGGTTGTGGTTCAGCGCTAAGGTTGCCCTGACGCTTGCATTTG
>JAYTYD010000216.1:0-17741 GCA_043742625.1 Methylovirgula sp. | reverse complement strand
GTCCCTACCATGGGGGCGTTGCATGACGGTCACATATCCCTCGTACGGCAGGCGCAAACCTTGGCCCGGCACGTGGTGGTTTCAATTTTTGTCAATCCGACCCAATTTGCTGCAAATGAAGACCTCTCGAAATATCCGCGCCCTCTTGCGGCGGATATGGCACGGCTGAGAGCTGCCGGAGTGGACGCAGTGTATCACCCCAGTTTGGCTGAGATGTATGGCAGCGGCTTTTGCACGACCATCAATCTGGAAGGTCCCGCAAAAGTCGGGCTTGAAGATGCATTCCGGCCAACGCATTTTGCCGGTGTGGCAACGGTTGTCACCAAGCTTTTATTGCAAGCTCAGCCGGATTTTGCGCTGTTTGGTGAGAAGGACTACCAACAGTTGGCTGTTGTAAGGCACATGGTGAGGGATTTAAATGTTCCGGTGCAAATTGTTGGAGCGCCTACGTTGCGCGAGCCGGACGGACTGGCCATGTCATCCCGCAATGTTTTTCTAGACCGTGCGGAGCGTAAAATTGCGCCCGAGATTTATAGGGTGATGGGCTGGTGTACGTCTGAGTTCAGGAAACGTGAAATTGCCCCGGTGCTGGTGGAGGGACGCGAGAAGCTTGATGCTGCCGGATTCAAGCTTGATTACCTCGAATTGCGCGATGCGGAATCGCTGGCCAAAGTGGGCGAACTCACCGGCCCTGGCCGGTTGCTGTTTGCCGGAAAATTAGGAACTACGAGGCTGATCGATAATATGGCTGTGAGACATTACTTGTAAAACCAGCCGACAACGACCCCTTTTTCAACCATCACTTTGAGCACGAGGCCGCCATTTTTACCGGGGAAATAACGGTAGACATGTTTTTCGACTGCGTCGTCGGCCTTTGTCTCAATCTGGTCAGGCTTGCCCACTGCTATTTTGAGCTGTCCAGTGGTCATACCTTGCCAAATCGCGCCGTCCTCTAGTTTTTGTGTCGTGCCTGTTAAGCGAATTCGAATACGCAGGGCAAGCGCCCGGACCCAGCTTTTGATGCCGGCATAAATCGGCAGGAAAACGAACATGCCGATGAAAACAGACATGATGAAGACGACAAGTTTGATCATGGGTTATACAATCCGCGCTTTTGCGGATTTAGGACTTGTAGGACAGCTTGTGCCAGCGGGGAAGGCAGCGCGTCTCGTGTGAACCACCTCACAGAGCTAATCTTATCCGGCTCAAGGTTTTGTGGTTCTCCGGAAATGATTTTCGCGTGATAGACCGGCGAGACCCAATGTTGGCCATCGATTTGCGGCGTCTCGACCAAATGGGCCAAGTCGCCAAGCTGCACTACGACGCCGACCTCCTCCCACACTTCACGGATCAGAGCCGCGCGCGTGGTTTCACCAAACTCGACCTTGCCGCCGACAAAGCTCCAATGCCCCGCCTCCGGCGCTTTCAACCGCCTTATCAACAATATCTTATCGTTTTGCTCGATCAAAGCGCCACAGCCAAGGCCCGCAAACTGCATCGTACACCTATTGAGCGGCAAGGCCTGCCAATATCCGCGCCCAAGAGCGTGCGCCCTTGTGGAAGCTGGACAATTCATATTTCTCATTCGGGCTGTGAATTCTGTCTTCATCCAACCCGAACCCGATCATTAGCGCATCCATGTCCAATTCCTGTTTAAAAGCTCCGACAATAGGAATAGAGCCACCTGAAGCTGCCAAAACAGGTTCTTTGCCCCATTCTGCTACCAAAGCGCGACGCGCGCGACGCAGACTTTCTGAATTGAACGGCAATTGTAGCGCCGGGTTTGCGCCATGCGGAAGGAATTCCACCGTGCAATCGGCTGGCAGACTGGCCGTTACGTAAGCGCGGAAAGCTTGCAATATTTTATCTGGGGCTTGCTTTCCAACCAAACGGAAGGAGAATTTTGCACTGGCTTCAGCGGGAAGCACGGTTTTCGAGCCCTTTTGCGTGTATCCGCCAATGATTCCGTTCACGTCGCAAGTGGGACGCGACCAAACCATTTCTAAAACAGGGCGTCCTTTTTCGCCAGCGGGAACAGAAAGCCCGACATTGCCTAGGAATTCGGACGCATTAAACTCCAGATTTCGCCACTGTTCCAAAACCTCCGGCGGCAAATCTGTCACGCCATCATAAAAGCCAGGCAAAGTTACTTTACCATCCTCATCGTGCAAACCGGCAATAATTTTGGCTAAAACGCGGATCGGATTAATTGCGGCTCCGCCAAACATGCCTGAATGCAGGTCCCGACTGGCAGCCTTTATGACAACCTCGTCGAGCACCATGCCGCGCAACATGGTGGTTATAGCAGGAGTGGTGCGGTTCCACATATTTGTATCGCAAACCAACATTAAATCCGCAGAAAGCGCATCTTTATGAGCTGCCATAAATGCAGGTAGTGATGGGGAGCCGGACTCTTCTTCACCCTCAAACAAGATCGTCACATCACAAGGCAGGCCGCTTTGGGCCTGAAATGCCCTGCAGGCCTCGACAAAGGTCATCAACTGCCCCTTGTCGTCGGCAGAGCCGCGCCCAACGATTTGAGTGCCAGACGGCAGTTCTCTCAGCGACGGTTCAAACGGCGGCGTAGTCCACAATTCAAGAGGATCGGCGGGTTGAACGTCATAATGGCCATAAAACAACACATGTGGAACATCCCGGCGACGCGCTTTCGCATGAGCCAGAACCATAGGTTTGCCTGTTGTGGGCACAGACGCCGCGGTAAACCCGATTGAAATAAGATCGGCGACCAACCAATCGGCGGCACGCTCACACTCGGTATGAAAAGCCGGATCAGTGGAAACAGATGGAATTTTGATCAATTCGAACAAACGGTTAAGTGCCGCGCCCTGATTGCTGTCAATTGTTGTTAAAACGTCATCAAGGGTCGGCATTGTGCGCTCCGGTAAGGTGAGTCTAAAAATAAAATAGCACGTAGGTAAACAGGTTCCAATTTTTGCCGAGTATATTTTCGTAAACAAGTAGATCCCTGAACGACCTAGCTTGATTATTATTTTCAAACACGCCACATGAAACCTGTGATTTTTGGCAAACCCAGCCGGAACGATTGGAGAGTTGAAATGGAAGAATTGGTATCCCGCGTAGCAAATGCGGCTGGAATTGCCCCGGATGTTGCACAGAAAGCGGTGGGGATCATATTTGGCTTTCTGAATAAAGAAGCGCCAGATCAAGTTGGAGGGCTTTTAAATGCCCTGCCAGGCGCACACGAAGCGATTGCCGCTGCCCAAGAAGAGCCCGCTGGCGGCGGAATGATGGGCAGTCTTATGGGCATGATGGGCGGCGGCAGCGGTATCATGGGCCTTGCCTCGCAACTTTCAGGTGCCGGTTTGGGCATGAGTGAAATGCAGTCTGTTGGCAAGGAACTGTTTGGATTTGTTAGAGAAAAAGCTGGTGACGAAGCGGTTGGAAAAATTGCGGGCGCTGTTCCGGGCCTTTCGCAGTTTATTTAATTTCAAGTTGAATTTAACATATTAGACAAACGTCATCTGGCCTCTTTTGCAAAGGCGTGGCAAAACACAAGCCTATGCCCCTGACCAATCAGGCAAAAGAGGCCAAATGTGAGTGAAACAGCCATTAATTTCGCCGATGTTTTTCCCGTCGCCACCGAAGCCGGCTGGCGGAAGAGGGTGGAAGGCATATTAAAAGACAACTCTTTTCAAAGCCTTATCTCTTCAAGCGCTGACGGAATCGCCATACAACCGCTTTATGCCGCAGCGGACGGGCAAAGAGCATTGCGGCGCAAAAGCGGCGATTGGGCAGTAGTCTCCCGGATAGACCACCCGAACGTTGACGCGGCGAATGCTCAGATCTCGGCAGATTTGGACGGCGGGGCCACCGGAATTCACCTCGTTTTCGAGAATTCGGTCGCAGCTTACGATGTAGGCATTTCATGGCGCAACCCGGCCATATTCGGGACATTATTGGCCAAGGTGCAAATTCAAACCGGAATAAGAATTTCGCTGAATTTAAGTGCAGAATCGCGCGGTGCAGCGCTTGAACTGGCGGAGCATATTGCCAAAGAAGGTGTGGCATCCAATCTGGTAAATGTGGATTTCGGGCTGGACCCCTTGAGCCTGATCGCGTGCAACGGCGGCGGCGAAAATTGGAGCGAAACGTCGATTCACTTTGCGGTGTTGGCCGAGCGCCTTGCCGCGTTCAAATTCGGCGGCTCAGTAATTTCTGTTGACGGCGGCCCAGTTCAGGGCGCGGGCGGAACACAAGCACAGGAGCTGGCTTTTGTGCTGAGCTGTGGCGTTGCCTATTTGCGGGCGCTTGAGGCAAATGGAACCAGCTTGTCAAAAACGCGTCATATGGTCGGGTTTCGAATGGCGGCAGATGCCGATGTCTTCTTAGGGATTGCGAAATTCCGGGCTTTAAGGCTGTTATGGGCGCGGGTTGAGGTGGCGTGCGGGCTGGAAGCGCTGCCGATAGACATTTTGGCCACAAGTGGTTGGGCGATGATGTCCACAATCGACCCGTGGGTGAATGTACTTCGTTCTGGTGCGGCGGCTTTTGCGGCGGGCATCGGCGGTGCTGATGCAATCTCGCTGCTGCCATTTACTCAGGCAAATGGCTTGCCGGATGCCACAGCACGGCGCTTGGCCCGCAACACGCAAAACATTTTATTGCAAGAATCGCATCTTGGGCATGTGGCGGATGCAGTAGGCGGTTCAGGCGGGTTTGAAACACTGACGGAAGAGCTTTGTAAAAAAGCGTGGGGTCTATTTCAAAACATTGAGGGTGCAGGCGGAATTTATGCGGCCCTTAAAAGCGGTATGTTTCAGGCGCAGGTTACAAATGCGCGCGAGGCTAAACAGGCGCTGTTAAAAGCCGGCAAAGCGAAACTGATAGGCGTGACGCACTTTAAAAATCCAGAGGAGCGTCAGATTGAGACGTTGACGACTTTGCACGCTGCTTCAAAACCTGCGGTTAAGGAGTTTGCGCCGCTTTTACCGATGCGATTTGCTGAAGAGTTTGAGCCATGACAAAAATTCCGGATTTTTCGAAAATCGGTTTCGCCGCCACAAATGTACAGGCCAAAGTTTCCGGCACCGATTGGCATACTCCCGAAGGCATTGCGGTGAAGCCTCTTTACGCTCAAGCCGACCGTGACGGCATTGATTTTGTCGGCTCGTTTCCCGGCGCGGCACCCTACGTGCGGGGCCCCTACCCTACCATGTATGTCAATCAACCTTGGACAGTGCGCCAATATGCCGGATTTTCCACAGCTGAGGATTCCAATGTATTTTACCGGCGCAACTTGGCGGCGGGGCAAAAAGGCCTGTCCATTGCTTTCGACTTGGCTACCCATCGCGGCTATGATTCCGACCACCCGCGCGTGTCTGGTGATGTCGGCATGGCGGGCGTGGCGATTGACTCAATTTATGATATGCGCACCCTGTTTGACGGGATTCCGCTCGACCAGATGAGCGTCTCCATGACCATGAACGGCGCGGTTTTGCCAATTTTAGCGCTGTATATTATCGCTGCCGAGGAACAGGGCGTGGCACAGGCGCAACTCACCGGAACCATTCAGAACGATATCTTAAAAGAATTCATGGTGCGCAACACCTACATTTACCCGCCCGCGCCCTCTATGCGCATCGTTGGCGATATTTTTGAATATACTTCGCGGCACATGCCTAAATTCAATTCAATTTCTATTTCCGGCTATCATATGCAGGAAGCGGGAGCGACACAGGATCTCGAACTGGCCTATACGCTGGCGGACGGGGTCGACTATATCCGCGCCGGATTGGCTGCGGGGCTAAGTGTTGACCAATTTGCGCCGCGCTTATCGTTTTTTTGGGCAATTGGCATGAATTTTTTCATGGAAGTGGCAAAACTGCGCGCCGGGCGGCTGCTGTGGGCGCGGCTGGTTAAGCAATTTGATCCGAAATCTGACAAAAGTTTGCCACTGCGCACACACTGCCAGACCTCCGGCTGGAGCCTCACGGCTCAAGACGTGTATAACAACATCATTCGTACTCAGATTGAGGCGATGGCGGCCACGCAAGGACACACGCAAAGCCTGCACACCAACGCGCTGGACGAAGCGATCGCGCTTCCCACAGACTTCAGTGCCCGCATTGCTCGCAACACGCAGCTTTTTCTGGCGGAGGAAGCCGGAACAAACCGTATTATCGACCCTTGGGGCGGCTCATATTATGTCGAGCGCCTAACCCAAGATTTGGCGGAGCGGGCCTGGTTCCACATCGAAGAAGTGGAGAAGCTCGGCGGCATGGCCAAAGCCATCGAGGCCGGAATTCCAAAGCTGCGCATTGAGGAAGCTGCCGCGCAAACTCAGGCGCGCATCGACAGCGGCGAACAAGCCGTGATTGGTGTTAATCTGTTCCGGCTGGAGAATGAGCCGCAACTTAAGACCCGCCAAGTGGACAACGGCGCAGTGCGCAGTGCCCAAATTGAGAAATTGCGGCGACTGCGGGCCGAGCGCGTGCAAGCCGACGTGACTACAGCATTGGCCGCGCTGGAAAAAGGTGCGCGGGGCACAGAAAATTTGTTGGCGCTATGCGTTGCGGCGGCGCGGGCAAAAGCTACGGTGGGTGAGATGTCGCTGGCGCTCGAAAATGTATTCAGTCGGCATAAAGCTAAAACCAACGTTATTTCAGGGGTTTATGAACGCAGCAGTGGCAAAGGCCGACTAGAGCCGGTCAAATTGATGATCCGGGATTTTGCTGCCAATGAAGGCCGCCCGCCGTCAATCTTGGTGGCCAAGCTGGGGCAAGATGGCCATGATCGTGGTCAAAAAGTGATAGCGTCAGCTTTCGCTGACATTGGCTTTAATGTGAAGATCGGGGCATTGTTTGCCACACCGGAAGAAGCGGCGGCGCAGGCTGTGGCGGACAATATGCATATTATCGGCATATCGTCGTTAGCGGCGGGACATCTCACATTGGTGCCGCAGGTGAAAGCCGAACTGGAGAGGCTTGGGCGTTCGGATATTATGATCGTGGTGGGCGGCGTCATTCCCAGCGGTGATTTTGACGCGCTGATCATGGCTGGCGCTTCGGCTATTTTTCCGCCCGGCACGGACATTAACGCCGCGGCGATCAAATTGCTCGACCAACTTAACGTGCGACTCGGCTATGCGCAACGCAAAGCAGGGTGAGCTACCCCTTGCCGATATGCGCCTGATCGCTTAATCCGTGCAGGAAAGGATAAGTGAAACATGGACGTTCGCGATAGCAATGGGACGATTTTGAAGGATGGCGACACTGTGATGCTGATCAAGGACTTGAAAGTGAAGGGCACATCTGTGGTGCTGAAGCGCGGACAAGTGTGCAAAAATATTCACCTGACAGACGATGAAGATCTCATCGAATGCAATGTCGACAAGATCAAGGGTTTGGTGCTGCGGGTGGAGTTTTTGAAGAAAGCGTGAGATTTCAACATTCCCGCTCCCTGAGATGCAGAAAAGGGAGGTTATCTAGCGGTTCGGGCTGGATGTATCCAGGGGTATCGGCGGCGCGTAGTCCAAGGTGGCCTGCTGTTGAACATCTGTTACCGAGCCGATTTTCTGCCCGATTACCGCAACCACGGCGGGCGCCTCGGCAAATGTATCGTGGTGGATAAAGCCGGTTGCATCGGCGGTGATGTCATAAACTTGCACGCCAAGCGTTTCAAGTTCCGACCGGATGGCCTCATCTTTTACGTCTAACGCGCCAAGACGCGGACGATCTCCGGCGATTTTACTGGAAATGCCGAGCGCGCGGTCTCCTGCACTGGCGAACACACTGACTTTGGCGGTTTTGCCGACACGGGCCATTTGCTGGCGAAACACATCAATATCAATATCAGGCGCGGCCAGCATCACCTCCCCCAGGTGCCCGTCCAGCCCGACGTGCCCGGCAATGGCATGCTGACGCAAGGCTTCCATCGCCAGCCAAGTGCCCATGGAGTGCGCGAGTACATGGACGCGGCCAACGCCCGGGGTGGCCGCAATATCGGCCAAGGTCTGTTCGAGCGCGTCGCGGGAGGCGGTGGCGTGTTCTTTGTCGGATTCGTAGGCGAGCAATGCGCCCTTGCTCGGCCACGTGAAAATCACCCCGACGCCGCCAAAATGACCGTCTGTCATCACCTGCGCCAGACGATTGCGCGCTTCCTCGGAGCTGGTGTTGAAGCCATGTACAAACACCAGAACATCGCGATTTTGGCCGACACGACCGGAAATATTGGTTGCGAGGGTATTCTTGAACTCGTCTTCATCCATCTCATTTTGTGAAATCAGCACAAAATTGCTGCGCGGGTCGGGTTTGCCATAGGTGGGCAGCTCAATGACGCCGGACTTATGGCCCGGCGGAATAGAAATCATGTCTTGGGCATAGCGGATGGTGCCGTCGGAAGAATTGCTGGTTTCGCTTTTGCGCGTTGAGGCGGAAAGTATCGGAACCATCCGCACCGAGCCCGTGGGGCCGGACATCATTTTGGAAACAGAAGCCGTTGCGCTGGTAAAGCTCTCAATGGGCGACGAGCAGCCTGCAAGGCCATGCGCCGCTAGAGTGACAACAAAAACAGAGGCGCGCAGACGGGCAGCCGACATGGGACATTTTCCGATTAATTGAAGGTTGCGGCTAAAAAGGCGCGCAAATGCTGAATTTGAGATTAAGCCGCTAGAGCAAAATCACGGCGGGAGTGTGGCGGGGACAAATCCCGGATGTTTGAAGGTGTTTCTTGTCGCTTTTCTCGTTTGAGCCTCGGCGGGTTATCCAATAAACGCCGAACACGTCAACCCAACCCGCCCGCTGCCCGTATTTGCCCAACCTCAATTCCGTTCCAATTGATCAGGCGCGGGGCAAACCGAGGCGCAAGAGCTGTGGTTTCTGCGTCGCCGAGCGGCAGGAATTTTTTGATGACAGCAGCCATCATCATCTCGGCGGCGCGGGCGGCTCCGTCATCGCATTTGAGTGCGATCCCGAGCCCTTGCGCAGGGAAGGATGCGCAATAAACTCCCTCCGCCCCGAACTTTACAAAAGCTTTGGCCTTCAAAACGCCCATAACGTCGGTGTCAAAATTATTGGTTCCGCCGACCATAAAGGGGTGGGCAGCAACCGCAGTGCGCAGGGTTTTGGCGGCTTGGGCACGCTTTTCGTCCAACCCTTGCCCCGTACCAAATTTAGCAAAGCCATGTGCCAAAGCGCGTAACGGCAAGCCAAAGGCGGGGATGGAACAACCGTCGGTTCCGCAAAAATCGTCGGTCAGGCTGGCTCCTGTTACCTGCTCCATGGCTGCGCGAACCTCACGCTGCACAATATGGCTGCTCGCAACATAACCTCGGGGATTTTCATCAATCGCGCAGGCGAGGCACAAAAATCCAGCATGCTTGCCGGAACAATTATTATGCAAAGCGGTTGGCGTACCGGATTTCGCCAGTTCGCGGGCGGCGGGAGGGCTGAGTGGCCAATGCGCGCCGCACTCCAATGAGTCGCGGGAAAGGCCGGCCTTTTTTATCATGGATGCCGAAGTGGCGGCGTGAAGAGGTTCGCCATTATGAGAGGCGCAGGAGATGGCAATTTCGGCTTGAGTGAGGCCAAAACGCTCCGCCGCGCCAGACTCTATAAACGGCAACGCTTGCAAAGCCTTTACGGCCGAGCGCGGATAGACCAAAGCATCAACATCACCCATAGCAAGCACTGTTTTGCCTGAAGATTCAATAACCGCGACTGAGCCGCGATGGCGGCTTTCGACGCGCCCGCCACGAAGTACCTCAACCAAAATGGGATTTGTCATCGTCGATCCTTATCGAAGTGGTTTGCGTGATTACAAGGTTATGTCATGTTTGGGAGCGTTTTGAGGCTGGAAGCTTGGTTTTTTTGCATATTGTGTCACACAGTAACAAGAGTGACACTACACTCCAATGGGGACTGAATGAACATTGAATTAACCACAATGCTGTTCCGCATTGTCGAGATTATCTGGATTAACCTGCTTTTATCCGGCGACAATGCCATCGTCATCGCGCTGGCCTGCCGGGGTCTGCCGGAAAACCAGCGCAAACTTGGAACCGCACTGGGCGCGGGCGCGGCGGTGGTTTTGCGAATCATCTTCGCGCTGATCGTGACTGAGCTGCTGGCCCTGCCCTATTTGAAGTTTGGCGGCGGCCTGTTGCTGGTGTGGATTGGCGTTAAGCTGGTTGCCGACGAAGAACAGCACGACGTTGCCGCGCATTCGAGCTTGCGGCAGGCGGTGATGACCATCGCCATAGCTGACGCAGTGATGAGCCTCGACAATGTTTTAGCGATTGTGGCAGCGGCAAAGGGTTCAACCGGGTTGGTTATATTCGGCCTGCTGATATCCATTCCGCTGGTGGTTGCCGGATCGTCCCTGATTTTGAAGATCATCGACAGGTTCCCTATGCTGATTTGGCTTGGTGCTGCGCTGATCGGCTATGTGGCGGGTGAGATTTTAATCACTGACAGGGTGATTGAGACCTATGACGACTCCGCAGCATTTTTGATGATCACTTTGCTGATTTGTATTCCAATCGTACTGTATTTTAAGCCGGTTCTGAAATTCGTCCTACGTTATCCTGCTATTTTATGGATTTCCGGGGCGGCCACTGGGTGGGCGGGACGAACTTTCGCCGACCATCCTGAGTGGATGAATTTGCTGAATTCATTGCCCATTGCTTCGCTCGCACATTATTTGCCGTATTTTTGCGCTGCTTATGTGCTGGGATTAGCATGGTTGGTTCAGCGTAAACGCAAATTTGACACGCAAAAGGCAACAGGTGTTTAGGGCGGAATGAATTCACGGAACAGTTCTTGGCGGAGCGGAAACCTCGACACAATCCCGCCGTCCCGATGCCATGCAGCGTTGGCTCTTTTCAGAGTCCACCATCAATTTGACAATTAAAACCGCTGCTATTGCCAGCCCAAGGACAAATACAATGGCAATCAGGTTGTTCCGGTGACGTAAATTGTCGTCGTTTCGCTGATCAGGCACGATTAAGGTTTCCATTGGTGGTGGAAGCGCTATTTTAAACGGGATTCTGACCTAAAGAAATCTGATTTACTCATGAGTGACGAAATAATTTTTGATCGCAGTTTTGACCAAGCTCCGGGTGTTGCTGTTCAAATTTCGCCACTGGTGCGGCGGCTGGTGTGCGCCAACGGCGGGCCGTTTACCTTTACCGGCACGTGCACCTATTTGATTGGCAGAGGCGAGGTCATCGTTCTCGATCCGGGGCCTGCCAACATTGCCCATGTGGAGGGCATATTGCGGACGCTGCAAGGCGAGAAGATCGCGGCCATTTTGGTGAGCCATACCCATGCAGATCACTCTCCTGCCGCCGCAATGTTACAGGCAAGCAGCGGTGCCCGGATTTATGGCTGTGCGCCACACACAGCGGCGCGGGAGCTGCACGCGGGCGAGGTGAACCGTCTGGAAGCCAGCGCCGACAAAAGCTATGCGCCCCAACATGTTATGCACGACGGCGAAAGCCTTGATACTGGCGGGGTCCGCATCGTAGCGTTGGCCACGCCCGGCCATACCATGAACCATCTGTGCTTTGCGCTGCCTCAAGAAAACGCGCTGTTTTCGGGCGACCACGTGATGGCATGGTCCACGACCATTGTTGCGCCGCCTGACGGTGCTATGGGCGCTTACATGTCGTCTTTGGAGAAATTGCGCGGGCGGGACGAGCGGATTTATTGGCCGGGGCATGGCGGCCCCGTGAATGAACCGCAACGTTTTGTACGGGCGCTGTTACAACACAGGCGGCAGCGCGAGGCGGCCATTCTGCACCGGTTGAAACAGGGTGACAACCATATCGTTCAAATTGTCGAGCGGCTTTATGGCGGATTGGACCCGCGCTTGAAGGGTGCGGCCGGACTGTCGGTTTTTGCGCATTTGGAAGAACTCATTGCGCAAGGCGCAGTAACCGGCGGTGATGCTCCGAGCTTGAATTCAAACTATTTCGCGCTTTAGCGCGATTGACGTTCAAGCATACGCTATCTGCTCTTTCATCGTTTTGATAACGCATATTTTTTTTCAAAACCGCTACACACTTTTGCGTGATATACTCTAACGCGAGTCCATTTCGGCCTGCAACGCTTTATTAAACCGCTGGATCAGCTCGGCGTTTTTGCCGTAATCATGCGCGCCGAAGCGGGAGAGCGAGCGCGTGTCCACCCGGGTGATGTCGCCAACGGGGCGGATGCGGATTTGAATGTTGTAGGGTATACCCATCAGAAAGCTGCTGGTTGTCGCCTCAATCTGGCCGTCTGCACGGGAGGGAATGGGCGCTGCAACATCAAGAATTTTCCAGCCCAAGCCTTTCACAACCTTTTGTGCGGCATCAAACACTTCAAAAGACTCGACCTCTAGTGTTAGCGGCTGCACTTGCGGGTAAAAACGCGGCTGCAAGATGCGGGTCAGGGGCGCAAGAGTACCCGGGCTAAAGCCACCCCGCGCCGCAACATAGAGCGGCTCAGGCGAAAACAGCGGCGGCAGGTCAATGTCAGTTGAAATATCATTCAAACGCGGCAATTCGAATGACTTAACTGCCAAAAAACCCGGCCAAACCAGCAGTGCCAGCGAGAGAATGACCCCGAAAAACGTAATTTTGGCACCGTTAACACCTTCACGCCAAATGTGGATGCAAGCGAAAACCGCGCTGACGATGGCGAAACAGGCGAGAAGCATGGCAAATGAAACGACAGCGAGGGCGCTGGTCAGGTCGGTATAGCGAAAGCGGCCAAAAGCCAACCCGAAACCAGTGATCGCTACGGCAACAAGTGCAAGGCGGAGGCTCCAAAGGGCGGCGCTCGAATTTATCTCTTCAAGAATCAGGCGTCGCATCTGGGCTTCACTTGCAGATATCTTTGAGGGCGCGCCATTCCTGCGCCGACAGAATTTCATCGCCTGTGGTGGCCAACTTGGCTTGTTCGAAGGCGGAAACGCGATCAGCCGTGATCGGGTGCGAGGCGAAAATAGCCAAAGGATTTTCTTTTTCGCTTCCGGTGATGCGCATTAGCAAGTCGCCCATCGGTTTGGGCGAACGCCCAAGCTCACCCATGATATGCGTTGCATAAGCATCCGCCGCCGTTTCAGCAGCGCGGGAGTAACGGGCATATACCAGTGTACGCCCTAGCGTGAGTACCACGCTGGCTCCGGTGATGTCGCCAAACAAAAGCCCCGCAAAAAAACTGGTACCTCCGTTTTCAATCAGGACGCGCAGGCCGTCGCGGTGGGCGACATGGCCAAGCTCATGCGCCAAAACCCCTGCGACTTCGTCCGGGCTTTCGGCTTTATCAAGCAATCCCTTTAGCAAAAAGACATTGCCACCGGGTAAGGCAAACGCGTTGGGTATGTCGGAGCTTAACACCACCGGATTTAGTGTATCGAGCAGATGGGCTTTGCTTTGCAAGGCCGAGACCATTTTTTTTAAAGCGGCAACTCCGTCAGAATTTGTGCAATCCTTACCGCCAAACATAGCCCGGGTTTGGCTGTTTACTGCGTCTCCAAGCCGTTTTTCGATCGAATGGGGCACCAGCGGCGTTAAGCTGGAGGCAAGATAGGGAATTCCATAAAAAATCAGAGCTAAAATTGATGCGACAGCCGCAAGTGACCAGCCGACGATTCGAACATTTGACACTGCACCAATGCTGCCCTCACCATAAAGCCGCGGGCATATTGCCACAACTCTTTGCTGCATTTCGCCATCAATAATTTCCAGCCGGGACAACGGGTTTGTTGACAAGCTAAGCCGCATGATACCATCGCCGCTGTCGTGGCGGCGAACTTCGGTCAAGGACCATGATGCGGTGAGGCGGCGCTCTTCAGTAATGTTTAGTGCCGTGCCCAGATAGATGACTACGCTGCGCTTTGCATTGGTTTTGCCATCGTAATAAATTGCGGCTACAGAACTTTCGGGGGATGTCATTCTCAAAACCCTACAATATCGAGGCCATCGGCGAAGCCCTCGCCTAGGGCGTTCACACTATCGCCCTGCGCCGCAATATCACTTAAGGCGAGCGTATTGTGCAGCGTGAGTGAATTTACAACCATTTTCCAGATACGCTGCTGCAAGTAGATGCGTAAGAAGATGCCGAACATCAGCATGAACAGCAAATATATGAACACATTGACCACAATGCCGACCTGAAAGCGCGCCTGTCCCGCCGCGCTAACCTGCGTGAACAGTGCATCGCGCCATACAGGATTGCTTACCAACGCGTTCGTTATGGCAAAAATGATGCTCGCGTAAATGACCAATATTGGAAGAGAAAGGCCGATAAATTTCCAGATGTTGGCATAATAGGTGCGCGGTTGCAGTGATGATATGGCGGAAACGTTACCGAAGCGAACGCCCTCAAGCCACCACTTCCACTCTTTGGCTTTAAATGCGCCGTAGAGAAAAGGAGCCAAAAACGCTGCGAGAAGCGCTGTGATCACCCAGAGGCCAGCGCCGTGAGCATGGAGAAATATCTGCGCAAGGTCTTGCCCTAGGATGATCATCAACCCAATTGGCCATACAAAGCCGCTGATAATGAATGCCGCTGCCAGCCACAACCTCCAACCGCTTTTAAAAAAAGCGCCGCCCACCCCTACGAAGCTGCCTTGTAGGCTGCCATAGCGCGTGTGTTTCATTTTGTAACGCTCCAGTGCCGCGTTTCGCCACGGCAGCGCCAAGCCAAGGCTGACCACTGTGAGAGCGTTCCACGCCAGAGCAAGGGCGGCATATTTCCAGCCCGAACCTGACATCCAAAACCGCACGCCGCGCCAAAGTGTCCGGGTGAGGCGGAAGCGGCGGGCACGATAAAGCGCGAACTGACCGAAGACAAAAAAGAACAGCGCCAAAGGCAATGAAGCATAGGCTTGATACCGCTCGGCCTCAAGCCCCAACAAAAAATAGCCAAAATAGATTGGTGCGAGAATGGCCAGCGCGAATAAAAAGCCGATCAAAAGCTCTTTGGCATTTCCGGTATACTCTAAAGCATCGCCTTCCAGCTTGGTGTTTTGCCACAGATAGCGGCGCATAGCGGTGGCGAGCCAAAACCGGTAAAACCCAAAGGTAATCAGCTCCAGCGCTGCACCTTTGGTGACCAGGCGGCGAAAGTCGCCATTGTCCCCAACGAATGTTATGTCGCCAGTTGAACGATTGGCATCTGAGAGAACCCAGGGCGACACTTCGAGCGTGGATCCCGGTTGCGCGGCTGACAAAGTTACATCTGACATGGTGGCTTTCGAAAAAATCAACTTTTGGCAATGTCCGGCAGGGTATAGTCTTTAAATTGTTCCCGCAGCTTAATTTTGTTAATTTTTCCGGTCGCGGTGTGCGGAATTTCATTGATGAACTGTACGTCGTCCGGCATCCACCATTTGGCTACTTTGCCTTGCATATAATCTAATATGCCTTGGCGGTTGGCGGATTTGCCGTCTTTCAATACAATCACCAAGAGGGGGCGCTCGTCCCACTTGGGATGTTTGGCACCGATAACGGCTGCCTCACGCACATCGGGATGGCCGACAGCGAGATTTTCAATATCTATAGTGGAAATCCATTCGCCGCCGGACTTGATGACATCCTTGGCGCGATCGGTAATTTGCATATAACCATGCGGGTCGATGTGAGCGACGTCGCCAGTATCAAAAAATCCGTCCGCGTCGAGGATATCGCCGCCGTCACCTTTAAAGTAGGCCGAAGCGACCGCCATGCCACGCACCTTAAGATGCCCGAAGGTTTTACCATCCCATGGCAACTGGTTGTTTTCATCATCGGTTATGCGCATTTCGACGCCAAAAGGTGCAAAACCCTGTTTCGTCTTAACGTCGAACATTTGCGCTTCGGGAAGTCCGGAAACAGTTTTTTTCAATGTTCCTAAAGAGCCGACCGGACTCATTTCGGTCATGCCCCAAGCGTGAAAAACCTCGACGCCGAAGCTGCGCTCAAAAGCTTCAATCATTGACCTTGGTGCCGCAGCGCCGCCGATCATGACGCGTTTTACGGTAGAGAGCTTCTTGCCTTCGCGCTGCATGTAATCCAGCAGCATCAGCCAAACTGTGGGAACACCTGCAGTTATAGTAACGCGTTCGGTTTCCAATAGCTCGTAGACGGAGGCACCATCCAGCTTGGGGCCGGGCATTACCATTTTTGCGCCCACCATCGGCGCGGCGAAGGCTATGGACCAAGAGTTCGCGTGAAACAGCGGTACTACGGGCAAAATTGTTCCGGTTGAGGAGAGTCCAACCGCATCTGGCAGGCTGTTGGCCATCGCATGCAGAAGATTGGAGCGATGTGTGTAGAGAACGCCTTTAGGGCTACCGGTGGTGCCGGAGGTATAGCAAAGCCCGGCTGCGGTGCGCTCATCAAAACTGTCCCACTCGAAGTCGCCATCGGCAGTTTTGAGCCACTCTTCATAGCAGGTTGCGTTTTTCAGAGCAGTGGTTGGCATGTTGGCCGCATCGGTAAGAATCACATATCGCTGCAATCCAGGAAGCTGCGCCTGTAATTTTTCGAGTAGCGGGACGAATGTGAGATCGACGAAGATGAGTTTGTCTTCGGCGTGATTTATTATCCAAACGATTTGCTCGGGAAACAGGCGCGGGTTTACGGTGTGATATATTGCGCCGGCGCCCGTTATTCCGTACCAGGTTTCAAGATGGCGGGCAGTGTTCCACGCCAATGTGGCGATACGATCTGCGTGCTTAATGCCGTCTCTTTTGAGCAACTGGGCCAGTTTAAGGGCATTTTGGCGAATGGTAAAATAATTTGTGCGGGTTATCGGCCCTTCCACAGAGCGCGAAACCACCTCTTGGGTGCCGTGTTGAAGGGCAGCATAATCAATTACCTTGTGGATGAGTAATGGCCATTCCTGCATCAGACCCAACATGCGGCTCTCCCGGTATTACTCCGTTTTCAATAGCCTATCTGAACTTCAATTTATCTCAAATCAAATCCATCGCCGTATTTGCGCAACGTAATTTCGGATTGACTTTTGCGGTGTAAAGCCATCTAAAACGTGCGGTTATGCAGATTTTTAGGGTAGATTTAGCGTGAGATCGCTTGATTTTCACTGGAGTTTTGCAAATGGGGGAAATGACAATGGCGATAGCGCAATCTGATGCGACCCGCGTCTGGTTCCGGCTGATCAGGCTGCATACGAGAATTCGTTTGGCAATTGCAGACCGGCTCAAAACAATCGGGATTTCCGTTCCGCAATGCGACGTTTTGACCACGCTTACCGAACAGGAAGGCCTAAACCAGCAGGTATTAGCGGAACGCCTCTATGTTACAAAAGGAAATATATCAGGATTGTTGGACAGGCTCGCTGATGCAGGGCTGGTAGAGCGGCGGGTGATTGCCGGTGACAAGCGCTCGTTTGCGGTTTTTCTGACGCCGACAGGGCGTGAAATTGCGCGTCAAGGCATTGAGATCCAGAATGAATTTATTCAAGCAACCTTTGGCCAACTTTCGCCAGGCAGTTTGACTGAATTCGAAGGTTACCTGATCAAGTCGCGCAATCTGGTTCGCGCCGCTGGAAATTCTACAATAGAGGATGCACAGGCAAAAACCAAACTTGCTGTGTAAGGCTACAATATTACTTTAAATTAACTCTCCTGGTTAAACTCGCCTTAACCACATGCGACCATGCTTACATCAGGAAATTGGCCTGCTCAGCCGCAAGTCAATGATTTGGCCGCATTTTTGCCTGTGTTGAGAGTTAGCTATGCGTAAATCTGAAATGAATTCTGATTTGTCC
>JAYTYD010000215.1:0-1462 GCA_043742625.1 Methylovirgula sp. | reverse complement strand
CATGCCGAAGATGTTGATTTGCGCACAATTGCCACGCAGGTTGGCACACCGTTTTATTGCTATTCGGCGGCGACACTTACCCGCCATTTCAAGGTTTTTTCAGCGGCTTTTAATGACAAAGCGCTGATTTGTTATGCGATGAAAGCCAACTCTAATCAGGCGGTATTGACGCTATTGGCAGCGCTTGGCGCAGGCATGGATGTGGTGTCTGAGGGCGAATTGCGCCGCGCTGTTGCTGCGGGTGTGCCGGGCAGCCGGATCACATTTTCCGGCGTCGGGAAAACGGTGCGCGAAATTGACTATGCGCTTGATCAGGACATTTTGTGTTTTAACGTTGAATCCGAGCCTGAGCTTGCCGTGCTGAACGCGCGCGCCAAGTTGAAGGGCAAAATTGCTCCAATTTCAATCCGGGTTAACCCCGATGTGGATGCCAAGACTCATGCCAAAATTGCCACCGGCAAGTCTGAGAACAAATTTGGAATACCAATTTCGCGGGCGCGGGCAGTTTATGGTCTAGCTGCTGCTATGGCCAACATCAAAGTCAGTGGTGTGGATATGCATATCGGGTCGCAAATCACCGATTTGCAGCCGTTTGACGACGCGTTCGCGCTGTTGGCGCGTTTTGTGCGCGAGCTGCGCGACGATGGTCACGTGATCAATCATCTTGATCTGGGTGGCGGGCTGGGCATTCCATATAAAGATAACAACGAGCCGCCGCCGCACCCTGATGCCTATGCCGCCATTGTCGCCAAGCACACGACAAGTTTAGGCTGTAAACTGGTGTTTGAGCCGGGGCGGTTGCTGGTCGGCAATGCGGGGATTTTGGTTACAGAAGTCATTTACGTCAAAAGCGGCGAAAACAAGAGTTTTGTGATCGTCGATGCGGCGATGAATGACCTCATCCGCCCGACGCTTTATGAAGCTTACCATGATGTAAAACCTGTGCAGCCGCGTGCGGGAACGCCGCATATGATTGCCGATGTTGTCGGGCCGGTGTGTGAAACCGGGGATTATCTGGCGCAGGATCGCGATATGGCCGAGGTTAAGCCGGGGGATCTGCTGGCGGTGATGTCCGCCGGAGCCTATGGTGCGGCGCAATCGGGCACCTATAATTCGCGGCTGCTGGTTCCTGAGGTGTTGGTGAGCGGCGCGGATTTCGCGGTGGTTCGGCCGCGAGGCACATATGAGGCGCTGATTGCGCTTGACCATGTGCCCGCGTGGCTGGCGAAATAACATCATTAAAAAACCAAAGTTTTGCTGCTATCGTAACTGTCACTAGAGCATATCACGCAAAATTGTGTAGCGGTTTTGCGAAAATGATATGCGTTCTCAGAGAGATGGAAGAGCAATTTGCGTTTATCAAGCGTTGAATTGCTCTAGGAGTTATGTTTTGCAGAAACGCTTTGAGACGCTGATTACGCGCGCACGGGTAGTGCTGTTTTTGGAACGGCTCTGGCCAGTT
>JAYTYD010000214.1:0-10896 GCA_043742625.1 Methylovirgula sp. | reverse complement strand
GTTTTGTAGCTAACATTTGGATTTGGGGGCTCTCTTGACTACCTCGTCACATGCGCAAGCTGGATCGGCTTCGTCAGACCCGTCTCGGCGGGATTTTCTTTACATTGCAACAGGTGCTGTGGCAGCCGTTGGAGCGGGTGGCATCGCATGGCCCTTGATAAACCAAATGAACCCGGATGCTTCGACATTGGCGCTTGCGTCGATCGAAATGGACATAGGGGGCATTGTTGAAGGGCAAATCGTCACCATCAAGTGGCGAGGGAACCCGGTATTTATTCGGCACCGCACCAAAAAAGAGATAGAGGACACGCGCGCAATTCCTTTAGCTAAGCTTATCGATCCGCAAAAAGACGAGGATCGTGTGAAGGCAGGCAAGGATCAATGGCTGGTTGTGTTAGGCTCCTGCACCCATCTGGGTTGTGTGCCGCTTGGGCATCAAGGCGAATTTGATGGATGGGCCTGCCCATGTCACGGCTCTCAATATGATGCATCGGGGCGCGTTACAAAGGGACCTGCACCGCTAAATCTGCCTGTTCCGGGCTATGAATTCGTTTCCGATACCAAGGTAAAAATCGGCTGATTTCTTGACAATTGCGTCACTGCAAACCTCAACTGAGAGACATACTATGAGCGGGCATTCATCTTACACACCATCAAACGGCTTTAGCCGTTGGCTTGATGACCGGTTGCCAATTGTACGCTTGGCCCACGACTCTTTTGTGAGTTACCCAACGCCACGCAACCTCAATTATTTTTGGACGTTCGGCGGAATTTTGTCGCTGATGCTGGTGGCGCAAATCATTACCGGCATCGTGTTGGTCATGCATTACACGCCTGAATCGACAATGGCGTTCAATTCTGTTGAACACATCATGCGCGACGTGAACTACGGCTGGCTGTTACGCTATCTGCATGCCAATGGCGCTTCCATGTTCTTTTTGGCCGTTTACATTCACATGTTCCGCGGGCTTTATTATGGGTCCTACAAGGCTCCCCGCGAAGTTTTGTGGATTTTGGGCGTCATAATCTTTTTGTTGATGATGGCCACCGGATTCATGGGTTACGTATTGCCTTGGGGGCAAATGAGTTTTTGGGGCGCGAAGGTGATCACAAGCCTGTTTTCTGCCATTCCTCTGGTCGGGGATAGCATTACAACTTGGCTGTGGGGCGGCTATTCGGTGGACAATCCCACGCTGAATCGATTTTTCTCGCTGCATTTTTTGCTGCCATTTATGATTGCCGGAGTTGTTATCCTGCATGTTTGGGCTCTTCACGTGGTCGGCCAGAACAATCCGTCGGGCGTCGAAGTGTCAAACGTCAATAAGGATACATTGGCGTTTACGCCATATGCCACGACCAAAGACGGCTTTGCCATGCTCTGCTTCCTGATTTTCTACAGCTGGTTTGTATTCTATGTTCCAAACTTTTTGGGGCATGCTGACAATTATATCCCAGCCAATGCTTTGGTTACTCCGGCGCATATCGTGCCTGAATGGTACTATTTGCCGTTTTATGCTATCCTGCGTGCAATACCGTCCAAATTGGGCGGGGTTATCGCCATGTTTTCGGCAATCGCTTTGCTGGCATTCTTGCCATGGTTGGACACTTCAAAGGTTCGCTCGGCAACGTTCCGCCCGGTTTATCGCGCATTTTTCTGGATTTTGGTGATCGTATGTCTCGGCTTGGGATATCTGGGTTCTCAGGCTCCGACAGACGGCACGACTTTCGTAGCGCGAATCTTCACAGCCTATTATTTCCTGCATTTCTTGGTGCTTCTGCCATTGCTGGGACTGTTCGAAACTCCGCTCAAACTGCCGGCGTCGATAGCGGATGCAGTTTTAGCGAAACACGGCTCGGCCTCTGCTATGGCGTCCGCCGCGGCAGCTGAACCGAACACAAAAGGTTAAAGTTGAGAGCGAGGACTATACTATGTTGAATTTGAAGACTGCTCTCATTGCCGGGTTCGCGTTAGTTGCCGCGATTTTTAGCCCGGCCGCGGCTGAGGAAGTTCACCACAACGTTGTGCCCGAGAAGCAAAACTGGTCGTTTTCTGGCCCGTTCGGGATCTACGACCGTGCACAGTTGCAGCGTGGTTACCGTGTTTACCGCGAGGTGTGTTCCAATTGTCACTCGATGAAACTGATGGCGTTTCGCAATTTAGCGGATAAGGGCGGTCCGGAGTTCTCAGAGGGTCAAGTCAAAGCCCTTGCTGCGGAGTACAAAATCAAGGACGGCCCTAATGATGCCGGTGAGATGTTTGAGCGCGCCGGGCGTGCCTCCGACTATTTTCCGTGGGCGTTTGCTAACCCCGAAGCCGCCAAGGCCGCGAATGGCGGCGCTTTGCCGCCGGATATGTCAGTTTTGGCCAAAGCGCGGTCCTTTCACCGTTGCGCCTACTTTCCGTGCGACGTGGCTAACGCTCTCTGGGATGTTGTTACCCAATATCAGGAACATGGCCCAGACTATATAGTTGGTCTTCTGAACGGCTACGCTGAAGCCCCCAAAGGTGAAGAAATTGCTGCAGGCCTGAACTACAACTTGATAATGCCGGGCAACAAAATCGCGATGGCGAAGCCTTTAAGCGACGGTCAGGTGGATTATACCGACGGTTCCCCTAAAACGGCGGTACAATATTCGCGCGACGTGGCGGCTTTTCTAATGTGGACCGCCGAGCCGAAGCTGGATGAGCGCAAGAAAGTGGGCTTTCGTGCCCTTGTGTTCCTGATTTTGTTCGCCACGCTGATGTGGTTTGTTAAGCGCCGCATTTGGGCTGATGTGGCTCACTGAGCAGAAGCTTTATTGAGATTAAAAGAACCCTGCTTTGTCGTCGAAGCGGGGTTTTTTTTTGCAAAATCGCCTCAATGCTGACGCACAGGGGGTTGGTCGGGTGTGTTGTGTTTGATCTAATTTTGCACTGGAGATGGTATGAAGGCACGTGTGGGCATCATCGGCGGATCGGGGATTTACGATTTTCCCGGGTTGGACAATCCGCAGCTCGTCACTGCGCAATCCCCTTGGGGCACCCCGTCCGCGCCACTGCGCACCGGCCGTGCGGGGCGAACAGATGTTGTCTTTTTGCCGCGCCATGGTTTGGGGCATCATCTTAGCCCTTCAGGCATTAATTACCGCGCTAATATCGATGCTCTTAAACAGCTTGGCGTTACCGACCTGATCTCGCTTTCCGCTTGCGGGTCATTCAGGGCGGAGTTGTATCCGGGGCTGTTTGTGGTTGTTGATCAATTTGTGGATCGCACCTACAAACGCGAAACGTCGTTCTTTGGGAATGGTTGCGTCGGGCACGTGTCGATGGCGCATCCAACCTCTCCTCTGCTAACTGGGCGGTTGGTTTCGGCTGCGAAAGCCGCTGACGTTCCGGTGCATCAAGGCGGAACCTATGTTTGCATCGAGGGGCCGCAATTTTCGTCACTTGCCGAATCACTTTCGTACAAGGACACCGGCTATGACGTGATTGGTATGACTGCCGCGATTGAAGCGAAGCTGGCCCGCGAAGCTGAGATGTCCTATGCGTGCGTCAGTATGGTCACAGACTTTGATTGCTGGCACGCGGGGCATGGGGCGGTGGATGTGGCGAAGGTTATTGAGGTGATGCACCGCAACAGCGGCGCTGCGCAGCTGTTAATTTCGCATTTGTTGAAAGAATTCCCTATGGAACATGAAATGTGTCCTGCAGGTTCGAACAGCGCGTTAGAAAATGCTATTATGACGGCAAAATCAGCGCGCGATCCGGAATTGGTGGCAAAATTGCAAACAATAGCCGGACGGGTTTTGACGAGGTAGAGCCATGCAGAGTCTGAGAGACACCATCCGGAGCATTCCTGACTACCCTAAACCGGGGATCATGTTTCGCGATATCACGACGCTGCTTGGTGATGCGCGGGCGTTCCGGCAGACTGTCGATGCGCTGGTGCAGCCATGGCCGGAACCAAAATTGATAAGGTTGCATGTATGGAGGCGCGCGGTTTTATCTTGGGTGGCGCGGTGGCGCATCAGCTTTCTGCTGGATTTGTACCCATCCGTAAAAAAGGCAAGCTGCCGCACACAACAGTGCGCATTGCTTACAGCCTTGAATACGGCCTCGATGAGATGGAAATGCATAAGGACGCAGTGAAGCCGGGTGAGCGGGTGATTTTGATAGATGATCTAATCGCCACCGGTGGAACGGCTAAGGGCGCGTGCAAACTTCTTAAACAAATTGGCGCGCATGTGATTGCGGCACGCTTCGTGATTGATTTGCCGCATTTGGGCGGGGCGCAAAAAATTCGCGACATGGGCGTGACTGTGCGCAGCTTGATTGAATTTTCGGGACACTAGAGCAATTCAACGCTTGACAGACGCAAATTGTTCTTTCATCTCCTTGATAACGCATATTATTTTCGCAAAACCGCTACACACTTTTGCTTGATATGCTCTAACCGCTTAAAAAAGCTTAGCGGTTAAACGTCCAAATTCGGTTAGCAAGAAAATTCCAGAACATGATAATAACCGTCGTTAGCATTTGGGCCAGCAAATAGTGCCAGTTAAGAACGCTGTTAAAGCCGTAATTCAGAACGAATGTCAGCGCAAACCCGATGCTGGCCACTAAGAAAAACCGGGAAAACGCCGAGGCATGACTGCGCTGTGTTCCTTTGAATGTATGATTTCGGTTCAGAACATATGACGTAATGGCGCCGCCAACAAATCCGAGCAACGTTGCAGGGATAAATTGCCAGCCATAGCCCTCTTTCAAGGTTATCAATAGGCCGAAATGCACAATAGCAGCGATGATGCCCACTATGAAAAAAGCGATAAATTGTTTTAGAATTGCCGGGGAACGCGCGTCCCTCATACCGGTATGCGCACAGTTGCGCGCAAGCCTTTCATCGGCCCGTCGCTTAAACTGATATCGCCGCCATGGGCGCGGGCAATGTCGCGGGCGATGGCAAGGCCCAATCCGGTGCCGCCTTCATCTTGATTGCGCGCTTCGTCGACACGGAAAAACGGGCGGAACACATCTTCACGCAATTCCTCCGGAATGCCGGGCCCGTCATCATCGACTGTAATGTACAAATGGGTCGGGGTGCGCTCGGCGGTGAGGGCAAGGCGATCACCGTAGCGTTGAGCATTGGTGACAAGATTTGACAGGCAGCGTTTGAAGGCCAAGGGTCGGACGGTAACGGTCGTTTCGCCAGAAACTGCGATTTTAGCGTCATGCCCGTTGCGCTCTGCATCAGATTTTAACTCTTCAAGCAAGGCGCGAATGTCGGTTGGAAGTGGCAATTCGCCGGTGTCGCCTTTGGCAAAAGCCAAATAGGCCTCCAACATGGAGCGCATTTCATCCACGTCGCGTTGAGCATCTTGCAAATCGACATTTTGATCCATCAGCGCAAGCGATAGCTTAAATCGGGTGAGAATAGTGCGCAAATCGTGGCTGACGCCATTCAGCATGGCGGTGCGCTGATCTATGGTGCGCTCGACCCGCTTTTTCATTTCCAAAAATGCAAAGCCGGCTTGGCGCACCTCACGCGCACCCCCCGGCATATAGTCATGATCCCGGCCTTTACCAAAGTCCTCGGCGGCGCGGGCCAGCCGCAAAATGGGCCGGATTTGGTTGCGCAAAAACGCAACTGCCACAGTCAGCAGCACCAGCGAAGTGCCGAGCATCCAGATGATAAAAATGTGAGAGTTGGACACATAAGCCGAGTTGCGCGGCGCGACAAAGCGCATGACAGTGCCGTCATATTGGATGCGAATTTCAACTTGCCGCGTGCTGGTGGTGGTATCCAGCCAAAACGGGCGCTTAATTTGTTTGGCAATTTCGTGGGAAAGGGCGTTATCCAGCAGCGAAAAGAACGGCTTGGGCAATAAGGCAGGCAGTTCTCGGTTTGGCAGGGTTTGAAATTCAATATTCCAGCGGTTGCGGGCGACTTTTTGTAATACCGTGAAGTTTTCGCCGCTCGGATTTTGCGCATACATGTCCAGTAAACTGCCGATATCCTGCGTGAGGCCGGCTGAAAGACGGTTTGTTACCGACTGCCAATGCCGCTCCATGAAGAAATATGCCACGGCAGTCTGCAATATCACCATCGGCACGATGACGATGATCAGAGAGCGGGCGTATAGCCCTTTAGGCAGCATATCCGCCATTGCGCGCGTCAGCTTATACCAGCGTAGCCGTACAATGCGGCGCAGGCGCAGCGTTTCGCCGGGGGTCATTTTGGTGAAGGGCAGCGACCAGCTCACCTTATGGGTCGATCAATATGCGATACCCTGCGCCGCGCACTGTTTGAAGATACAGCGGATTTGCGGGGTCGATTTCAATTTTACGGCGCAGCCGGTTAATCTGAACGTCAACAGTGCGTTCAGATCCGGCCTCACCGTCGGAGCCAAGATCGTCTCGTGACACGGTTTCCGATGCGTTTTCCAGCAGTTTGCGCAAAATGTCCTTTTCCCGCTCGGTGAGATGGATGATCTCGTCGCCACGCTTCAAATCTCCGCGGTCAAAATGGAACGTGAAGTCGCCAAAGCGGGCCGTGGCGCGCGCAGCAGAGACCATTCGCGGTGCTGTGCGGCGCAGCAGGGCAGCTATGCGCAGGCTCAATTCGCGGGGCTCGAACGGTTTGCCCATATAATCGTCCGCACCGGCTTCTAGGCCGCGCACGCGCGCCTCTGTCTCGCCCAAAGCCGATAGCATTAAAATAGGCACGGCAGAGTCTATCCGCAGGCGAGCGGCAAAGCTTAAGCCGGATTCGCCCGGCATCATCACATCTAAAATAATCAGATCAAATGCAAAGCCCTTAAGGCGGGCGGTAGCCTCAACCACGTGCTGTGCAGTGGTGACCCGGTAGCCCTCACCGGCGAGAAAGCGTGATAATAGCGCACGAATGCGACTATCATCGTCTACCACCAAAATATGCGGCGCATCATCAAGCGGGGCCTTGGGGGATAGTATCTCAGTCAAACGGTATCTTTCGTGCCGCTCTGGCAAATTTAATTTATTAAAGCCAAGTCTATGGTATTTCTGACTTTTCGTCATGCCAAATCAGGTGCTGAACCTTAGATCTCTCATCTGAATCAATCATAGCAGTTAAAAATTTGATCGCGTAGCTATGGGCGTCGGTCTCCAGATGTGAAAAGGCGCGGGCAAAGCGTTGCGATTGCATAAAAGCGAGATCCATCGCCAGTTTTTTACCTTTGCCGGTGGGATAGAGCAGCCGCTGACGGCGATCAATGACTCCGGAGCGAACTTCAACATAGGCTGTATCAATCAGCTCTTTCATCACCCGGTTGAGACTTTGCTTGGTGATTTTCAATATATCCAGCAATTCGGCAACAGTAAGGCCGGGTTGACGAGACACAAAATGGATGACGCGATGGTGGGCGCGGCCAAAATCCAGCGTGGCCAAAAGCCGATCAGCGTCGCCGACAAAGTCCCGATAGGCGAAGAAAAACAACTCTATCATGTCGAACATCGGCGGCAGCGCTGTGCTCCCCCCCTGGTTTCGAGGCGCACGACTTTTGGGCGTGGTGTCTGCCGTCACGTGTTTGCGAAGCTCCCGATCCGAAGGTTATAATACCGTTAGAAGTAAGTCAGCACTATTGACATTGTTTGCGCAAGAGATAATCTCCATCATATGTCCAATATTCCTGATTATCAGCGCAAAAACTTCATCGTCAACCTAAGTGGAGAGTTTCAATGTCCGGCCTATCTTTTGACCAACGCGAAGGCGTGATTTGGATGGACCGCAAATTGGTGCCTTGGGCTGACGCTAAATTGCATGTTTTGAGCCATGGATTGCACTACGCTTCTTGTGTTTTTGAAGGTGAGCGGGCTTACGGAGGCAAAATCTTCAAATCCACTGAACATTCTGTCCGCTTTCGGAAAAGTGCAGAGCTGCTGGATTTTGAAATTCCGTATAGTATTGAGCAGCTTGATGCCGCAAAGGCGATGGTGGTGCAACAAAACGGCTTCGACAACTGCTATGTGCGCCCTGTGGCGTGGCGAGGCTCGGAGATGATGGCAGTTTCTGCACAAAACGCTACTATCCATGTCGCGATCTGTGCCTGGGACTGGCCAAGCATGTTTGATGTGGCCACCAAAATGAAGGGGATCCGTCTCGACATTGCCGATTATCGCCGCCCGGATCCGATGACTGCGCCGTGCGACTCAAAAGCGGCCGGCTTATATATGATCTGCACCATTTCGAAGCATCGGGCTGAGCGCAAAGGCTACGCCGATGCGATGATGCTGGATTGGCAAGGGCGCGTGGCTGAGTGCACCGGTGCCAACATATTTTTTACCAGGGATGGCGCAATCCATACGCCGATAGCTGATTGTTTCTTGAACGGAATTACCCGCCAAACCGTGATCGCGATGGCGCGGTCACAGGGCATAGATGTACAGGAGCGCCGGATTATGCCAGAGGAGCTGGGCACTTTTAACGAATGTTTCATTTGCGGCACCGGCGCGGAAGTGACGCCGGTTTCGGAAGTGGGGCCCTACAAATTCACACCGGGCAACCTCTCCCGGGCGCTGATTGAGGGATATGCCGGGATGGTCAACGCCGCCTGACGAGGGTGCTGATTCAGGCCGGGGGACAGCGGCCCCCGCCCCTTGCATAAATGCAAATTGGTAATGTTTATCGTGGCCGCTATAAGGTATTAAATAGACCAAAAAAGCAGCCAATTTGGCAGGAAGTTTTGGCCATAAATATTTTTATTAAATTATTTCAATGGCTTGTCTTGGCCATGTTTTGGCCATTCAGCGGCGGAGATCGGCCAAAAGCAGGCCAAAGGCAGGCCAAAACAACACATTCGGCATATTGGCGAAAATGACGCCTGGCACCAGCCCGAAACCCGCAATCATAACCAAGATGAGGCCGATCATCACAGCCCCCTGAGGCTGGATGCCAAATCCGCCACTTCTAAAAAACTTGCTCAAGCGCCCGTGGTCTGTTTGCCACTACGTACCCTTGGCCTCGATGGCAAGCGCATGAACACCGCTGCTTAAATCATCCGCCAAAGCCTCATTGATCATGCGGTGGATGGCAACGCGGGTTTTGCCGCTGAAAGCCGCGGCGGTGACTTTAACCCGGTAGTGGGTTTCGCCGCCCGCGCGCGCCCCGGAGTGGCCGGCATGAAAGTGCGACTCGTCGATAACCTCCAAGAGCTGCGGCGCAAAAGCCGATTGGAGCTTTTTTGTCATTATGTCCTTGCGCATCTTGTGGTGCTCGCTCTATCTAACGAAAGTTATTTTATCGTGGCTTGATGCCGCAGAGCCTGTCTTAAGCTTCTTCTTGCCCATTTACCCCAAGAAACCCTATTCTGTATCTATGAATCTGAAATCGAGCCTGTTTGATTCCATTCGCGTCAAATCCAAGACGCCGGAAGTTGCGCCGCCGCAATCGCCGCCGTGCGCCCATGCGGCTTGCGCCAAGCCGGGTGACTTTCGCGCCCCGATGGGTCGCAATCATGAAGGCATGTTCTTCTGCTTTTGTGCCGAACATGTGAAAGAGTACAACGCTTCTTACAATTACTTTGATGGCATGTCCGACGCCGAAGTGGCAAAATATCAAAAAGAGGCGATTGTAGGTCACCGGCCCACGTGGGCGATGGGCGTGAAGAAGCAGGCTGGTGCGGCTTTTGTCGATCCAATGGGAATGTTTGGCGGGCGAGCCCCGACAAAAGAGCCAGAAAAGCCCCGGCGGTCTTATGCGGCGCAGCGCGGATTGAAAACCTTGGGTCTGGACGAGCGCGCAGATAAGTCTACCATACGCTCGCGCTACAAAGAATTGGTGAAACAATTTCACCCGGACGCTAACGGCGGCGACCGGGCGCACGAAGAGCGGTTGCGGGAGATAATCCGCGCTTACAAGGAATTGAAGACGGCCGGGCTGGCCTAGCCACCCCTCAACAAGAACCCCAGCTAACATTTTAGGGGCTAATGACGCGGGCAAGTTTGCTAACGGAGATAGAATGCAAGTCGCACTTGAAAATGTGAAAGCCGCCGCCGGGGACAGAATTCCGGACGTTAAGATCTCGGTTCGCGAGAAATTTGGTTTCGATACCGGCATGGAAGTGACGGGTTATGCTCAGTCAAGCGAACATGTGCCGGATCTGGATCCCGACTATTTGTTTGACCGCGAGACAACGCTTTCGATTTTAGCGGGTTTTGCCCGCAACCGCCGTGTGATGGTGACCGGCTATCATGGCACCGGCAAGAGCACCCACATTGAGCAAGTGGCGGCGCGGCTGAACTGGCCCTGCGTGCGCATCAATCTCGACAGCCATATTTCTCGCGTTGATTTGGTGGGTAAAGACGCCATCGTCTTGAAGGACGGCAAACAGATCACCGAGTTTCGTGATGGTATATTGCCATGGGCGCTGCAAAATAACATCGCACTTGTGTTTGATGAATATGACGCCGGGCGTCCTGACGTGATGTTTGTGATTCAGCGCGTGCTGGAAGTGGCGGGCCGTTTGACCCTGCTGGATCAAAATCGCGTTATCCGGCCGCATCCGTGTTTCCGGCTGTTTGCCACTGCCAATACGGTCGGCCTCGGCGATACATCCGGGCTTTATCACGGCACCCAGCAAATCAATCAGGGGCAGATGGATCGCTGGTCGATTGTGACCTCGCTGAACTATTTGCCGCATGACAAGGAAGTGGACATCGTGCTGGCCAAGGCCAAGCATTATAAAGGCAAAGAAGGCCGCGACACGGTCAACAAAATGGTGCGCATCGCCGATTTGACCCGCAACGCCTTTATGGCGGGTGACCTTTCGACAGTGATGAGCCCCCGCACGGTGATCACCTGGGCGGAAAATGCCGATATTTTCAAGGACATCGGCTTTGCGTTCCGGCTTACCTTCCTGAACAAGTGCGACGAACTGGAACGG
>JAYTYD010000213.1:0-1139 GCA_043742625.1 Methylovirgula sp. | reverse complement strand
CCGATCTGGCCGGACTGTCAAAAACCAACAGCAAAATGGCGTTTTTCCTTGCCATGATGATGTTTTCGCTGGCAGGTATCCCGCCGCTGGCTGGTTTCTTCGCCAAGTTTTATGTCATTGCCGCCGCAATGGAATCTCATCTTTACATCTTGAGCACAATTGCGGTTCTGGCCTCGGTGGTTTCCGCTTTTTATTATTTGCGCATTGTCAAAGTTATCTACCTTGATGAGTCAGCTGGTGCATTTGATAAGCCCTACTGGGTGGTGGATTGGACATTGGTGCTTGCAGGCATATTTGTACTCGCCTTCTGGGTATTTCCGTCGCCGATTATCAACGGTGCCTTGGCTGCGGCCAAGAGCCTCTTTTAGAATTGGAGCCTCTTTTAGAATTGGAGCCTCTTCTAAACTTGAAGCTGCGACCACCTTACCGGGCCGAGATATTTGAACATCTCGGTTCTACGCATGATGAAATCCTTGCCCGTGCTAGTGCCGGAGAGGCAGGAAACCTTTGGATTTTGGCGCGTTCCCAGTCAGCCGGTCGCGGCCGTTTAGGGCGGGCTTGGCAATCTCCGCCGGGCAATTTTTATGCAAGCCTGTTGTTGCATGATCCCGCGCCGCTCGCACGGCTTCCAGAACTTGGATTTGTCGCCGGTGTGGCTCTGCATGACGCGGTAGCCAAAGTCAGCGGCTTGACAAATTTGCGACTCAAATGGCCAAATGATCTGGTGGTCAATGGTGCCAAGCTGTCGGGCATGTTACTCGAGGGCGTGACCACGCTGCGGGGTAGGGCAATTGCCATGGGATTTGGCATTAATTGCGCCTCGAGTCCGTCCGGCCTCGAATATGCCACCGCCTGTCTCGACGCTCTTACCGGTAAAAACATCTCGCCGGACTCTCTGTTGATTGCGCTCACAGACGCGCTAGATCACCGGTTGATGGTGTGGGCGCGCGGGGAGGGGTTTTTGCGCATCCGTGATCAGTGGCTCTCGTACGCGGCGAACTTGAATCAACTCATCAAGGTGCGCCGCCATGCTGATGTTCTAACAGGTATTTTTGATGGAATTGATTCGAATGGCCGCCTTTTGCTGCGGTGCGAAAAAGAAAGCGTGACAATTGAAGCAGGTGACGTATTCCTGATTT
>JAYTYD010000212.1:0-12044 GCA_043742625.1 Methylovirgula sp. | reverse complement strand
GCAGCCAGAGGTTACACCGGTGAACCCCACCCAATGGGGGACACGACTTAAAGCAACGACGGACCGGGCTTTTTTGGTCTCTATTGCGCGTCCACTGCGCGATAACCGAAGAGGCTTGTCTTTCTTGCCGGGCGTGCGGGGGGAATTTTCCTTCCAATCGATGGCTACGCATTTCGCAAATTGTGCGGTTCACACCGTGCTTTGATGCTTGTTCGTATCCAACGGCGCAGCATCTGGCTGATGGCTTAGGCTGGCTCAATGGTGAGCTTGCTGAATACTTCAGTCTTTGATGGCGTTTGTGTATTTTGCGTCGCGTCTCCAACGCGCGGACGATTGCATGACTGTCATCTAACGAGTTTTTCACTCCCGCATGCGGCTCGTTTATGAGCCAGAGTGTGGCCCTGGCTACAAAAGGGGATGCCGCCATGACTGATCGTATTCAAAATTTTCTGCGTGACCGCCGCGCTAAAGGCCTCGATGCCGGACCTTGCGTTGTGGTGGACCTCGAAGTCGTACGCGAAAATTATCATAATTTCGCCAAAACACTTCCGGACACCCGCGTGTTCTATGCGGTAAAGGCCAACCCCGACCCAAAGGTGCTCGACCTTTTGGCGCGCCTCGGCTCTTGCTTTGACACTGCATCCGTAGTTGAAATTCAACAGGTTTTGGCAACGGGCATTTCACCTGACCGCTTGAGCTATGGCAACACCATCAAGAAAGAGCGCGATATTGCCAAGGCTTTTGAGCTTGGGGTGCGTTTGTTTGCGGTGGATTGCGAAGCGGAAGTTGAAAAAATCGCCCGCGCCGCACCCGGCGCGAAGGTGTTCTGCCGCATCTTGTGCAACGGTGAAGGCGCTGAGTGGCCTTTGTCGCGCAAGTTTGGCTGTGCGCCGGAAATGGCACCGCAGGTGTTGGAGCACGCACACCATCTTGGTCTGAATGCTTATGGAATCTCTTTCCATGTCGGCTCTCAGCAGCGCAATCCACGGATGTGGGACGCAGCTTTGGCGTCGTCGGCAGGGATTTTCCGTGAGCTGGCTGAGCGTGGCATCAATTTACAGATGGTCAATTTGGGCGGCGGATTTCCGACCAAATATCTGAAAAATGTGCCTGCGGTGAAAGCCTACGGCCAAGCGATTTTCCGTTCGTTGCGCAAGCATTTCGGCAATCGTATTCCAGAGACCATTATCGAGCCGGGCCGCGGAATGGTTGGCAACGCCGGTATTATCGAGGCGGAAGTTGTGCTGATTTCGAAAAAGTCCGCCGATGATAAGGTGAAATGGGTCTATCTCGACATTGGCAAGTTCAATGGTCTGGCCGAAACCATGGATGAGATGATCCGCTATCCTATCCGCACCGAGTTTGACGGTGGCCCGATGGAAGCCTGCGTGATTGCCGGCCCAACCTGCGATTCAGTGGATGTGCTCTATGAAAAGGAGCCTTATCTGCTGCCGGTAAGTCTTGAAATTGGCTCGAAAGTGCTTATCGAAGGCACAGGCGCTTATACAACCACCTATTCGGCGGTTGAATTTAACGGCTTTCCGCCCCTGCAGTCCTACTGCATTTAGCACCGGGAGCCGGAGTCCGGCTCTCACATTTTACCTCATTCTCCCGAACGGCCTGTTTTAGGTGCGAGGGTTATCTTGCCTTGAAAGGGCTCCGATGACCATGCATTTTGACGCGCGTAATTTTACGTGCGGTGTTCTGCCCCTGCAGCGTTCAATTGCGCTGCCTTCGCTCCTTGTGCGTGAAGAGCGCTTCAGCGATGCAGCAGCGCGCGAGGCGTTACTGGACGCTTGTTTTGGTGCCGAACGGTTTGGCAAAACCTGCGAACGGCTGCGGGAGGGGCGCCTCGCGTCGCGCGGGTTGAACTTTACCGCAATTGATGATGGCGAGTTGGTTGGAACTTTGCGGCTCTGGGATGTTGATGCGGGCGGTGTTCGCGCGCTGATGCTTGGGCCGCTGGCGGTGGCAAAATCGCACCAGGCGTTGGGTCTTGGCGGTGCAATGATCCGCAAAGCGTTGGCGCGGGCCACGGAGTTGCGGCATGGTGTCGTAATATTGGTTGGTGATGCCCCCTATTATCAACGCTTTGGCTTTGAGCGGCATTTCACCAAAAATCTGCAAATGCCCGGCTGGGTTGATGAAAGCCGCTTTCTTGGGCTTGAGCTGCGCCAAGGCGCTTTGGTGCGCGCCAACGGTTTGGTGCGCGCCACTGGACGATTGGTGAGTGCGCCGCAGCTGCACGCCGCTTAAGGTAAGCATTCTTCTGTTCAAAGGCTGGATTTGGCGCTAGCCTCGCTGTGGGGTTAGGCTAAAGCCATTTTGCGCTTAAGGGAGCAGTATCATGCGGTTTGAAATCAACGGAAATATTATGCAAACGGTCGCGGTCGATCTGGCACCGGGGGAAACTGTCTACAGCCAGACAAATACCATGTGCTGGATGAACGACGCCATCACCATGGATACGCATACCGGCGGCGGGTTTTTTGCCGGGTTAAAGCGCAGCCTGACCGGCGGCAGCTTTTTTGTGACTGATTTTATATCAAACGGAAACGGGCATGTGGCCTTTGCGCCGCGTTTTCCCGGCACCATTGTGGCGCGGAACTTGGCGGCAGGCGAATCCTTGATTTGCCGCAAGGAGACTTTTCTATGCGCACAAAAGACCGTGCAGCTCGAGCTTGCATGGCAAAAACGTATGGGCGCGGGATTTTTTGGCGGTGACGGTTTCATTTTGCAGAAGGTGACCGGCCCTGGTGTTGTGTGGCTGGATTTGTCCGGGGAGCTGGTGGAGAAGGATCTGGCACCCGGTGAACGTTTGCTGGTTCACGCCGGGCATGTTGGTGTTTTCACGCCGTCTGTGCAGTTTGATATTCAAATGATGCGCGGTTTTAAAAATGTGATTTTTGGCGGTGAAGGTTTGTTTTTGGCTACATTGACCGGGCCGGGGCATGTCTGGTTACAATCCATGCCGATCATGAACCTGGCAGAGGAGATCGCCCGCTATTTGCCCTCCGGTGGCGGAGACCGCGGCGGTTCGAGTATCAGCGGCATGGCAGGAACAGCAGCAATTGGCGGTGTTCTTGGCGGATTATTTGGCGGCTCGAGCAACGATTCGTCGTCGTAATTTCATACGATAATGTCTCAGTGGTTGACTCACTGGCTGTTGGCCGGTCTAAACCGCCTATGTTTATAGGGATTTGAAAAAAATGACGCATTGGCCAATTCACGGGCATATTGATGGCGCGATTGTAATGATCGGCTTTGGCTCGATCGGCAAGGGCACCCTGCCATTGATCGAGCGGCACTTCACCTTTGATAAAAAGCATCTGGTGGTGATCGACCCTAACGACAAAGACCGCAAAATCCTTGATGATGCGGGCATACGGTTTTTGCACATAGGCTTGACCAAAGAAAATTTCCGCGAAGTTTTGACGCCATTGTTGACGGCTGGCAAGGGGCAGGGATTTTGCGTCAATCTTTCAGTTGATACATCTTCAGTGGCAATTATGGAGCTGACCCGCGAAATCGGCGCGCTGTATATTGACACTGTTATTGAGCCTTGGACCGGCTTCTATTTCGACAAGACACTCGGTCCGGAGGCGCGGACAAATTATGCGCTGCGGGAAAGCATGTTGACTGCGCGGCGGGCGAACCCGGGCGGCACAACGGCGGTATCCACCTGCGGCGCAAACCCCGGCATGGTGTCGTGGTTTGTTAAGCAGGCGTTGGTAAACTTGGCCAAAGACACGGGTGATGAGCGTGCTCATCCTGCGTCCAAAGCCGATTGGGCCGCGCTGGCGCACCGGCTTGGCGTCAAAGGTATCCATATTGCAGAGCGGGATACGCAACGGGCGAAATCGCCCAAACCGCAAGGCGTGTTCGTCAATACATGGTCTGTTGAGGGCTTTCTTTCTGAGGGTCTTCAGCCTGCTGAACTTGGTTGGGGCACTCATGAAAAGTGGATGCCTGAGAACGCCCACACCCATAAACAAGGTTGTGGCGCGGCTATTTTCATCAATCAGCCCGGCGCAAATACGCGGGTGCGGAGTTGGACGCCAACAGCACAGGCGCAGTTCGGCTTTCTTGTCACCCACAATGAGTCGATTTCGATTTCGGACTACTATTGCGTGAAGGATGCTTCGGGCAAGGCGGTCTATCGTCCAACCTGCCACTATGCCTATCACCCCTGCAACGATGCAGTCTTGAGTTTGCATGAAATGTTCGGGCAGGCCGCCAAGATGCAGGACAAGCACCATATTCTCGGCGAATCAGAAATTCTGGACGGTATCGATGAACTTGGTGTTCTGCTGTTTGGCCACGCTAAAAATGCCTATTGGTTTGGCTCGCAATTGTCGGTGGAGGAAACCCGCCGCATTGCGCCAAACCAGAACGCCACCGGTTTGCAGGTGACTTCGGCGGTATTGGCGGGCATGGTGTGGGCGCTGGAAAATCCAAAGGCGGGCATTGTTGAGGCCGACGAGATGGATTACCGCCGCTGTTTGCAAGTGCAGATGCCTTATCTGGGGCCAGTGGTCGGGGTGTATACGGACTGGACGCCGCTCAAAGATCGTCCCGGCTTTTTCCCGGAAGACATTGACACCAGCGACGCGTGGCAGTTCCGCAATATCTTGGTGCGCTGAGGTCTTTGGTGTTGTCAGGGTGAAGGGGCGCCTTTCTTGCGCAGACGCCGGCTGAGGGGCCAACCCAGTAGTCTTAACGCAGCGCCGCCACCCAAAAATCCGATGAGTGCTGCGGTGCCGCCCTCCAATGTCAGAGGCAGTGCCGGTTCAAAGCTGGCATAAGCGTTTTTGGCCACGCCGGGGTCGAAATTATGGCTCATAGCGGCGATGCGGCCAAAATTTCCCGCATTTGCCATCTCACTTTGTTGATCTGCCAGACGTGCAGCGCGAGAAATGCTCTCGCCCATAGCTTGACCGCGCTGCTTTGCCAAAATATCAGGATTTTCGGAAAGACGCTGCAGCGCTTGTTGCCGGGTGAGGTTTTGCCCGGCTACTTCAGTATCAAAATGGCCTACAATCGCGTTCAGCTCATCCAGCGCGCCGCCCAGACGCTGACGATACTGCTGGGCGTATTCTGGCAATTGCGAAAAAATAGCCCCGATCAACAGCGAAACCGCGAAGCTCAGTCGACGAAGCAGGTACATTAGAGTCTCCCCAGTCAGTTATAGACGGGCTGCGCATAATCACCAACCCTAAACCGGCAGGGTTACCACTCCGGCCTGCCCATCTTGCGTGCCAAAGGCCAGTTGCCGACCGGCGGCATCCCAATTCAGTGCTGTGATAGCGTCTTTTGAATTCTGAGTTGAGCGTGCCAAAATCTCCGAACCATCGGTTAGACGCACCAAAATAATCCAGCCGTCTTCATAGCCAATGGCGAGGATCAGCGCTTTAGGATGAAACGCCACCTGAGAAACTTTGCATTCGCGCACGCCGCATTCACGCGGGCTTTGCCCCATCGGCCCGCCTTTGGCCTGAAACGGCCAAATCACGCTGGCTTCAGCGCCGGAGGTGGCAAGCCAATTGCCATCATGCGACCAACTCCATGAGCGAATTTTGGCCGGATAACCGGTCATGCGCATGTCGGCCTTATCTGCCACGCGCCAGCCATGCAGCGAATTTTCCTGCATCGACGACACCACAAAGCGGCCATCCGGCGAAGTGGTAACATCCAGATGCGAGCCTTTCCAGTCCAGCACGTCCGGAGCCGCGGCGGCATTTGGAAACCAGAGCGAAACGCCATTATAGTGGCTGGCAGCGATGCGGTAGCCCTTGGGCATAAACACAAGGCCGCGCGGCGTCGAAGGGGCGGTCCATGTTTTTACTTCGCCTTTTGTATCGCGCGCCGAAACGGATTTACCCGCCGCCCACGCGAGTGCGCCATCGGCGCGCGCAGTGATGGCATCAATCCAGCGGCCCTTTTGTTGTGCAATTTCAGTTGTGACCCCAGTGGGCGAGGTCGCCATTACTTTACCATCATCACCGCCGGTGAGCAGCGACGTGCCGTTTGAAGCGGCGCAGAGAATCGCGGCATCAGGATGGGCAGAGATGCGGGTTTCGTTGCCGGGTTCTGAAATCACCACCGTGCCATCGGCGAGTGCAAAAGCCGGAACACGGCCGAGAAAATGCACTGCGATAACATGTGCACCCGCCGCAATTGGCGTGATTCGATCAGTGAGGGAGGAGGTTGGCGTGGTCATAAAATCGTTTTCTTAAATGTTTTAACCGCACCCTTATTATGGGCGCGGCAGGGTCAAATTTCACGCCACACACTTTTTAAAGCCCTCGCGGATGAGGTCTTCCTTCAAATCGCGGCCGATGAACACCAGTTTGCAATCGCGCTTTTCGCCCTCGCGCCAGTCGCGCTGGAGGTCGCCGTCCAAAATCATATGGACGCCCTGAAACACAAAGCGTTTTGGCTCGTCTTTAAAGGCGAGGATGCCCTTACAGCGCAAGATGCTCGGCCCTTCGGCTTGGGTGAGATCATTGATCCACGGCATGAATTTTTCCGCGTGGACCTCGCCGTCAAACTTTATGGCCACCGATTGCATGTCTTCGTCGTGATAATGCTTGAGGCCATGATGATGGTGGTCGTGATCATGTCCGTGATCGTGGTCATGATGGTGATCGTGGTCTTGGGCGTTGAGAAATTCCGGCTCAATTTCCAGAATACGTTCCAAATCGAATGCGTTTTTGCCCAATACCGCATCAAGCGGTACAGCGCAATTTACGGTTTTGTGCAGCTTGGCATAGGGATTGATTGCGCGGATGCGGGCTTCCACTTCGCGCAGCTCGCCCTCAGTAACAAGATCGGTCTTGTTAAGCAAAATGACGTCGGCAAAGGCAATTTGGTTTTTGGCCTCCGGCGCATCTTTCAGGCGTGCAGAAAGCCACTTGGCGTCGGCAACCGTTACAACCGCATCGAGTCGCGCCGCATTGCCAACATCGGCATCAACGAAAAAGGTTTGCGCCACGGGCGCAGGGTCTGCCAAGCCGGTGGTTTCAACTAAGATTGCGTCAAACTTGCCCTTGCGCTTCATCAAGCCTTCAATAATACGGATAAGGTCGCCGCGCACGGTGCAGCAGATACAGCCGTTGTTCATCTCGAACACTTCTTCATCCGCGCCAACGACCAGATCATTATCGATGCCGATTTCGCCAAATTCGTTGACGATGACGGCAAATTTCTTGCCATGCGGCTCGGTCAGAATACGGTTGAGTAAGGTGGTCTTACCCGCGCCCAAATAGCCTGTGAGAACTGTAACGGGAATTTTTGCATTAAGTTCAGACTTTGCATCAAATTCAGACTTTGCATTGAGTTCAGACATTTTATTAAGTTCAGACATTTTATTTAGTTCAGACTTTGCATACAGTTCAGACATGGAAACTCCGAATGGAGAAGATTGTTTTTCAGATTATGGCTATATGGGCACCGCGGCGCGGAATGTCATCAATTTAAGTCCATTTGAGCCGAGCTTTTTCATGTTTTTTCGGCCTTACAGCTGGGCGGAACACTGCGGCGCCAAAGCCTTACGCTTTTCCGCGTCTGAGCCGTAGGCTGAAATGAAGACGAAAACAGCTCCGTTAATCACGCGTTCGATTTCAACTTCGGCGACGCTTTGCGTACTTGAAAAGGCAGAGCGATATATCGGCCCTGTTTTGCATAATTGTAGAAACTGCTGCGCCGCAAGTTCGGCATCATGAACGATCAATTCTCCGCGTTTGATGGCCGGATCCAGGATTTCAGTCAGCAAATGTATAATAAGATTGGGGCCATTTTTGCAAAAAGCATCGGCAAGAGCCGGAAATCTCAGCGCTTCACCCGTGACAATCCTATACATGTTTTGCGCAAACGGCGTCAACAGCAGCGCAATAAAGCGTCTGCCGACGCGGTTGAGTGTTGTAGCAATGTCAACGCAGGCGACCTCATCTTCCAGTTCGAAGATCTGGCGGGCGTGCTCCTCACAGTCCTCGACAATAATTGCCTTAAATACCGCGGTTTTGTCTTGATAGTGATTATAAAGCGTTGCTTTCGAGACGCCGGCGCTGCGGGCGATTTCGTCAACGCTCGCGCCTTCAAAGCCGAGCTTATAAAAAGCGCTGCGTGCGCCGAACAAGATCTGAGATTTTTTACCACAGGTCTTAGGGGCGCGATTTTCAGCATCGCTATCCCAAGTGGTGCGGGCCGCAGAACGACTATGGCCCAACTCTTTCGTGAGCGCGCCAAAATCCGGGGCAATGCGATCCTCTTTGCCTACGTTCGATTCCTGTGTCATCAAAAAAATCCTAACTAAACCGTTCAGTTCAGGTTGACACTACCCCAACTTGGGGCTAATTACAATGTATGAACTAAACGGTTTAGTTCTGTATTGCCAGCCCGTTAAAGATTGTTGGCAACAATAGCAAATAGGATCGTAAAATGAAATATTCAAAAATTATCGTTTTGGCTTTGGTTTCTGCAGTAGCATTCGGCGGCGCTGCTGCGCAGGCCCGTTCACTTCAGGGTACGGAAGCCTCTCCAACCATCTATGGCGTTGAGCGCACCATTGGTGATCTGAGCAAGACCGGCCCAAATGCGGCTGGTTGTGGATTTGCCGGACAGCCGGTTTGTGAGATTGGTTCGGTGCCATCAAGCGTAGTTTCACGCGGCGGCACACCTGGATCAGCTCAGGCTGCTTTCTGATAGTCTGTTGAGTGTCACGGCCGCATGTCTTGTGCGCATGTCTCGCGCCCGGCTTGCTATGCAAATCAACAGCTGGAGAAAACCAACGTTGAAGATGAAATCCGGATAACAAGCTTTTCTGAGAAATTCTTGAAACCTTTTCATTTTCGCTACGTCTCTACAACAGGAAACAGACAAACGGTTTGAATTCGAAATTTCTGAATAAGTATTAAGATGTATTCATGTAGAAATGTTCAGTTGTATGTGAATTTACATCGAGCAGATGTTTCTCGTTAAAAAGGCCAAATCGTTACAATCTATCTTCAATTGTAATAATCAAAAAGGAATATACTATGAAATACGCAACTCTTTCTGCAATCGTTCTTGCTTCTGCGGTTATGTTCGGTGGTGTCGCTGCCAATGCGCGCATGCTGCAGGGTACGGAAGCCTCTCCAACCATCTTCGGCGCTGAGCGCACAGTTGGTGACGTCAGCAAGGCCGGCCCGAACGCCGCCGGTTGTGGTTATGCAGGTCAGCCTGTTTGTGACATTGGCAATGTGCCTTCGAGCATAGTGTCTCGTGGCGGCCAGAGAGATCAGTCGCAGGCTAATTTCTAACTTCCAAAACTAAAATCGTAGTGAACAGGGTGAATTGTCCGTTCCGTTCACCATGATGAGCCAAATATTGTCTCAAGAATTATTAAACGGATGATATTGGTAGGTCCAGATCTCGGTCAGAACTTTTTCGCCGCTTTTCAGGTGCAGTGTAAGTTCTACCGGATCTGAGCCTTCCACCTTCAAATCAAACTGAGTCCTCCAGTGGCCCGGAACATCGTCGGGCACGGCTTCTGTCTGCTTATATACACCGACTTCACCGCGCGAGGTGGTGATAATCGCAACGGGTATTTCTCCTGCTGCAAGCGTTTCAAGCGGGCCACCTAAAAATTCTATCAAGAACTTACGAACGCCTTTCGGGCGCGGTTGGCCCGGTTGGCCGCCGTTGCCGAGTCGCGTTGCAACCACACGGCCAAGCTTTGAGGCGAAGGGTTCGTCCGCCACCCAATGCAAGCGATAGGCAAAATTATACCTGTCACCGGTTTTGGCGGGTTTTTCCGGCACCCACATTGCCACGACATTATCGTGAATTTCATCATCGGTGGGCAATTCTAATAATTGCACCGCTCCGGGGCCCCAATCGCCCTTAGGCTCAACCCAAAGAGTCGGGCGGCGATCGTAACGCACGCCGTCTTGGTAATGATCAAAATTGCGGTCGCGTTGCGACAGGCCATAGCCTTTCGGGCTTTTATCAGCAAAACTTGAGGCAACGACATGAGGTGGATTGTTGAGTGGCCGCCAAATATGCTTGCCGGTGCCGGTCAGCAGGGCGAGGCCGTCTGAATCGTGAACTTCAGGACGCCAATCCACAGCTGTTTGCTTGGCTGTATCAGAAAACCAATACATTGAAGTGAGCGGGGCAATACCAAGGCGCTGGACATCCGCCCGCAAATGTATTTCAGCCTCGATATCCATGATGACGGCTTTGCCGCGCTCCATCAAAAATCGATAAGCTCCGGTAATTGAGGGCCCTTCAAGGCGCGCATAGAGCGTTACCGGGCCGTCGGCCGCAGGGGCTTCAATATAGAACCGGGTAAAATCCGGAAATTCTTCGGCGACGCCGCCAAGTGCGGAGTTTAAAGCAATTCCGCGTGCCGACAGGCCATATTGATAAAGCTCACCAATGGCGCGGAAGTAGGACGCACCCAAAAAGGCAACCCAGTCATTCTTTTTCCAGTCTAACCTGGCGTTGCGCGGCTCTTGATAGCGAAATCCGGCAAAACCAACATTCGGCGGCAGCTTTTTGGCAGGGCTGTGGTCCGGCATATTGAAATATGACGGATCATAGAGAATGGGGCGCGAGATGGTTTTGCCGCTCTCTTTATGTACGACATTCATGCCAACCGGTTTTTTGAAGAACTTGCCAAGATGAAAAAACGTTACCGGATATTGCCCCGGGCCGTTGGCAAACAGCGCATGATCCGGCCTATAGGAGATTTTACCATGGGCCTCATAATCGATCTGCTCCAAAATATCGGCTGCAACAAGTTCCGGCGCGGCATAGGGCATGGCCGCCAGCGCCTTCATCTCAGCTTTCAGTAAATCGAAAGAGAAATCCGAAGCTTCGCCCAACTTCAGGCCATTGAGACGATCCTGCGCGGCACTTGGCGAAGCCAGCCCGCTTAAGCCAAGGGCGCTCAGGCCCTGCAACAGCGCACGGCGATCCACGGAAACAGGCATGATATGTCCTTTAGAAATTCAACCGCGGATCGGCTCGACCTTCGAAGCCGCGCGTACAAAGCGATAAACACCATAAAGGCTCAGCGCCACGAGAAAAGCCTGTATGGAATAATCGATGTTTGGAGGCAGCTGAAACAATCCGCCCAAAGCCCAGCCAGCCGCCCAAGCCATGGCAACCAGTTCTGTGCCCAGCAAAATAGCAACACTCACAACAGTGGTAAGATTTTCGAGGTGGAAAGGTTTTTTCGCCGCCAAAGATTTGCTCCAAAAGTATGTCAGAATTGCTCCAAAAATATGTCGGACTCGCTCCAAAAATCTTTTGCTTTTTACACCGGCGGATCACTAAAAAGCAAACACCAACTTCACTCTTGTTGTGTCTGTCGACCTTCACGGCAGGATATTTAAAATAACACAAAACTTACAGACGCGCTTCTATCGGAAGCAGAATTCTTAAGCGACATTGACGCCGACAAACACTTCAGTATTACTATCGCGAATTCAAAAATTTGTGAAGAGTTAGCAGAGCGTTTTTAAGGCTCACGGCGTCAAGTCGCGCGCTGTTCACAGCCCTTCGGCTCAATTTTTATGACGCTAACGAGATTGGTGAAGGTTCGATTGTCTGTGCTGGCAGCGTTGTCTCATCTGGAGCAATTTAACGCTTCACAGACGCAAACTTCTCATCCATCTCTTCGGTAACGCATATCATTTTCGCAAAACCGCTACACACTTTTGCGTGATTTGCTCTAGCCGCGCACGGCAATGATTGCTTCCCGGGCCAGTTTTTCAACCGTGGCGTAGTCTCTGGCTTCCAATGCCTTGGCAGGCAGCATCCAAGAACCGCCGACGCAAACAACGTTTTTAAGAGCAAGGTAAGTTTTAGCTTTTTCAGCGTCGATGCCCCCGGTGGGGCAGAAACGCAGATTGGTCAAAGGCCCGCCGATTGAAGAAAGATATTTTGCTCCGCCTGCAGCTTCAGCCGGGAAAAATTTTAACGCCGTAAAGCCGTAGTCCATCAGAGTCATGGCTTCTGAAGCGGTAGCAATTCCGGGTAAAAATGGAATTGGAGAG
>JAYTYD010000211.1:0-3872 GCA_043742625.1 Methylovirgula sp. | reverse complement strand
CACAGCGCTGAAGCGGATCCATCAGCCGCGCTCGAATAAGCCCAAAAGTCCGCAAACATAAGAGTCCACAAGCATTCGTTTCCTAAATATTCTTCTGACCAGACAGGTTTTTCATGATTCCGGCCCCTAAAAATCCACAGGACAATAAAAATCTGTTGCTGGCGATTGGCCTGTCCACCGCTGTTTTGCTGGGCTGGAACTATTTTTATGCTGTTCCACAAATGAACAAGCAAAAAGAGGCCGCAGCTTTGGCCACCGCCGCCTCTCCTGTTCCAGCCGCAGGGCAGGTGTCGACCGCGCCGGCAGTGTCCGGTGTTCCCGGTGCCGCGCCTGCAACAGCTGCTGCAGTTGAAACGGCGGTTCCCCGTGATCAAGCCTTGGCCAAAAGTCCGCGCGTGGCCATTGATGCGCCGCGCTTAAAGGGTTCCATCGCGCTCAAGGGCGCGCGCATCGATGACATTTCTCTGGTGAATTATCGCGAGACAATCGATCCGAAGTCACCGAACATCGTGTTGTTTGAGCCTTCAGGCGCGCCAAACCCCTATTACGCGGAATTTGGTTTTGCCGATCCGGCGGCAAAAATAGCGCTTCCGGGCGCCGACTCGTTGTGGAGCGCCGATAAAACCAGCCTCACACCTGATAATCCAGTGACTTTAAGCTTTGACAACGGCGCAGGGCTCACTTTCAAGCGCACCATTTCCATCGACCAAAACTACATGTTTGATGTGAAAGACAGTGTTGAGAATAAGGGGACTGAGGCGATTTCGCTTTATCCCTATGCGCTGATCGCGCGCCGCAACATCCCCTTGCTGGCTGGATATGGCGCGCTGCATGAAGGTCTGCTTGGCCTCGTCGGTGATTCCGGCATCCAAGAATTGACCTACGCCGCCGTCGAAAAGAAAGTTGCCGGCAAACAGGTCAAAGAAGGAACGGGCGGCTGGCTCGGTTTCACCGATAAATATTGGGCTGCCGCGCTTGTGCCGGCTCAGGATAAGGCGTTTGCCGGTACGTTCTCGGCCGCGCAGGATGGCAGCAAGAGCTATCAAACTTCAACAATCACCAAAGACGCTTTGGTAATTGCACCGCAAGCCACCGGCAGCACAGAAACTCATTTGTTTGCCGGCGCCAAGGAAACGGAGACCATTGATGCCTATCAAGCTAAGATGGGCATCAAAAGCTTTGATCTGATGATCGACTGGGGCTGGTTCTATTTCATCACCAAACCGCTTTTCCGCGTTATGGACTACATCTACAAGCTGATCGGCAATTTCGGTTTGGCGATCTTGCTTACCACCGTGCTCATTCGTGCGGTGCTGTTCCCGATTGCCAATCGCTCCTATCAATCCATGGCAAAAATGAAGCTGGTTCAACCGCAAATGCAGGCGATCAAGGAAAAATTCCCTGACGACAAGCAGAAGCAGCAACAAGCCATCATGGAGCTTTACAAGAAGGAAAAGATCAATCCGGTATCCGGTTGTTTGCCGATGTTGATCCAAATTCCGATCTTTTTTGCGCTTTACAAGGTTATTTTGGTCACCATTGAAATGCGCCACGCGCCTTTCTTCGGCTGGATTAAAGATTTGTCCGCGCCGGATCCAACGAGCGTCATGAACCTGTTTGGCCTATTACCGTTTGATCCGTCCATTTTACCAAGCTTCCTGCATATCGGCATTTGGCCTCTGATCATGGGCGTGACGATGTTCCTGCAAATGAAGATGAATCCCGAACCGACAGATCCGGTTCAGAAGCAGATGTTTACCTATATGCCAATCGTTTTCACCTTCATGCTCGGCGCATTCCCAGCCGGATTGGTGATCTACTGGACATGGAGCAACATTCTCTCGGTCTTGCAGCAGGGGTATATTTCCAAAAAGGCGGGTAACAAGATTGAGCTGTTCGACAATCTTAAAAAACTGTTTGTGAAATCTCCGGCGTGAGTGAAAACGCGACCGATCCGGCTCACGCACCGGACTTCATCGAACTTGGCCGCAAGCTTTTTGCCGGACCATGTGAGTTTATCTGGGCGGCGGCGAAATCTGATGGCTTGCCGCCGATAGGGCCACCGGAGATTACATTCGCCGGTCGCTCAAACGTCGGTAAATCCTCACTCATAAACGCGCTCACCGGGCGCAAAACTTTGGCGCGCATCTCCAATACCCCCGGCCGCACCCAACAACTGAATTTTTTTGCGCTTGGCCCGACCGTTGAAACGGCGCGGATGCGCATAGTTGATATGCCCGGATACGGCTATGCTGCGGTGAACAAATCCAAAGTGGCCTCGTGGAATGCGCTGCTCAAGGATTACCTGCGCGGTCGCTCAACCCTTTTGCGGGTTTATGTCCTGATTGATGGCCGCCACGGCATCAAGGAAAATGACGCCGAAATGCTCGACATGTTGGACAAGTCCGCGATGTCGTACCAGATCGTGCTCACCAAGCAGGATGAGGTTAAAGCGTCGGAGCGCGAAGCGCGCATCGACCAGACTCTCGCTGCCTTACGCAAGCGTCCGGCGGCCCACCCGGAGGTGATTTTCACCTCATCGGAAACCGGTGAGGGCGTGGCCGAACTGCGCGGCGCAATTATGAAAATCTTGCACGAACGCGGTTAAGCGGAGCGCCGTTTTGCGGAGGCAGCGGGCTTATTTGTGCGGTGCAAACCATCTTTTCATTGCGCGCTCCAAGTGTGCAGCTTAAACTTGTTGGCTAACAGGGGCGGAGTGCGAAATGTCAAAAATTTATGCCAGCGCGAAGGCCGCGCTCGATGGCTTGGTACAAGACGGCATGATGGTGATGTCCGGCGGTTTTGGCCTATGCGGCATCCCCGAAGAGCTTATCATTGCGCTGCGCGACACCGGGGCAAAAAACCTCACAGTCGTGTCCAATAATGCCGGTGTCGATGGCATCGGCTTGAGCATTTTGTTGGAAACACGCCAGATCAAGCGGATGATTTCGTCCTATGTCGGTGAAAATAAGCTGTTTGCACAGCTTTACCTTGGCGGCGAACTTGAACTTGAGTTCAATCCGCAAGGCACACTGGCCGAGCGTATTCGTGCGGGCGGCGCGGGCATCCCCGGTTTTTATACCAAGACTGGCGTCGGCACACTTGTGGCGGAAGGCAAGCCCTTACGTGAATTTAGCGGCGAAACCTATATTATGGAAACCGGTCTTGTGGCCGACATTTCGATTGTCCACGCTTGGAAAGCCGACACAGAGGGCAATCTGGTGTTCCGCAAAACCGCGCGGAACTTCAATCCAATGATGGCCACCGCTGGCAAAGTCACCATCGTGCAGGTGGAACATCTGGTTAAGGCAGGCGAGATTGACCCAGACCACATCCATACGCCCGGCATTTTTGTGCAACGCATCGTTCACGTGCCAAATCCGAAAAAGCACATCGAACAACGCACAATCACCAAGCGCGCTTAAGGAGCAAAAACATGGCATGGACCCGTGAACAAATGGCCGCCCGCGCTGCAAAAGAATTGCGTGATGGTTTTTATGTCAATCTCGGCATCGGTATTCCCACTCTGGTTTCAAACTATATTCCAGACGGCATGAATGTTCAGCTGCAGTCGGAAAACGGTATGCTGGGTATGGGGCCTTTCCCCTATGACAATGAGGTGGATGCCGACCTGATCAATGCCGGCAAGCAGACCGTTACGGCGCTGCCCACCACCAGTTATTTCTCCAGCGCTGACAGCTTTGCGATGATTCGCGGCGGGCATATTGATCTCTCGATTTTGGGGGCGATGCAGGTGGCGCAGAATGGCGATCTCGCCAATTGGATGATCCCCGGCAAAATGGTTAAGGGCATGGGCGGCGCGATGGACTTGGTTGCGGGTGTCAAGCGCGTGGTTGTGCTGATGGAGCACG
>JAYTYD010000210.1:0-3994 GCA_043742625.1 Methylovirgula sp. | reverse complement strand
AATTGCACAGCGCCTTTACTAAGTAATTTAAGGGCCGCCTTGGCATTTGGGCTGCTTTCTAAAGCAAGCAAAGCCAGTGCACTATCTACATCCGCCTTGATGCGCCGGCCTTTCAAACCCGGGGGGCCTTTAGGAGGCAATTGCGTAGCAGGAGCGATCGGAACCGATCCAAAATCTCCGTCTTCTACCCCCTTGATGCGACCTTGGTTGACTCCAAACCACGCAGCGATGTCATGTTTGCGATCGCCCCTTGCAAGCATTCCCATTACAATCTCGGCATCCTTGCTCGAGAGATGGATCCCGCTGTTTTTGGCTTTCGTCATGTAGGCTCCTTGGTGACCGGGTTAATGTATGTTGTCGCATATTAGGACAGCGCCAGCACTCCCGAGAATATACGTTCTATGATACCTTTCAAGCTCGGCGAATAACAAATTTTAAGAAGAACGCAACAATTGCAAGTTCTTTGGTAACTTAGGAATCTACGTTTAAAGGCGCGCTGTTTTGATGGTTGCGACGGGCGGGCCTTAAATGCTATGAGGGAACAGCTTTAAACCGACGAGATCCGCACGATGGCTGACCATAAAATTCCGCACTTTCACAATGAACCCGGTGTTGTAAAAGTGGCAGTTGGTGCGCGCGAGTTTATGTGTGTCGGCGCTTTGCCACCGTTCGATCATCCGCATATTTTTATCGATGTCGGCCATGACGGTCAGGCCGTCTGCCCCTATTGCTCGACGCTGTATGTTTACCGTGAAGAGCTGCATGGCAAAAGCGACCCTGCCGGATGCGAATTTTTGGACGCGTGAGCCACAAGGCGCTAATTTGTGGCGCTGGTATCGGCGGCCTGAGCGCGGCCTTGGCTTTGGCGCAGCGGGGTTGGCAAGTTGACCTGCGCGAGAAAGCACAAAACCTTGCAGAGGCGGGTGCCGGAGTTCAACTTTCACCCAATGTAACGCGGGTTTTGCGCGATTTTGGCCTGTTAGAGGCCATTTTGGCTAAGGCGAGTGCGCCGGAGGCTGTGGTGGTGCGGCGGGGCCGTGATGGCGCGGCGCTCTCGCGCATGCCTTTGGGAGACGCGGCGCAAGTGCGCTGGGGCGCGCCAAGTGTGGTGATGCACCGCGCTGACTTGCAAAGGGTTTTGCTTGATGCGGTTTTGAAAAACCCCAACATTACGCTGACACTTACAGCCGCTAAAACCGGCCTTGCGCTGGAGGGTGCTGATGTTTTGCTTGGTGCTGATGGTTTGCGTTCGGCCATCCGTGCGGCGCTGGGCGTGGCGGGCGCACTCAAATTTAGTGGACAAGTGGCGTGGCGGGCTCTGATTCCGATGGCAGATGTGCCGCCGTTCCTGCGCGGTAACGAAACCGCGCTTTGGCTGGGCGCAAAAACCCATTTGGTGCATTATCCGTTACGCGCCGCGTCGGTGCTGAATGTGGTGGCGATCGTCGAGATGGATGCAACCGGCACCGGCTGGAGCGAACAGGCCGCGCCGGACATGCTGCACCAGGCTTTTGCCGGATGGGCAAAACCGGCGCGGGAGCTGCTTCGCGCTGCGCAAGACTGGCGCTGCTGGTCACTTTATGACCGCGACCCGGCAAAGCAGTGGGGGTGCGGAAATGTGTCGTTGCTGGGCGACGCGGCGCATCCGATGTTGCCGTTTTTGGCGCAAGGCGCGGCACAGGCAATTGAGGACGCGGGCGCTTTGGCGCGGCACTTGGAAGACGGTTTGACTAGCGCGAATCGCAACGGCGTGGGCGTGGCGCGAAGCCTGAGGGCTTATGAGGCAGAGCGTATGCCGCACACCGCCTCAGTACAACTGGCCGCGCGCCAACAGGGAAAGATTTATCACCTTTCCGGCCCTATGGCTTTCGCGCGTGATCTTGTGATGCGCGGGCTTGGGCCGCAGCGCTTGCAGGGGCGCTATGATTGGCTTTATCGGCGGTAGGCTATATTTATCCGCCGCGCCTTCATACTGTCTCGAAAAAGTCCGCTTCAATTTCCACTTCTTCCACCTGCCGCACTTTGACGCCAAGTTTAAGCTCTTTTAAAAGCGCACAAAGAGCCTCACCGTCAACCAGATCAACCGGAATGGCCCCCGCGCGGGTGGCCTCGGCTTGGGCTGCGGCGGTGAATGTCGAGGTGGTGAAGATGAGGCCCTTCTCAGCGCGACCCATCATTGCGCCCCGAAAATCCCGCACCTCAGCCGAGCCAACCGAGCCTTTCCATTTTTTGCACTGAAACATCACATGGAATGAGAGCAGATTTACCCGCAAAACACCAATACCGTCGATGCCGCCGTCGCCGCTGCGGCCGGTAACTTCAACGCGAATGAAGCCATTTTCGCGGAGCAGACGCTGGCATAAGCGCTCGAAGCCGTCCGGTTTCATGGCCATGATGGCCTGCAAAAGCCGGGTTTGCCACGTGGCATATCCTTCCACGGCCAAATCGAGAGCATCCTCCGGCTCTGCCGGGGTGATGCGTCCGGCGCGACTTTTGGAGGCGGATGCAACGATGCGGCGCAGGTTTTTGTCTTCACTGCCCAACGCCTCGCGCCCGGAACTGGTCAAAACCCACACGCCACGCCGTTCACTGGCGATCAAGCCAGCAATTTTGAGATAGGATCGCGCCCAAGATAGGCGATCGGGAATGATGTGCGCGCCGCTGGTAGGGTAGGTCATATCAAGCTGGGCTTGCGAGAGGTTAAGGTCAGCCACAACCACGTTGTCAATTTCTTCTAAAGTTCCGGAGCGGCCCAACTTGGCGAGCGCCCTGAGCGTGGGCTGCATAAGCGCGTCATAGCGCGGCAGCGAGGATATATCAGGGCTGGTTATTGACATAATTAGCCGAATTGATTCGCATAGCCTCGCGCAACAAAATCATATCTCTTAAACCCGCCAAGTTAGGGCTTATTCAACGGTCACGTCTAAAGTTACGTTGCTTTTGCCTTTTACACTGTAATCGCTCATGAAGGTAAAGCTGTCTGAGCCATGATCACCCGCCTTTGGCTGGTACTTGATTTGATCCAGACTTTCCGCGATGGCAGAACCATGCTGAGGTTCACTGGTAACTATTAGGTTTTCCATCATTGTGCCGCGATGACTTACGAATGTGGTGCACGATATACCACTTTTGGTAATCATTATGCAGGAACCATCGACACCATAGGGCACACGCCATCTAACGGTGCAGGCTTGCGCTGCGGTTGTCGACAGGAATGCAACGGTAAGTGTTGCCAACAACACCGTGTATTTTAAAAACTTCATAAACACTCCCTTCTCGTCAAAGCAATACTTCAGCATCAGGTATGGAGGTGTTTTGCGCAAGTAGTTTTTCGGGTGTCAGGCACGGCTTATTGCCACGATGCATTCAAGCCCCTCAAAACTCTGGTGTGGACGGCGGGAATCGAACCCGCACACCATAAGGCGAGAGATTTTAAGTCTCTTGCGTCTACCAATTTCGCCACGTCCACGCTGCTACTTCGCATAAAGGCTTTGGTGTTTGCGGGCAAGAGCCAAAGCCTTTAACCGACTGTATCTTTCGAAATAGGTGGCTGAAAGCTAAGGCCCATGTCCCAAGGGAAATAAATCCAGGTGTCCTGCGAGACTTCGGTGATGAAAGTATCCACCAGCGGCCGGCCCAGCGGCTTGGCATAAACCGTGGCATAGTGGGCATTTGGTAACATATCGCGCACCACCTTGAAGGTGCCTCCGGTATCAACCAGATCATCGACAACAAGAATCTTGCCGCCCTGACGATTTATGCCGGAGGCCGCATCGGCGATGCCTTTGATAACCTGCAAACCGGATTGGTTTTGATAGTCATGATAGGAGGCAATGCACACGGTTTCGATCATACGGATGCCAAGCTCGCGCGAAACAATGGCGGCAGGCACCAGCCCGCCGCGGGTGATGCAGACGATGGCGTCAAACGGCCCGGCAGCCGATAGACGCCACGCCAACGCCCGCGCATCGCGGTGGAATTGATCCCATGAAAC
>JAYTYD010000209.1:0-11061 GCA_043742625.1 Methylovirgula sp. | reverse complement strand
GCGACGAAGTGCTCTCCCGCGTTAGCCCGAGCACAGACTATGCAGATTTGAAAGACGTTGATCTGATCATTGAGGCCGTGTTCGAAGATCGTGACGTGAAAAAAGCGGCGACGCAAAATGCGGAAAGGCATATCGGCAAAGATGTAATCTTTGCATCGAACACGTCCACGCTGCCCATTTCGTCGCTGGCAGAAAATTCAACGCGTCCGGAGCAGTTCGTTGGCATTCATTTTTTCTCGCCGGTCGAGAAAATGTTGCTGGTCGAGATTATCAAGGGCAAGAAAACCGGAGACAAAGCCATTGCCACGGCGATGGATTTTGTTCGGCTGATCAAGAAAACCCCGATTTTGGTCAACGATACGCGCGGCTTTTACATCAACCGCTGCGTGTTAAATTACATGCTTGAAAGCAACCTTATGTTGATGGAAGGCGTGCCGCCGGCCATGATCGAAAATCTGGCCAGACAAGCGGGTATGCCGGTCGGGCCGCTGGCATTGTGTGACGAGACTGGCGTCGATCTGGGATGGAAAATCATTCAGGCCACCAAGAAAGACCTTGGCGAAGGCGCGGTTAACCCGGTGCAAGAAAAGCTGTTTGAGGCGCTTGTAGTTAAAGGCCAACGGTTTGGCCGCAAAAACGGCAAAGGCTTTTACGACTATCCTCAAGGTGGCCAAAAAAAGCTGTGGCCCGGCCTTGCTGATATTGCCGGCAAACGGCTCGATGCCGACAGTATCGACAAAGCAGAACTGAAGCTGCGCTTTCTGGTCACCATCGCGCTGGAGGCGGCGCGCGCGGTTGAACAAGGCGTGATCACGGATGTTCGTGAAGCTGACGTTGGCTCGATACTAGGCTTCGGTTTTGCGCCTTTTACCGGCGGCGCGCTGTCCTACATCGACGGCATGGGCATAAAAGCCTTCGTCGGTCTGTGCGAAGGCCTTGCGGCGCGCCATGGAACACGTTTTTCTCCAACCGGCTTACTGAAGGACATGGCAGCGAAAGGTGAAAGCTTTTATGGCAGGTTCCCGGCAACAAAAGCCGCTTGAGCGCATCGCCTCTCAGGCCCTGCCTCTGGCGTGACGGACAGATGTCAGGCCTGATCAACCCATGCGCAGCTGCCTGTTCGGCAGCTCATCCACTATGAAAAAACGTCGGCAATGATCGCCAACAGGTTAGCTTAATGGCTATAAAAATCCAACAAAGGCGGAGCAGTTCAGTGTCACAGACAGTTACCTACTATTTTTCTTTGCTGAGCCCTTGGGCCTTACTAGGTCATGCCGCATTCATGGACGTGGCTAAAAGGCAAGGGGCTACAGTGGAATACTGTCCGGTGTTTATAGGCGAAGTTTTCCCGGCGACGGGCGGTCTGCCACTGGCGCAACGCGCGCCGGCCCGGCAAAAATATCGCTTTGTCGAGTTGCAACGCTGGCGGGAGGAGCGCGGCATCGCACTGAATTTACGCCCGAAATTTTGGCCGCTGGACATAAAACCTGCTGATCATTTGGTGATTGCGATCATTGAGGCGGGTCAGTATCCGGACGCTTTCATTCGGGCTGCATTCAGCGCCAGCTGGATTGAGGAGCGTAATATTGCGGATGAGACTGTGTTGGCCGACCTGCTCAAGCAAGTTAACCTGGACGCCGGGATTTTAGAGGCCTCGAAGCTTGAACATATTGCGCTCAAGTATCGCGCCAACACTGAACAAGCTATTTCGAGGGACGTTTTCGGCTCGCCCTCATATGTTCTGAATGGCGAAGTGTTTTGGGGTCAGGACAGGTTGAATTTTCTTGAGACGGCGCTCGCCAGCAACCGGCCGGCATTTCGGTCAAACGCTTAGTTTATTCTGCTGCTGTACGCCGTTGTGCTGCCCATTGTGACAATTGCGCCCGTAAAGCCGCAGGTTTCAACGGTTTGTTCAAGAGAATCACGTTGCGGCTCACCGTCTGCTCGCGCACCTCAATGCTGCGGTCTGCTGTGACCAAAATCGCTGGCAAATCCGCCGAAAAAGCCCAGCGCAGTTGTTGAATGGCATCCAATCCGTCACCATCATCCAGATGATAATCTGCAATGATAACGTCTGGTATGGCCCGGGCGGATTTGAGAGCTTTGCGCGCCGCTTTTAAGTCAGCCGCGCCAATGACCCGGCAACCCCAGCCGTTTAACAGACCGGCCATCCCTTCCAAGATGCGCGGCTCGTTGTCCAAGGTTAGAACCACCAAACCGGCAAGGGGCTGATGCGCAACCGCGACAGAGGCGTCATTTGCAATTATGAGGGGAACAGAAGCCACACGCGGAATCTCAAGGCAAAACGCCGCGCCTTTACCTTCATCGGAACGCAGCGTCAGTTTGTGATCCAGCATGCGACTCATGCGCTCGACAATTGACAGGCCTAAGCCGAGGCCGCTGGCATTCTGGGATGTGGCCGTGAGGCGTTGAAATTCCTTAAAAATCATTTTCTGACTTGCAAGCGGAATACCTGGTCCGGTATCGATGATTTCCACTCTTAAACGGTTACGCAAGCGCCGCACACCCACCAAAACCCGCCCGCTTTGCGTATATTTCAAACCATTGGAGATCAGATTTTGCAGCATCCGGCGCAACAGCCGCTTGTCTGATCTTACGCTCAGGCTGCAGGTTATAAATGTCAGCTTGAGGCCGCGCTCTTTGGCAATCGGCGCAAATTCCAGTTCGAGCTGGCGTAATATATCGTCGATCCGAAAAGCACTCAGCTCTGGCTTGAGCGCGCCGGCATCAAGACGGGATATTTCTAATAGCGCGGCCATAATTTCTTCAACGGCCTCAAGCGACGCATCTACATTTGAGGCGAGGCGCAGCACCTCGCCGCCCTCCCCGGTCTTGATTTCGAGCAACGAAGACGCATAAAGCCGGGCGGCGTTTAGCGGCTGCAAAATATCGTGGCTTGCCGCCGCCAAAAAGCGGGTCTTAGACAGATTTGCATCATCAGCGTATTTCTTGGCCCGGGCCAGTTCCTGATTGAGCCGGGTAAGTTCCTCTGTGCGTTCACGCACGCGTTTTTCGAGAGTTTCATTGGCAGAAGCCAGTTCCTCCTCTGCTGTTACTGTCTCGGTCACATCGGTGTAGGTCGCAACCAATCCGCCGTCGGGAAGATGCGCGATACGGGTTTCAATAACCGCCTGCGTTGCCAGCCTGAGCCTGATCGGCTCTAACCGGTGCAGCAACATTTCCATTCGGTCTTGTACATGCTCATCAATGCTGCCCGGGCCATAAATGCCGACGGTGGCCACGGCACGGATAATGTCTTCCAACTTGGCACCGACAAAAGCGTGAGAATGGGGCAGTTGAAACTGGTCAAGATATTCGCGGTTCCACGCCACAAGCCGCAAATCATGATCAAAAACCGTGATGCCCTGGCGGGCGTGGTCCAAGGCATGCTGCAAGTGGTCACGGCTATTTTGAATGGCGGTGGACGTCGCGTCCAGAAGTTGCAATGCCGCCCGCTTCGACACCGAGCGCCGCCGCAGCAGCAATGTCAGCACCAAACGCGAAGATGCCGCGCCAATTGCCGAGGCCAGCATCGTTTCTGAAAATTTAAGGAGGTGGATATCCGCATCTGTCTGTGGATTGGGGTCCAACCGCCGCTCGCTTATGAAGTCTGCAAAAGCTTTGCGCGTATGTTCCAGCCCGAGGTATCGCGCGACTGTTGCCTGCAAATCCTGCACTGTAACATTTGCCTGCCAAAGCCCGTAGGTTTGACTAAGAGGTTCGGCGTCGATCCCTGTGAAGATACGCGCCTGCACCAGCTCAATGTCACTGACACGGCGGCTGTAGGAAAATCCAATAAATGCGAGGATATTGACGCCGAGGCTCCACAAAGTTCCATGTAAAACCAGTGGCATCTCCAGTCCCAAAAGCGCATTTGGCTTCAGGATGGTGATGCCAAGCGGGCCTTGATGCAGCCATCCGCCGAAATCAAGTGCCGACGCATTCAGGGACGGAAGAAAAAGCGTGTAAACCCACACCAAGGTCCCAAAAATGAGCCCGGCCATTGCCCCGCGTGCGGTGGCCCGTGACCAGAACAGGCCGCCAAAAAATGCCGGAGCTATTTGCGCAATGGCGGTAAAAGACAGGGTGCCGATTGAATTGAGCGCCGTCTCACCGGTGATCCGCAAATAGATGTAGCCAAAGCCCAAAATCACCAAAATCGCAACACGGCGGATGGTGAGAATTACAGGGGCAAGGTCGCTGTGTGCTATGCCGGATATCTGCCCTGATTTGTGCCGCCGCCAACCTGCCCTCAGCAGCAGCGGCATGACCAGATCATTAGAGACCATCATCGACAACGCCACCGACGCAACAATAACCATGGCGGTTGCGGCAGAAAGGCCGCCGAGCAAGGCGACAACGGCAAAAAAGCTCGAATGAGCCACCAATGGCAATGCCAATACGGTGAGATCGCGATCAAAACTTTCAACCGGAAAGTACCATAAACCGGCGACGGCCAGCGGGACAACAAACAAGTTTATCAGCACTAAATAGGATGGAAACACCCACTTCGCTGCACGAATGTCACTCAGCTCGCGGTTTTCAACCACCATGACGTGAAACTGTCGCGGCAACAAGATAATGGCAAAAGCAGAAAGCGTTCCCATCACAATCCAAGTCGTGGGATCCGGCGGCTTCGAAATTTGGGACCAAATGCGCGGTGAGATTTGGGCGTGGTTGAACAGATCCATAAAACCGTCGAACATTCCGTAAGTTACGAACAATCCGACAGCGAGAAATGCGATGAGCTTGACGACGGACTCAGCAGCAATGGCCAGGATGAGACCGTCTTGATGCTCTGCAGCATCAATTTTGCGGGTCCCGAAAGCGACTGCAAATATGGCTAATACGATGGCTGCGCAGAGCGCCAAATCGGGGACATCGGGCTGCGCAACTTCATTGAACGAGCCAAGAACGGCCAATAGCGAGGAGGAAATCGCTTTAAGCTGCAGCGCCACATAAGGAATAATGCCGACGAGAGCGATTATAGCGACCATCGCCGCTACGATTTCAGATTTGCCATATCGGGCGGCGACAAAATCCGCTGTTGATGTAATATTTTGAGATTTTGAAAGGCTGATAATACGCGCGAGTAGCCTTTGACCGAATAAAAATACCAAAATTGGCCCGATATAGATCGTAAGAAAATTGATACCGCTGGTGGAGGCGACACCGACCGAGCCAAAAAACGTCCACGATGTGCAATAAACGCCAAGCGACAAAGTGTAAATAATTGTGCGGGCGCGGCCCCGCACCCAGCTCTGACCTTTGGTGTCGCCATAGCGGGCCACAACAAAAAGAATGCAGAGATACAATAATGCCGCAATCAAAACGCCCCAGGAGGCAATCATGATAAGGCAATCATAATAAGGCACTCAAAGGACGATACTCCAATAACCATGTCCATTTGCAGCGTCCGGGGACGCATTTTAAGCACTATAGCTCGAGAAATGGGAATTAGTGGAATTCCTTAAGTTAAGACAAATCTGCGTTATTTTGAAAAAAATTTGAGCTAACTTCAATGAGATTGACAAAAACCTTCATTAAATCATCTAGATAGCCTTTTAACTGTGCACTGTTAACGAAAAGAAATTAGCACCTCTTTTCTATTTGTTACCAGTGCGTTAACTTGAATTGATCATTTTGGTCGTATTTGTCGCTTCTGAATTTGGTAGCGGTTAAATTTATAGTAAGGGGGACTTCATGCTTCAGGAATTTAAAGACTTTGCTCTGAAGGGCAATGTCCTTGATCTCGCCATTGGCGTCATCATGGGCGGCGCATTCGGGAAAATTATCACTTCGCTGGTTGAAGACGTTTTAATGCCTATTATTGGCATGATCTTTGGTTCGCCGGATTTTAGCGCTCTGCATTTAGGCGCAATCAAAATCGGCAACTTTATCAATAGTGCTGTAGCCTTTGTCTTCATTGCCTTGGCCTTGTTTGTATTTGTTAAAGCCATCAATTCGGCGATGAAAGCCGCCAGCAAAAAACAAGCGGCGGCGCCGGAAGCGGCACCGATTCCTACAACAACAGAGCTTCTGCTGGGTGAAATCCGCGATTCACTCGCTCGTCGTTGATATTTCAAATCTTGGTAAGACAACCCGTGGTGAAAGCTGCGGGTTTTTTTTTATGCTGAACTGTCCTTCGTTGTGGTTGGCGGAACCGAACAGATCAAAAATTTCTTTTGAGAAACCACGACGCTCTATATTACTCTTTATTCAACGCTAAAATCTGCTTGTCAGCGACGGAAGCCATTTATGAAGTCTCATTTTTTTGAAAATTTACGCGAGGAAGCCGTTGGCATTCCCGAGAGTGGCATCGTCGCCGTGATGAATGCCGGGCGAAATTGCCCTGGCCTAATTCCGCTCTGGGTGGGTGAGGGTGACGAACCAACACCGCATTTCATTTGCGACGCAGCCAAACAAGCTTTGGATCAGGGCGAAACATTCTACACCTATCAGCGTGGGATTCCGGAATTGCGAGCGGCAATTGCGGCTTACATGACACGCATCTACGGTCTGTTTTTCGGCCAACCCTATGCCTCAGAGCGTTTTTTCGTCACGATTGGCGGCATGCACGCGCTGCAAATCGCTATCCGCATGGTGGCTGGCAATGGCAATGAGGTTCTTGTCCCCAGTCCCGCGTGGCCAAATTTTGCGGCTTCCATTATCAGTTCGGGCGCAAAGCCGGTCGAGGTGCCGATGCTGTTCGAAGCGCGTGACGGCGCGGCTGGCAACTGGTATTTGGATTTCAAGGCTTTGAAGGCGGCGATAACACCAAATACAAAGGCGATTCTGATTAATTCGCCGTCGAACCCGACTGGTTGGACAGCAACGCGCCGCGATCTTGAAGAAGTGCTGGCTTTATCGCGTGAAAATAATCTCTGGATCATTGCAGATGAGATTTATGGCCGCATAACTTATGATGGTGAGCGGGCCCCGTCGTTTCATGACGTTATGGCCGCAGACGACCGTATTATGTTCGCACAAACGCTCTCAAAAAACTGGGCCATGACCGGTTGGCGCATCGGCTGGCTGGAAGCCCCTGCAGAGTTGGGCGACGTAATCGAAAACATGGTGCAATTCACCACATCCGGCGTACCGGTTTCTGCGCAACGCGGTGCAATTGCTGCACTAGAGCAGGGTGAGGCGCTACTCGCCAGCCAAATTCGACGTTGGAGCTATAACCGTAATTTACTATGCGAATTGTTTGCGAAAACGCCGGGTATTCACTTTTCGAAGCCGCAAGGCGGACTCTACCTGTTTTGTAAATTTGCGGGTGAACCCGATACCTTAAAACTGGCATTGCAGTTGATAGGTGAGGCAAAAGTAGGTGTTGCACCCGGCAGCACTTTTGGAAAGAGCGGCGAGGGTTATGTTCGAATATGTTTTGCCAGAAACTCCGAAGACATGGCTGAGGCCGTTAGGCGTTTGCAGCACTGGTTTCAAAACCGAAACTGACTACTCCGCCGCCCGTTTCATGTCCGGATAAGAACAGTGATCAGGTGCCGTAACAATCTTGCCACCGAAGGGCATATCAAGTGCCTTCCAAACGTCCACAAGAGCTTCAACCAGCGCTAGAATATGCGCATCCGAATGGTAGGGGGTTGGAGTTATGCGAAGCCTCTCCGTACCGCGCGCAACCGTTGGATAGTTGATCGGCTGAATGTAGATGTCATGCCGCTCCATTAACATGTCACATGCCGCCTTGCATTTCTCAGCATCGCCAACAAACACCGGAACAATGTGCGAGGAGTTTGGCATGACCGGCAAACCAGCTGCGATGAGTGCGTGTTTTGTGCGTGCCACCTGCTGGCGATGGCGGGCACGTTCCATCTCACTGGCTTTCAGATGCCGGATCGCCGCAGTGGCAGCCGCCGCAACAGCCGGCGGCAAAGCAGTGGTAAAGATAAAGCTTGGCGCAAAGCTGCGGATAGCGTCGACCACGTCAGTGCTTGCGGCAATGTAACCGCCTAATGTGCCAAAACCTTTGGCCAATGTGCCTTCAATAACATCAATATCTGCCATCAGGCCATCCCGTTCGGACACACCGCCGCCGCGCGGGCCATACATGCCCACAGCGTGAACCTCATCAATGTAGGTCAGTGCACCGTATTGTTTGGCAAGAGCGACAATTTTCGCAATCGGCGCAATGTCGCCGTCCATCGAATAAAGGCTTTCAAAGACAATAAGCTTGGCGCGCCCAGGAGCCGCATCCCGCAAAAGTTGTTCGAGATGAGCGACGTCGTTGTGGCGGAATATTTTACATTCGCAACCGGAACGGCGAATGCCTTCGATCATAGAATTATGGTTCATAGCGTCTGAGAGAATCAAACACTCCGGCAAAAGGCTGGCTATGGTGGAAATTCCTGCCAAGTTGGAAATCCAACCTGAGGTGAACACCAGAGCAGCCTGCTTATTGTGCAAATCCGCGAGCTCGGCTTCAAGGGTCACCAATGCATGGTTGGTGCCGGATATGTTTCTGGTGCCGCCCGCCCCGACCCCGTGAAGCTGTGCCTCTTGAACCATAGCCGCGATCACCTTCGGGTGCCGACCCATGCCCAGATAATCGTTCGAACACCAAATGGTAACATCACGCTCCGGCACACCTTCGTTTGGAGCGTGATGGACGGCTTGAGGCGGTCGCTCCGCAATACGCGCCAGATCAGCAAATACACGATAGCGTTTCTCGTCACGCAGGCTTTTTATCGCAGTCGCGAAATAATGCTCGTAGTTCATTTTCATTCCAAGGGCTTAGCGCGCCGCGCCCGAAACATCACGTTCAAGGAACCGCTGACCGCCACCGCTCCCATGTCTTATGCTGTTACAGCCCTTTTGGCGAGTGACAGAAAGTCTCACTCGCCCCAAAAACATCGAAAGCCATCCTTTAAAATTTAAGGCGTCATTCCGTCTGCCGAAAATATCAAACTGGTGCTGCGAGCGAGGATTGAACTCGCGACCTCACCATTACCAATGGTGTGCTCTACCACTGAGCTACCGCAGCACGTTGCACGCCTTTTGCCACAGGCTTTAAGCTTAAGCAAGCCTGAGCTGGGATAATACCGCAGACCGAGGTCTAATCACATAAAGTAGCGCAGGCTTCCTGATCAAACTACGCCTTCTGCAGATCACGGTTTTGGCCTTCACCAATATCTTGCCCTGAAGAGGGAAACCGCTTAAAAGCCCCAATAATGGAAACATTTTGTTTTTCCGGCTACCTTAACCCGCAGTCTAACTTTGCCTTAATGTTTGAAATGAAACAAAAAACAGCCTCGAATGATACGGAAGCAACTGGCGGCCATAAGCTGTCCCCGGCGGCGCAAAAGCTGTCCCCCGCGGCGGAAGTGAGATTGATAACGGCAAAATTGTTGCGCGAGCAGCGGTTGGCAAATGCGCTGAGGGAAAACCTTAAACGGCGGAAAGTGCAAACCCGAAGCCGGGCTCAAGCCGATGAAATAAACAATATTTTAGAATGACATTTGAAGGCCTTAGTGGTCTTTTGGAGGTTTTATGGATCGTATTCGCATCGTTGGCGGCAACACATTAAATGGCATTATTCCAATTTCCGGCGCAAAAAATGCCGCACTGCCTTTGATGATCGCCAGCTTGCTGACACCTGAAACCCTGACGCTGGAAAATGTACCGCGACTGGCGGATGTGAGCCAATTGATGCGGATTTTGTCGAATCACGGCGTCGATACCTCCATCAACGGCAAGCGCCCGGGTGAAGTCATAACGACCGGCCAAACCATGCATCTTTCGGCGAAACACATCTCGGACACCACAGCGCCTTATGATTTAGTTTCGAAAATGCGGGCCAGTTTCTGGGTTGTCGCGCCGCTTTTGGCGCGCATGGGGCAGGCAAAGGTCTCGCTTCCGGGCGGTTGCGCTATTGGAACCCGCCCGGTCGATCTGCTGCTCATGGTGTTGGAAAAGCTCGGCGCTCATGTGGAAATTGAAAACGGTTACGTAATAACCCATGCAAAACAGGGCCTTAGGGGCGGTGAGATCGACTTTGAGAAGGTTACGGTCGGCGGCACCCACACTGCGCTGATGGCGGCTTCGTTGGCACACGGCCATACTTTGGTGAAAAACGCTGCGCGCGAGCCTGAAGTGAGCGATTTAGCCAATTGTCTGGTGAAAATGGGCGCTAAAATCAAGGGAATCGGCACCTCAACACTGGAAATCGAAGGAGTTTCAAGCCTTTCGGGTGCGGTTCACACCGTACTGCCGGACCGGATTGAAACTGGAACCTATGCCATGGCGGTGGCCATGACCGGCGGCAACGTCATGCTGCAGGGGGCCGTTCGCGAACATTTGGAGGCGGCATTTGTCACTCTTGAGCAGGCCGGCGTCACCGTAACCCAAACCAACGAAGGCGTTCGGGTTTCCAGAAACGGCAGTGGAATCAAGGCTGTAGATATAGTTACCCAGCCCTTTCCCGGCTTCCCGACAGACTTGCAGGCGCAATTCATGGCGCTGATGACCAAGGCCAACGGCACGTCGCATATTTCAGAAAAAATCTTTGAAAACCGCTTTATGCATGTGCAGGAGCTGGCGCGTTTTGGCTCAAACATCAAAGTTCATGGCGATACGGCAGTGGTGGAGGGCGTATCCAAGCTCACCGGTGCGCCGGTTATGGCCACAGATTTGCGTGCTTCGGTGTCTTTGGTAATCGCGGCTTTGGCAGCTGAAGGCGAAACCATGGTCAACCGCGTCTATCATTTGGATCGCGGCTTCGAACGCCTCGAAGAAAAGCTTGGCAATTGCGGCGCGGAAATAGAGCGCATTTCTGCCGCTGGCTAAAGCTTCACATCATGGTTTTTAAAACCGAAAAACATTGGTTTCTAAGACCAAACATGCTGGCAAATGTCGGCCAAACATGGCCAGTGCAGTTTATTAACTCTGTATATCAAACACTTAGCTTGTCTTTGTTTCGGCTGACGTGACCCCTTAAAACTCTTCCCGTTTTGATTAGAGTCCGAGCCTGAACGAAGGACGGACGAATGAATCGAGCACGTTACATCGACGAACACATCA
>JAYTYD010000208.1:0-6358 GCA_043742625.1 Methylovirgula sp. | reverse complement strand
TATTTGCCCGTTGGATAAATTCTAATCGTCCAAATGTAAGAATTTAGGAGAGACAACGTTGAAGCGCGCTAAACAGCGCCACCAATTGACCATTTTCATTGAAATGCTTATGTGAAGCCTGAACTCTAGGAATTCACATGACCATTCGTCCGCTTGTCATTCTGCCCGATAAATCCCTGCGCCTTATTTCGGAGCCAGTCACCAAATTTGACGGCGCGCTCAATACCCTCGTCGCCGACATGTTTGAAACGATGTATGACGCGCCCGGCATCGGCTTGGCGGCAGTCCAGATCGGCGTTTTGCAACGGGTCATCACCCTCGATACCGCTAAAAAGGAAGAGGATCCCAAAGAGCCGATGGTGATCATCAACCCTGAAATTACGTGGTTGTCGCATGAAACCTCGACTTATGAGGAGGGCTGCCTGTCGATTCCGGAATTTTATGAAGAGGTTGAACGGCCCAAATCAATCCGCTTCACCTATCAGGACATTAATGGCGAAAAGCACGAAAAGCTGGCAGATGGCCTGCTCGCCACCTGTGTGCAGCATGAGGTTGATCATTTGAACGGCAAATTGTTCATCGACCATATTTCCAAGCTGAAACGCGACCGCTGTGTCAAAAAATTCACCAAACAGGCGCAGCGCGGTTATGCTCCGTTAACGGGGGTCGACGCCTGATGCGGGTGGTGTTTATGGGCACACCGGACTTTGCCGTGCCCGCTCTCACCGCGCTGATCGGCCAAGGTCATAAGATTGTTGCGGTTTATACCCGCGAGCCAAAACCCGCCGGGCGGGGCATGGCTCTGAAATTATCTGCCGTCCACGCTTGCGCCGATAAGTTTGGATTACCGGTGCACACGCCCAAAACTCTGCGCGGGGAAGCGGCACTGGAGCTGTTTCAATCTCATAAAGCCGATGTTGCGGTCGTCGCCGCCTACGGCCTGATTTTGCCGCCTGCGATTTTGGCCGTGCCGGAATTAGGCTGCCTGAATTTGCACGGTTCGCTTCTGCCGCGTTGGCGCGGCGCGGCACCCGTTCAGCGCGCTATCATGGCAGGGGACGATAGCTCCGGCGTGATGGTGATGCAAATGGAAGAGGGGCTCGATACCGGGCCGGTTAGCCTTTTTGAGACGGTAAAAATCAGCGACACGATGACGGCGCAGGATTTGCATGATCAACTTGCGATGCTGAGTGCGGATTTGATCGTGCGGGCGCTGGCGGCGCTGGAGCGCGGCTCGCTGCATTTTAGACCGCAGCGCAGCGAAGGCATTGTTTACGCGACTAAAATTGATAAGGCGGAAGCCCGGATTGATTGGAGCAAACCTGCCACTGAAGTTTTGCGCCATATTCATGGCCTTTCGCCCTTTCCAGGAGCTTATTTCGAAGTGGATTTGGGCCGTGGACTCGAACGTATCAAAGCGTTGCGCGTGAAGCCGATTGAAGGAGAGGGCGGAGCGGGACTTGGTGATGCAGGACTTGGTGGAGCAGGACTTGGTGGAGCAGAACTTGGCGCAGCAGGACTTGCGCTGGACGATGCTCTTACCATCGCCTGCAGAACCGGCGCAATTCGGCTGGAACGGATTCAGCGCGCCGGAAAGGCACCAATGTCGGCTGAAGAATTCCTGCGCGGCTCGAAAGTGCCCAAGGGCACGCTGCTCTTATAATGGCACGATACAAGCTCATCATCGAATATCATGGCGGCGATTATTGCGGTTGGCAGCGGCAGGAAAACGGCCGCTCGGTGCAACAGGCGATTGAAGAGGCATTGTTCAGATTCACCGGGCAAACCTTGGCCATTCAGGGTGCCGGACGCACCGATGCCGGTGTGCATGCCGCGGGCCAAGTTGCGCATGTCGATTTGACCAAAGACTGGCGCACAGATCAGGTGCGCGACGCCTGCAACGCCCACTTGCGCGCTCACCGCATTGCAATTTTAAGCGCAGAACAGGTGCCGGAAAGCTTTGAAGCGCGATTTTCAGCCACCAAACGGCACTATGTTTACAAAATTCTCAACCGCCGCGCGCCTGCGGTGTTGGAGCGGGGTTTGGTTTGGACCGTTGCGCGCAAGCTTGATGCCGGGGCCATGCACGACGCGGCGCAAATGATGTTGGGACGGCATGATTTTTCGACCTTTCGCGATGCCGAATGTCAGGCGAACAGCCCGATTCGCACGCTTGATGCCATCGACGTGTCGCGGAATAGCGAAATGATCGAGGTGCGGGTTTCGGCCCTGTCGTTTTTGCATCGGCAGGTGAGATCTATGGTTGGCAGCCTTGAACATGTCGCCTCCGGCAAATGGAGCAGGCAGCAGTTTTGGGACGCGTTTCAGTCCAAAGACCGCACCCGGTGCGGGCAGGTTGCGCCCGCCGACGGACTTTATCTCATGCGGGTGGATTATCCTAGAAACCTAATTCAAAAAACTCTTCGTCGACTTTTTTGAGTTCGATTGTTTCTTCGACGCGGCACCCGACATTGAACCGGATCATGAGTCGGCTAAGTTGCTTTCCGTTTAATAGTACGATGCGCTTACTTAGGTATTCGGCGGTATCCTTCGCACTAGGCGAAAAGTCTGCGGTTGTCACAAACAATCCTTTTGCAGCTTTAAAGCGATCAAGCGCGCCGAAGAAGTCACGAATTTCACCCGGGCCTACGCTCCTGTCCAACGCATATCTTTTGGCTTGGACGTAAATTCGATCTAAACCGAGAGCGTCTTGATCAATCACACCATCCACACCATTATCGCCGCTCTTTCCCAAAGCCCTTGCAGCCTCGAGCGCAGAGCCTCCATAGCCCATAGCAACAAGCAATTGAATGATGAGGCGTTCGAAGAAGTCCGGCGGCGCGAAGATCACCCGCTTTATGAGTTCTTGTCCAAGCTCCTCGGTGAGTTGACCATGTACTTTCCGAATTACTTCGTCCGGCGTTAGGTTGGCAGAAACTTCACTCGGAGCTGAAATTGCATTATCAGCTGGGGCTAAGTCCTCTTTGAACGCTCTAAACTCTGGAAATTTATTAAGAAATTTGATGTCAATACGTTTCGGGGCTTGATTTAAGACCTCTATGCCAAGTGGCGCAATCACAAAATATCCGCGTTTCGTTGACTCAATTAGTCCCGCTTTTCCCAAATAGAATTTTGCCCAAGCAATTCTATTTCCCAGCGTAGTTTGCTTACCTGACGGAAGCAGCTCTCCGCGCTCTTCTGGTGTGAGCTTGAAGTCCCCAGCCAATTTCTCTGCGACTTCGGAAATTCGGGCTTCGCCAAATTCGACAGAACGCAGCACTGGAAGCATAAAGGTCTGAAAGTCTGGAACGGCCATTTACTATCCTCTATTTTGAAAAATAAGTCTCCAGCACCCGCTCATAAATGCGGGTGAGGGTTTCCACATCGGCGACATCAACATGCTCATCAATTCCGTGCATGGTTTTGCCCACCAAACCAAACTCCACGACTTGTGCATAATCCTTTATAAAGCGCGCATCCGATGTGCCCCCCGTGGTGGACAAAACCGGGGTATGGCCTGTTTCAAGCTCAATGGCTTTTGTTACCAATGTCGTGAAAGCGCCGGGCCGGGTCATAAAGGCTGTGGCATTGCTGTTTTCAAAATGCACAGAGACATTGGCACCGCCCTGCGCCGCCTCTATGCGGTTTCGCAGCTCCGCTTCCAGGTTGGATAAGGTCCAGATGTCATTAAAACGCACGTTAAAGCGGGCGAAAGCTTCGGATGGCGTCACATTGCTCGCCGGGTTTGCCACATCGAACGTGGTGATTTCTAAATTTGAGGCATCAAAATGCGCGGTGCCGGTGTCCAGCGGCGTCGCTTTCAGCGCTGTCAAAATGCGCATCAAATGCGGAATGGGATTATCAGCCAAATGGGGATAGCCGACATGGCCCTGTGTCCCGTGGACACGAATGTCGCCTGTCAAAGACCCGCGCCGCCCGATTTTCATCATCTCGCCCATGAAGCCGGGGTTTGTCGGCTCGCCCAACAGACAATGATCAAACACTTCACCGTGCGCCCGCGCCCATTCAAGCAGCTTAACCGTGCCATTGATGGCCGGACCCTCTTCATCGCCCGTGATGAGAAAGGAAATCGTGCCTTCGGGAGCGCCATGCTTTACGAGATAGGCGAAGGCCGCCGCCACCGCAGCAGCAACGCCGCCCTTCATATCGGTTGCGCCACGGCCATAAATTTTGCCGTTCACAATGTTGCCGCCAAATGGCGGTTGCGTCCATTTGGACACATCGCCGGTTGGCACAACATCGGTATGTCCTGCAAAAGTTATATGCGGCGCGCCGGAACCGATCTTTGCGAACAGGTTATCAATGTCTGGCGTTCCCGCTTCGCTAAAGCGGACGATTTGGGTTTCGAGACCGGCAGTTTGCAACGCCCTTTGTAAAACGTCAAGCGCGCCATCATCCTTCGGTGTCACGGAGGCGCAGCGGATGAGGTCCTGCAGCAGGGAAATCGCCTTCATGCGCTGTCCTTGATGCCTAACTCCCACAGGTTCCAGAGGGTTAGGCCCGCCAAACCAACGTCAAATAAAAGGGTGAGCCATCCGGGGAATGTGGCGCCTAAACGTGGTTGCATCCAGTGAATTGCCGAGGTGAATAATATCATCAGCGGCAGCGCCAACGCCACAGATCGATTGATCAGCCGGTCTTGAAAACGCTTGGCGCTAACGAAATAAAAACAAACGCCGGCAAAAATAGAGCCGATCAGCAACAACGCTGCCGGCCCGATTAAAATCCCGTGCGGCTTATCAAAAGCCTTCATTGTCTCTGCCGCGCCGTCGCTGTTGTGCACCACAAGAGCATCGCCCTCCAAAGTGTAGAAATGCGCCACCAGCCAATAGAGGGCAAACACGGCGACCCACCCGGCACCCACAAAGGCAATGGCCCGCCACCATGTGGCACGATCAATTTTGCCTTTGTCCTCACGGTAGAGAAAATGAAACGACATAAGTAATTAGTCCCTCAAAAGTTCGTTGATGGCGGTTTTCGAACGTGTTTGTGCGTCCACGGTTTTCACAATCACCGCGCAATAGAGAGATGGGCCCGGCTCGCCGTTTGGCAATGGCTTGCCGGCAAGATTGCCTGAAACCACCACCGAATAGGGCGGCACATAGCCGACATAGGTTTGTCCGGTGGCGCGATCAATAATCTTGGTGGAAGCTGAGATAAATACCCCCATCGACAGCACAGAACCTTCCCCGATCACCACACCCTCAACCACCTCGGAGCGCGCGCCGATAAAGCAGTTGTCCTCAATAATCGTCGGATTGGCCTGTAGCGGCTCTAATACGCCGCCAATTCCGACACCGCCCGACAGGTGGACATTTTTGCCGATCTGCGCGCAGGAACCAACGGTAACCCAAGTATCAACCATTGTGCCGGTGTCGACATAGGCACCAAGGTTGATGAAAGATGGCATTAAAATCGCGCCTGGCGCAACATAAGCAGAGCGCCGGACGATACAGCCCGGCACCGAACGGAAACCGGCCGCGCCATGGGCTTTCGCGCCCCAACCATCAAATTTGGACGGAACCTTATCCCACCAGCTTGAGCCGCCCGGACCGCCGGAAATAAGCTCCATATCATTCAGGCGGAACGATAATAAGACCGCTTTTTTAAGCCACTGATTGACCTTCCAGCTGTCAGCACCAACGTCACCGGGGATTTTTTCGGCGACCCGGCGGTGTCCGGTGTCCAAAAGATGCAGGGCGGCGTCAACAGCTTCACGAATTTCGCCGCTCGTGCGCGGATTAACATTGGCGCGGTCTTCAAAAGCGGCGTTTATAATAGTCTCTAAAGCATGGGTCATGGAGCGTTTCCCGTCCTCGTTTTTATGCAAACTTCCACAAAAAGGTTTGGGCGGCAGCCAAGAACTTGTCAAGGATGCAGTTGTAAATGGTGCGCAGGGCGTTGGCGCGCTGTGCCAAACAAGGCGACGCTCAGCAAGAATCTCTTTTCGGGGTTGAACCGGTGAAACACTCCAAGGAATTTTCTGTAGCGGTGGTGTAAGACATTGACTTCCCGGCCGCCTTCCTTCTATAAGCGCGCTCAACTTTACGCCGCATCAAACCGGTGCAGGACTTTTTGTGCGTAATGCGCGCAGCTTTAGTCCCGTCCCGTACAAATAATTGAATTTGGAGTTCCACTGTGAAACGGACTTTTCAGCCAAGCAACATCGTGCGCAAGCGCCGTCATGGTTTTCGCGCGCGCATGGCCACAGTTGGCGGCCGCAATGTGATCGCTGCCCGCCGTGCACGCGGCCGCAAGCGTCTTTCGGCCTAATCCCAGTGAGCGGGAGCCCATCTCCCGTGCGGCTCAGCCCTGCTTTTGAGCGTTTGAAACAACG
>JAYTYD010000207.1:0-9763 GCA_043742625.1 Methylovirgula sp. | reverse complement strand
TACCATCATGGCGATTTACGCCGCTCATTGCTGAATGCGGCTGAAGCGATTTTGGCCGAAAAGGGTGTTGGCGGCTTCACGTTGAGAGAGTGCGCGCGCCGGGCTGGCGTTTCGCCGGCAGCACCGTCGCATCATTTTGGTAATGTAAAGGGTTTGCTGAGCGTCATCGCCACTGACGGCTACAATGCTCTGTCACTGGCAATGACCAATGCGGCAAACGCAAGCGACGGCTCAGCAAATGCCCGGTTACGCGCCATTGGCCGCGCCTACATTGCCCAGGCGCTACACTTTCCCGGGAGATTCCGTGTCACTTTCGGGCAGAGCAACCTTGATGACCATGATGCGGATTTGCACAGCGCCGCATCAACCTGTTTTCAAATTTTGGTGGATACCGTTACAGTTGCAACCCGGCGGGATCCTATGGAAAGCACAATGATGGTGTGGTCAGTTGTGCATGGCTTTGTTAGTTTGGTACTGGACCGCCATACGCCATTCTTGAACGAGTGCGTGCCGCCGGGCGACACACTCGACCAGATGGTGGAGGCTCTTTTAGATCAGTGCGTCCGGTCCTTGGCTTAATGCCAAGCTATTGTTTAAAAATTCCTTTTAGCGTACCGCGGTCTTTGCCCGCCCAAATTATGTCATCAATTCGCCAGCCGTCTTGCTCTTTGAGCATCTGCATTTTCAGATTGGTGAGTTTGTTGAAGTTCAGAAAAGATACCGCCGCTGTCGCGTGGCTCGAGTCTGTTTCAACAACGTCAATCTTCAGATTGCCGATTTGATAATCCTGCCCGTCGATGATGGGGTCAAAATCCAGAGCCCCGATTTCACCTTTGCTGGCTTCCGCATCCGCAAGAATAAGTTGCGCTGTAGCCGCTGAAAATGCCTTTTTGCAGTCGGGCTCGTCATTCCAATTGTAGCCTTTGGCGTCCTTGCCATCGTAAGCTTTGTAAATTCCGGCAATAAGTTCTTTTGGCGATTGTTCCGCCGCAACACCCGGGGGCGCGAGCATGACCACAGCGCAAAAAATCATCAAACGACGCAATAGATTCACCATGATGGGCTCCGGGATGGTTACAGGCTTTCGCCATCTTCAGAGCTTTGAACCGCGCGGTCAAGTATCAAACTTTGGCGCCTAACTTTCACATCCAGCTTGCGCATCAGACTTTTGATTTAACCCTCAAAACTGCATTTGTAACGAAATTCGCTACTGTCATCGCAAAAACATGCCTTTTTAAACCCAACATTTGCGTGCTAGAATTTCCCATGTTTTTAAAGGAGCGCCCGATGCCAAAAACTGCTGCAATGCCCAATGACTTAGATGCTTTTTGGCTGCCCTTTACGGCGAACCGCGCCTTCAAGAAAAACCCGCGCATGATTTCACGCGCCAAGGACATGCATTATTATACACCCGAAGGGCGCGCGATCTTGGATGGCACTGCCGGTCTTTGGTGCTCGAACGCCGGACACACGAGAGACGCGATTGTCAGCGCAATTCAAAAAGAGGCGGCAAATCTCGACTTCGCTCCAAGCTTCCAGTTTGGCCATCCGGCTGCCTTCGAAACAGCGTCGCGCATTGCGGCGATGGCACCGGGGGATTTGGACCACGTATTTTTTTCCAACTCAGGTTCGGAGGCGGTGGATACCGCTTTGAAAATTGCCATTGCTTATCACAATGTGAACGGCAACGGCTCTCGCACCCGCTTGATTGGCCGTGTGCGCGGCTATCATGGCGTGGGGTTTGGCGGCATATCGGTGGGTGGTATTGTGCCGAACCGCAAGTTTTTTGGTTCTTTGCTTACCGGCGTCGATCACCTTCCTCACACTTACAACCGGCAGGAACAGGCCTTTACAAAAGGTGAGCCTGAGTGGGGCGCGCATCTGGCTGATGACCTTGAAAACATTGTCGGGCTGCATGATGCCTCTACCATAGCGGCAGTTATCGTTGAGCCGATGGCGGGTTCAACCGGCGTTTTGCCGCCGCCTAAAGGCTATCTGAAGCGCCTGCGTCAGATTTGCGATAAATATGGCATTTTGCTTATTTTTGACGAAGTAATCTCCGGCTTCGGTCGTTTGGGATATGGGTTTGCGGCAGAGCGCTACGGCGTGGTCCCTGACTTCATTTGCTTTGCCAAAGGCGTGACATCGGGCACTGTTCCGATGGGCGGCGTCATTGCCCGCAAAGGCATTTATGATGCGTTCATGAAGGGACCGGAGCACATGATTGAACTGTTCCATGGCTATACTTATTCGGCACATCCCCTCGCGTGTGCTGCGGCCATCGCATCAATGAATATCTATCGCGATGAAAAGCTGTTTGAAAATGCAGCCCGATTGGAGCCGATTTGGGCCGATGCCATTCATAGCTTGACGGGCCTGCCAAATGTGCTTGATATTCGCACAGTGGGTTTGGTGGCCGGTATCGATCTGGCGTCCATCCCGGATGGGGTTGGCAAGCGCGCCTTCAACGCGCTTGATCACGCTTTCCAAAAAGAAGGCATCATGATCCGTACGACCGGCGACACGATTGCGCTGACGCCGCCGCTGGTCATCACCGAAAACCAAATTGATGAGATCGTCACCAAGGTAGGCAACACTATTCGCGCTGTGGCGTAATAAAACAAGCCGCCCCAATCCTTTGGAGCGGCTGATGTTTACAAAAAGGCTGCCGTTGATCCCGGCAGCTTTTTCATTAGTTAAACAGCTTCACGACATTCAAGTAGGTCAGATATACGCCGCAAGCTATTGGAATGCCCACAAAGGCCCAGGCAAGAAAAGCTTTTGCGTCAAACGCGCCCGCGCCAATCCCCTGCGAGCCGGTTTGCACAGCTGATGATGACGATTTGTTTTGAAGGGCGGCAACCTCGTCCTCGGGCATGAACCATTTGGCAGCAACCGGGCGAATCAGTACGTTGCAAATAAATCCAATGACCAGAAACGCCGCTAGCACATACATGGTGGCGTCGTAGAGCCTGTCCGCCGGAACGCCTGCGGATTTATTGAACTCGCGGATATAGTTGACAACAACCGGACCAATAATGCCCGCAGTTGCCCATGCTGTCAGCAGGCGGCCGTGAATTGCGCCAACAAACTGTGTGCCGAACATGTCGGCCAGATAGGCCGGGACAGTGGCGAAACCGCCGCCGTACATGGATAAAATTAAGCAGAAGGCGGCAACAAACAGCACCCTATTGCCAGAATGGGCAAAGTTTGGAGCGAGGGCATACAGCGCAATTCCTAAACCGAAAAAGATGAAATAGGTCATCTTGCGGCCAAAAAAATCCGACATTGACCCCCAAAAGAAGCGCCCGCCGATGTTAAACAGGGACAAAAGTCCTGAGAAGCCGACGGCGATAGCAGCGATGGCCGATTTTTGAGTCGCATCCAGAGCGGCAAAACCCAACTCCGGTTTACCAATCAGTCCGCCACCGAAAATTTCCTGCAACATCGGCACCGCCATACCGATAACACCAATACCAGCAGACACGTTCAGGCACAGAACAGCCCAAATCAACCAAAATTGCGGAGTTTTATGGGCATTTTTTAAATGCACTTGCCCGGTTGTGATCATGGCGTTGGTATGTTCTTTGGCAACCCAGCCCTCGGGGGCCCAGCCTGCCGGCGGCACGCGATAGGAAAATGCACCGATCATCATCCAAACAAAATAAATGGCGGCCATGCAGACGAATGTCTGCCAAACACCAACGCCATCAGCTGATTTGAAGTAATCCATTAGAATTTTGGCCAAAGGCGTACCAATCATAGCGCCGCCGCCAAAGCCCATAATGGCCATGCCCGTTGCCATGCCGCGGCGGTCCGGAAACCACTTCACCAAGGTTGATACCGGTGAAATATAGCCAAGACCGAGGCCAATGCCGCCAATAACGCCAGAGCCCAGCCACATCATCCAAAGCTGATGCGTGTAAACGCCAAGCGCGGAAATCAACAAGCCGCCACACCAGCATAATGCAGACACCACGCCAGCTTTTCTCGGGCCTTCCCGCTCAAGCCAACCGCCCCAAATGGCGGCGGATGAGCCAAGCAACACGAAAAACAGCGTGTACATCCAGCCCAAATCCGCCACTTTCCAGTCGCATGAGGTGCGGAACAGCGCGGACATCAAATCTGTGAATGTGCCCCAGAATGTCGGGTCTGCGACGGCGCAGGCGATTGGCTTGGTAATGCCAAGAGATTGGCTCAACGGCAGCCAGAATACGCTGAAACCATAGGCCATACCGATGCAAAGATGGATGGCTAAAGCCGCAGGCGGCACCAACCATCGGTTAAAGCCCGGACGTGCGACTGTATTCGCCCGGCTTAGAAGCCCGGCGTCCAACGTATTCATATTCATTATTCCCCCCTACTTTTTATTCTTAATTATACATCATTTGATGAATGTTCTTATATGAACTTTCGTCTACCCGCTCTCGTGTGTTACGAAGTTTTTGGTGGATGGATCGATGGGATTATTTGGAGAAGCATAGGGTCGAAACCTGCCCCGCCGGCCTTTGCAAGGGCAAGAATGCCTTTGCGCATTCGCGGATCCCAAAATTTATTGATGTGATCTGCCAACGTTTCAACCGCTTCATCCGGCGGCATTTGCCGTAAATTTTGAATAATCTGATTGGCCATATGGACAAGTTTTTGCTGTGAATCACTCATGGATTATTCTCGTTTCGATGGTGCCAGTTTTTTTGTTTCAAATCCCCCGGAGCCTTGGAAAATCAACGCGTAATCGTCGCGTGCCAAAGCGACCAAGACCATGCCATGCGCCTTAGCCCGCTCCAACGCCAACGAAGTCGGTGCCGAAATCGCCACGAGCGCCCGTGCGCCAAAAATTGCCGCCTTTTCGACCATTTCAAACGAGCAGCGGCTGGTAATGACAATGAAGCCCTCCTCCGCGTTGCTTCCGGCCCGCAAAAGTGCTCCGATGAGCTTATCAAGCGCGTTATGCCTCCCGACATCTTCACGCACGATTATGATGTTGCCCGAAAGATCAGCAAACGCCGCAGCGTGCACAGCGCGCGTTTCGGCGTTCAACGGCTGATGGGATGCAAATGCACGCAATGCCTTGCCCACCGCTTCGGGTGTTAGTTTAAATTCGGGCTTTGGCCGCACTGTCGCATTCGGCAGTGCAGCTAAATCCTCGATCCCGCATAGGCCGCAGCCGGTGCGCCCGGTCAAAGCCCGTTTGCGGGCCAGATGCGTCTGCATTTTGTCACCGCGAAGAGTGATTTCGAGCCGCAAGCCGTGCTGTTCAACTCGGGTTACAACGTCGACCACATCGGAGGGGTGCTGGATCACACCTTCAGTGAAACTAAAACCGTAGGCAAAATCTTCTAATTCTGTTGGCGACGCCATCATCACCGCGAACGGCAGCGGGCCATAAACAATATTGACCGCAATTTCCACCGCGACCTGACGCATCATTGGCGCGCGCATCTGCGTATAATCCAATACGAGGGCCGCTGCTGCGACGCTCGCCGCAGAGCTCTTATTTGCAAGCACCTGCACGGTTGGCGTCCTATTCAGCAGCATCGGTGTAATGCCCTAAAATCTGACGCTTGGCGTGAGCGTCTGCCAGCTCGCGCTCCTGCCACTCAGACATGCGGTTTGTTCGCCGTACCTCAACCGCAGTCACCTTGTATTCGGGACAATTGGTCGCCCAGTCGGAATTATCCGTTGTCACAACATTGGCCCCGGATATGGCATGGTGGAATGTGGTGTAGACTACGCCCGGCTGCATCCGCTCTGAGACAAGCGCGCGCAAAGCGGTCTCTCCGGCGCGCGAATGCAGTGCGACAAGATCCCCGTCACGAATTCCGCGATTTTCAGCGTCTGAGGGATGAATTTCGAGCACATCCTCATCATGCCAAGTGCTATTCATCGTGCGTCTTGTTTGCGCACCGACGTTATATTGCGACAGAATACGCCCTGTCGTGAGCAACAGCGGGAAACGCGGGCCTGTACGCTCTTCAGTTGGAACAAATTCTGTCATCATGAATTTGCCTTTGCCGCGCACGAAGCGGTCAATATGCATCAGCGGAGTGCCATTTGGTGCCGCTTCGTCAACCGGCCATTGCAATGACCCTTCTTCGTCAAGACGTTTGAACGACACACCCTTGAAGGTCGGGGTCAGGCGTGCGATCTCATCCATGATTTGCGAGGGATGGGTGTAGTTCATCGGATATCCGAGCGCTTGCGAAAAGCGCTGCGTAACTTCCCAGTCTCCAAGACCTGATTTAGGCTGCATAACCTGCCGTACACGGTTTATCCGGCGCTCAGCATTGGTGAAAGTTCCGTCCTTTTCCAAGAACGAGGAGCCTGGAAAAAATACGTGCGCATATTTTGCGGTTTCGCACAGAAACAAGTCCTGCACGATCACACATTCCATCGCTGAAAGCGCCGCTTGAACATGTTTTGTGTTAGGATCGGATTGGGCAATGTCCTCGCCCTGCACATAAAGCGCTTTGAAATCACCATCGAGCGCCGCGTCAAACATATTCGGAATACGCAATCCCGGTTCGCTGGACAATTCGACGCCCCACAGACTTTCAAACATCTGCCGCGTTGCATCATCCGACACGTGGCGATAACCGGAGAACTCATGCGGGAACGAACCCATATCGCAAGAACCCTGAACGTTATTCTGCCCGCGCAATGGATTTACACCGACGCCGTCACGTCCCAAATTACCTGTGGCCATCGCCAGATTAGCGATGCCCATCACCATTGTGGAGCCTTGGGAGTGTTCGGTGACGCCGAGGCCGTAATAGATCGCGCCATTGCGTTTGACGCTCCCGCCATTCGCAGTGCCGGAGCTATCGCCTTTGGCATAGAGCCGGGCTGCACCGCGCATATCGGCCGCTGGAACCCCGGTATATTGCTCGGTATGTTCAGGCGAATTGATCTCCTGAGCTACAAAGCGCGCCCAAGCTTCAAATGCTTCCAAGTCGCACCGTTCACGCACAAAAGCTTCATCAACCAAACCTTCGGTCACGATAACATGCGCCAGCGCATTGATCAGCGCCACATTTGTGCCTGGCTTTAATGGCAAGTGAAAGTCCGCTTTAATATGTGCAGATTTGATCAGGTCAATGCGGCGCGGGTCGGCGACGATGAGTTTTGCGCCTTCACGCAGACGTTTTTTCATCCGCGACGCGAACACTGGATGTCCGTCAGTCGGGTTTGCCCCGATAACCAGAATGACGTCTGATTTGTCTACGGACTTGAAGTCTTGCGTACCGGCTGATGTTCCAAAGGTTTGCCCCAGCCCGTATCCGGTTGGAGAGTGACAAACGCGGGCGCAGGTATCAACGTTGTTGTTGCCGAAACCAGCGCGAATAAGCTTTTGCATGGCAAAAACTTCTTCATTGGTACAGCGCGACGATGTAATGCCACCAACAGAATCCTTGCCATACTGATGCTGGATGCGCTTGAATTCGGACGCGGCATGGTTGATTGCCTCGTCCCAGCTGACCTCGCGCCACGGGTCGGTAATTTTGGCGCGAATCATTGGTTTCGTGATGCGGTCTTCATGGGTGGCATAGCCGTAGGCAAAGCGGCCCTTAACGCAGCTGTGGCCCTCATTGGCCTTGCCATCTTTGTAGGGCACCATGCGAACAATTTTTTCGCCCTGCATTTCGGCCTTAAAAGAGCAGCCGACACCGCAATAGGCGCAAGTGGTCACAGCGGAGTGTTCCGGCTGGCCCATCTCAATAATGCTTTTTTCGGTGAGCGTTGCCGTCGGACACGCCTGTACGCACGCGCCACACGAGACGCATTCCGAACTTAAAAAGTCAACGCCGCCAGCCGACACCCGGCTGTCAAACCCGCGTCCTGAGATTGTCAACGCAAAGGTGCCCTGCACCTCTTCACAGGCACGGACGCATCTGTTGCAGACAATGCATTTGGAGGCATCGTAAGTGAAATAGGGGTTGCTCTCGTCTTTGGCTGCGTTGAGGTGATTTTCTCCCGCAGTTCCGTAACGCACATCGCGCAAACCAACTACACCGGCCATATCCTGCAACTCGCAGTCGCCGTTTGCCGCACAAGTCAAACAATCCAGCGGGTGATCGGAAATGTACAGTTCCATCACGCCTTTGCGCAGCTTGGCCAAGCGCTCGTTCTGTGTATGCACGACCATGCCGTTTTCAGCGGGCGTTGTGCAGGAGGCCGGAGTGCCGCGCCGGCCTTCAATTTCAACCAGACATATACGGCAGGAACCGAATGGCTCCAGCATATCGGTGGCGCAGAGCTTGGGTATTTGCGTGCCCATATGCATTGCCGCGGCCATAACCGAGGTGCCTTCCGGAACCGAGACCAGAATCCCGTCAATGGTGAGAGTTACGTTATTGGCCGAAACGCGGATTGGCGTGCCGAAGTCGAGTTCTTTTATGAGAGCCATGTTCTTGCTCCTATTCAGCAGCGAGAGGCATTGCGCGCCCCGCGAAATCTTCAGGGAAATTGTCCATCGCGCTTTGCACCGGAAATGGCGTCAAGCCGCCCAGCGCGCAAAGGGAGGCATCAAGCATGGTCGCGCACAGGTCGCGCACAAGCGCTGTATTTTTTGAAACCTCAACACCATTGCGAATTTTGGCAATTGTTTCCGCGCCGCGTGTGGAGCCAATACGGCACGGGGTACATTTGCCGCAGGATTCCAGCGCGCAGAATTCGAAGGCGAATTGCGCCTGCTTCGCCAAATCGACGGTGTCATCAAAAACCACCACGCCGCCGTGCCCCAACATGCCTTTGGCTGCGGCTAAATCTTCGTAGTCTATTTTGGTATCGAGCTGTTTTTCGCTGAAATAAGCCCCTAACGGCCCGCCAACCTGCACAGCCCGCAACGGCCGGCCTGAGTATGTTCCGCCGCCAATGTCCATAATAAGTTCGCGCAGCGTCATGCCAAACGCCAGCTCAAACAAGCCGCCGCGCTTGACATTGCCTGCCAATTGCACCGGCAGTGTGCCACGCGAACGGCCCATGCCAAAATCAGCATATGCTTTGGAGCCATGTTGCAATATCCACGGTACAGACGCCAGCGACATTACATTGTTAATGACAGAAGGCTGGCCGAACAGGCCTTTTATGGCCGGCAAAGGCGGTTTTGCACGCACCACACCGCGCTTACCTTCCAAGCTCTCCAGCATCGCGGTTTCTTCGCCGCAGACGTAAGCACCCGCGCCAACGCGCACTTCCATATCAAAATCATGACTGCTGCCCGCGATGTTCGCGCCCAGGAAACCGCCCTTGCGGGCAATCTCAATCGCTAAATTCATCGCCGATATGGCGTGCGGATATTCTGAACGCAGGTAGACGTAGCCTTTGGTTGCGCCGACGGCCACACCGGCTATAGCCATGCCTTCAATAAGACAAAGCGGATCGCCTTCCATCAACATCCGGTCAGAGAATGTGCCGCTGTCGCCCTCATCGGCGTTACATACAACATACTTTTGCGGCGAAGCGGTGTTCAACACTGTTCGCCATTTAATACCGGTGGGGAACCCTGCGCCGCCGCGCCCGCGCAGGCCGGAAGCCGCAACTTCTTCCACCACAGCGACCGGAGTCATTGCTAAGGCTTTGCTGAGGCCAACAAAACCGCCATGAGCCTGATAGTCGCTCAAGGAAAGCGGGTCTGTGATGCCAACTCTGGCGTAAGTCAGACGGTTTTGAACTTTGAATGCTGGATGATCTTCAATGTTTCCCAACTTGAGCGCGTGGGTGCCGCCCTGCAGAAACTCCGCCTCGAAAAGCGCCTTGACAT
>JAYTYD010000206.1:0-2144 GCA_043742625.1 Methylovirgula sp. | reverse complement strand
CTAAGGGCAGAATTCAGCCAAAACTTTCGCAACATCCGCCTGATTTGGCAACCCGGCTTCGTTACCTAAATATTGAATTTTATGCGTGGCAGCGGCGCGCGCAAAGTGAAAATGCTCTCGCCACACCAACTGTGGACGCATCAACCACGAGGCCATGTAAGCCCCGTGATAAACGTCGCCCGCCCCGGATGTGTCAATGATGCGGCCTTTGGGAACGGGTAAAGCTGGAAGGCGCGATACTGTTCCTGTTTCATCGTACCAGAGCACCCCACGCTCACCTTCGGTAACGCCGCCGATTTTGCAACCGCGCGATTTGAGATAGTCCAGCATCTCCGGCGCTGATAGCTTCATTTGTTCACACAGGCGCTCGGCAACGATGGCGACATCGATATATTCCAGCAGCTCGTGCGTATTGGATCGCAATCCGCCGCCGTCCAGCGATGTCATCAAACCCGCCTCTTTGCACAATTTTGCGTAATACATGGATGCGTCAGGCTGATGACCGTCGAGATGCAGCGCCCGGCATCGCCGTAAATTGAGCTGAGGGAAAGGATGCAGGTAGTCATCATCGCGCGCGCGCAAAATGGAGCGTCGCGCACCTTGCGGAAAAATAAATGAAAGAGACGATCGTTTTACCTTACGGCCATGTACCGGAATTGAATAGCGCGCGGCCATATCCAAAAACATGCGTCCGAGCCAATCGTCCGCGACAGATGCGAGCAAATCCGGGACCACACCAAGTTTCGCGCAGGCAAACGCCGCTGTAACCGCATTGCCACCAAACGAAACAGCGTAGTCCTCCGCAACCGATTTTTCATCACCGGTCGGAATGGACTTCGCGACAATCGTGACATCGATATACGCTTGGCCGATAAACAGTGCGTCCATGGAACTCTCGAAACAGACCTAAACCGAAAAACTTGTCCCACATCCGCAAGAGGATGTCGCGTTCGGATTATGTATCTTGAACGATTGTCCAATGAGATCGTCGACAAAGTCAACTTCGGAGCCGTTGAGAAATTCGAGCGATATCGGATCGACCAGCAAGGTTGCGCCGTCGCGTGACACCACTAAGTCGTCTGACGCTGTTTGCTGTGTGATCTCAAAAGCATATTGAAATCCAGAGCACCCGCCGCCGCTCACAGCAACCCGCAGCATGGCACCCTTCGGTTCCTGCGCCAAAACCTTAACGATCCGCTTGGCGGCGGTCGAACTCAGGGTGACAGGGTGTGCAGGCGTGTCCATTGATTTGTCCTTTGATCCGAAGATAGTGCTGCGAGTGCCGGGCTGCAATAGTAAACCTGTTCTGAGCTCGAAATCGGGCTTGCACCAGAGCAGCGGCTTTCTTAAGTTGAAGCCTTACAAAAAGGGCGATCTTATGAAGTTAAGACTTTCGAACGCTATTTCTGGCTTGGTTCTGAGTAGTAACGCGCCCGCTATGGCCATATCGGTCGAGACAACAGTGCCAAAAGGTGAGTACGCGCTGACCAAAGCTGAATGCGGCAGCCAGACATTTGTTAAGCTTGCACCGCAGCGCATCGATTTTCTTACCTATACCTGCAAGAAATGAGCGAGTCTTCGACGATTCGTGCTGCTTATGCCGCGCAAAGTGCGCAATCGCGCGGACGTCTTACGCCCGAAATCAGCTCGCCAACGCGGTCCGAGTTCCAACGTGACCGCGACAGGATTATTCACTCAACCGCATTTCGTCGCCTTGCCTATAAAAGTCAGGTTTTTGTCCCGTCAGAGGGTGATCATTATCGGACGCGCCTTACCCACACGATAGAGGTAGCGCAAATCGCTCGCGCATTAGCCCGCGGGTTGAAGCTCGATGATGATCTTGCTGAAGCCATCGCACTCGCGCATGACCTGGGGCACACGCCATTCGGACATACGGGCGAAGACGCGCTTTCATCCTGCATGCAGCGTTTTGGCGGCTTTGACCATAATGCCCATGCGCTGCAAATCGTGACGACGCTTGAACGTCGCTATGCCGGATTTGATGGTCTCAACCTGAGTTGGGAATGTTTGGAGGGCTTGATCAAGCATAACGGCCCCCTGCTTGATTCTGTTGGAAAGCCTGCCGGACATTATGAAGAAAGCGGAATTCCAGCCGGCATTTTGGCATTTGACACGATTTTCCC
>JAYTYD010000205.1:0-3883 GCA_043742625.1 Methylovirgula sp. | reverse complement strand
ATGTGGCATCAGCGCGACAAAATCAATTATCGCGGCCTCATCCAGCGGGCTTTTGGCACTGCCGCCGTAAGTGTGGCCGCCGGAGGCCATAAGGATTTTGGTATCTGGAAAAGCTTTTGCAATGCCGGTGCGTTCCTGCATTTTGGCGTCAAAGCCGATGAGAACCACGCCGATATTAGACCCGTGTCCCTCAACAATTGCATTGGTTGCCAGCGTGGTGGACAGGCAAACGAGCGCAATCTGCGCGCCGCTTAAACCGGAATAGGCGGTAAATATGCCGCTCAGCGCCTCTGCAACGCCAAGGGCCAAATTGCCCTTGGTGGTGATTGCCTTGGTGGTGGCCAAGACTTTTCCCAGCTCCGTATCAATGAGGGCGGCATCCGTGTAGGTGCCGCCCGTGTCTATGCCTATGACCAATCTGGACATTATATCTTTCTTGACCGCATGAAATTCGCCTGCACCCCGCCTTAGAGGGTGGCAGCCTCTGCGACGTTTGTTGTATCGACGTTGCGCGACAGGCCAAGCGCCAACTTGTCACGATCAAGCTCGCCTTCCCACCAGGACACCACCTTTTTGGCGTCGCCTACCCCGGAAATGCCCGAGACAACCGTGCAAAAAATGATTAAGGCGATCATCATTTTGATGAGTTTGACGAAGCCATCACCCAGTGCCTTGATCCAGTCGCTGGTGGCAAAACCCGGATACATCCAGCCGATGAGCGCACCCAAAACCAGCGCAAACAACACCTGAACGTATAAAACTTTGTAAAATGGTTTCGCATCAGCGCTTATTTGCGCACCGCCGGTGGTAATGCCTGTCATATTTCTCTCCCCGTAAACGATAGACATCGCGTTGTGTCATGGGCGGTTTGCAATCGAGTCATCTTATCCAAACAAAGCGCGGCGATAACAAGCAAAAAGACGCAAACTTCGACGTTGGTTTACCGTTTGGCACGGGAAAATAAGCGCTTGGGCACGGGAAAGAAAGCGCTTGGGCACGGGGAAAAAAGCGCTTGGGCACGGGGAAAAAAGCGTTTGCCCTCCGACCGCAGCAAATTGACAGTCGGGAATTGCACACCTATAAACATATTCAGTTGTTACAAGATTGGAAGTCCGGTGAAATTCCGGCACGGTTGCGCCACTGTATTCGGCTTTGGAGATTGATCTCTTGAGCGGAAAGTCAGACCTGCTTGTACTTCGGCATATCTCAAACGGGACGCTTAATCCCAAGGAGCTTTGATAATGACATTTGCTATTCTCGCCGCCTCAAAACAGCCTGCCGCAATTCCGCTGAAGGACCTGTTGCCTTGGGCAATTTTTGCAGGTCTGCTTCTTATGTTGGCAATCTATTTTGTTGGGGCCGAACAGGGCGCAACGTCGCTGATTGAAGGTTCGACCGTGCACGAGTTTTTGCATGATGGTCGCCATCTTCTGGGTTTCCCTTGCCACTAAGGGGTTGGTAGCATGATCGGAAAGATTCTTTTACGCGGGATGCTCGCAGGGCTTCTCGCTGGATTTCTGTGCTTTTGCTTCTTAAAGGTCTTCGGTGAAGGCCCGGTCGATCGTGCCATAGCCTTCGAAACTCAGATCGAAGCCGTTAAGGTGCAAGCAGATGCTGCGAAAGCCGCGCCGATGGCGATGGCAGAGCCGGAACTCGTGAGCCGCGCCACTCAATCAGGCTTGGGGCTATTCACCGGCGTGGTGGTTTACGCTACCGCATTTGGCGGGCTCTTTGCTCTCAGCTTTGCTTTTTTATATCGGCGTTGGGGCAATTTCAGCGCTCAGGCAACAGCACTCACGCTCTCCCTCTGCGGATTTTTAGTGATTTATGTGGTTCCAAGTTTGAAATATCCGGCTAATCCGCCCTCGGTCGGCGAGGCGGAGACCATTCAAATTCGCACGACGCTGTATTTTGCCATGATCGTTATTTCTCTCATCAGTTTTGTGGCGGCAGCTTTGCTACGCGACAGGCTTCAACCGCGATTGGGTGCGTGGAATGCGACAATCCTTGCCGGGCTGGCTTACACTGTTGCCATGCTGGTGGTTGGTGTGGCGACGCCAGGTGTGAGTGAAGTGCCAGAGGGTTTTCCGGCAACTGTGCTGTGGCAGTTTAGGGTGGCTTCTTTTGGCGCACAAATGCTCATGTGGTTGGCGATCGGGCTGATTTTTGGCGGCCTCGCGCAGCGCGCAGAGCGCCTTGCCACCGCGCCGGCCAAGCTGAAGGCAGCGTAAACCCGGTGCACAACCACATCCGGAAGCGTCATGTCCCTCAGGCTTCATCTCATCTGCCACGCTCCAAGTGCAGCTAATCGCGCACAAATATTTGGCGCGGACGAGCCGCTCGATGATTTTGGCAAAAAAAAACTGGCGGGCGTGGCGGCCCCCCCGGTTTCGGACGCCCGTGTGTGGTGCAGTCCGGCAATGCAGGCCGTTCAAACCGCAAACGCCTTCGGTTTTAATGCGCTTTTAGAGCCGCTCCTGCAGGACTGTAATTATGGCCGCTGGGCGGGCCTCGGGCTTGATGATGTTTTCGCGCAACACCCTGAACACGTGGCGCAATGGCTTGAAGACCCGGCTGCGGCACCGCATGGAGGCGAATCAATTGTCGATTTGATCGCGCGCGCCGGCGCTTGGCTCGACTCTCTCATGAGCGATGAGATTGCAGACCCAAAGCGCGACATCATCGCCATCACCCACGCTTCAGTGATTCGCGCCGCAGTTATCCGGGTTGTGGGCGCGCCGCCGTCAGCATTTTGGCGAATCGACATTGCGCCTCTGTCGCTCACACGTTTGAGCGGCCACCAGGCGCGCTGGAACCTTGCTTCAATGGGCGAATTGCCGCGCAAGTCAGCACGCGCATGAAATTGAATAGCTTCGTTGTGGCCGTGCTGCTGCTGCTGTGTGGAGCTATCGCGCCAAGCGCGGCGCATCATAGCGAAATCCGGCGCATCAATGGCACGGACGGCATAGTTATCCCCTCCATCACACACGGGCAAATGGCGGTATTGGCAGCCTACCGGAGCGAGATCCTCGCGTTTGCGGACAGCCAAATGCCAGCTACGCGTGAGATGCGCCGCCTGCAAGGTTATATCAACATTCAGTATAGTGCCTGCGTTTGGGGCTTGATGCCGGGCACCGTAACCGATGAAGACAGCCCGTTCAATGAATGCGCCCATGCTTACTTGGCCGCGACACGGGCGCTCCTGTTGGAATTGCAAGGTGAGGTGGCGCGGCGTCCCGCCGTTACCCAACTGGTCGCTCAAATCGAACGGGATATGTTGGAGGCAACGGCCTCGCTCGCGCTTTGTGTGCATAGCGACGAGAGTTTCAACACCGACGACGTAATTCTGCCGGTTTGGACAGATGTGCGTGGGCATTTGCCGAGTGTGTTGGCGATAACGCGCGTCGTTCTCGCAATTTGCGGAATTGTACTAGTTATGGTTCGCCGCAAGCAGGTCTGACAACACAGTGTCAAACGGCTGTCACGACAGTGGTTGAAAACTTGGTGGCATTCGAATTTCGCCACAAGGAAACTCCCATGTTAAAAATCTCAGCACTAACTGCCTGCGTATCCGCGCTGGCGCTGCTCGCCACTCCTGCATCCGCCGCGGACATTCCCGCCATCGGCGCGTGGAACGCTGGCGCTCAGAAAGTTGCGGAAACCTCTCCTCTCGCCACTAGCGCGCTGGCTTTTATCAAAGCGCAGGCCGCTAAAATCGGCAGTGAAAACCTGCGCAAGGCCACTGAAGACGCCGTATTTAATGCCGATACCTGCATTGTGCACCGCGCTAATTTGGACGACGCTAAAAAGCAGACGATCATTGATAAGTTGAAAACCGAAGGCCTGATTGACGAGGCCGATGCAGCGCGTATTCCCGGCGGCC
>JAYTYD010000204.1:0-5598 GCA_043742625.1 Methylovirgula sp. | reverse complement strand
AGTTTGATTACGCGGTTGTGCCGCTGATGGATGGAAAACTTGGCCTTGAACTGGCGGGCGGCGACTATAAAGAGGCTGAGTGCAAACGCGGCATACCGTATAACCGGCTGGAGGGGATTGAGCACGACGTGATCAACATCAATGATTTTGAGTACGCGTTTATTGAAGTCGAGCTTAAAAAGTGATTTAAAGCGTACTACGCCAAAGGGCGAACCAGTCTTACGAAAAAATTATGTCTTATCAAAGAGATGGAAGAGCAATTTGCGTCTGCCAAGCGTAAAATTGCTCTAACGCAGCGCGGATCTTCAGGAGCGGTTCAGGCGAGGCAGTGCAATCTCCAATTTTAGAGGAGACTTCCATGACCAAACTTTTAGCTACTGCCATGGCCGCGCTGGTTGCCGCGACCATATTTATGTCAGGTACGGCCGACGCCCGCGGCAAGGGCCATCGTGGCGGACGGCATCATTCGTATTCCCATCATCACTCATCCTCCCGTGGCCATCACGGGCACCGGCCCTACAGCCATTTTTGTTGGGCGGCGGAATTGAAAGCTGGAACCTGTTCGACCGATCACCCCTGATCACGATCTCGTGAGCCTGATGGGCGAGAGCGTGAACTGGCGGATCTGTTAATTCAGCGTTCATCGCGGCAGGGTCACGTTTGCGATTGTGGCTAAGAGGGCTGAAAAATCAGCGTTCACACATTAGATGGTGGAGGGTTTCATGTTCAAGAAAAAGATTGTTGCCGCGATTTTGGTTGCTGCATTTGCGGTTGCGCCTGTTTTGGCTGTTTCGACCAGCGCTGACGCGGCAATGATGCACCACAAAAAGCATCACATGAAAATGAAGCATCATATGAAGATGAAGCATCATCGCCATCACATGAAGATGATGCAGAAAATGTAAGTTTGTTTTTTTAACGATGGCGGCTCTCGCACAGAATGCGAGTGCCGTTTTTGCGCATTACGAATGCTCTTTCAGAAAATAATTGTTGAATTTGAGCCATGTCTTTAGAAAGCCCACTGCGAAAATGCTGCGCAAGCGTAAAACCTATGCGCTTTGATCACTCAATTTTGTAACGCTTGACTTATGGTCGGCTTCGCCGCCAAAAGCCCTTATGCGACTGATAATCTTCGATCTCGACGGCACGCTGATTGACTCGGCCCAGATGATTTTGGCTGCGCAGGGCCGCGCATTTGCGGCGCTTGGCCTGCCTGCACCGCCCGATTCGGCGCTGTTGGGCGTGGTGGGTTTATCTTTGCGCGAAACATTTTTGACCCTCTGTGGCGAAGATGCGCCAATCGAAGCTTTGGCCAATGCCTATAAAGAGGCGTGGCGGCAATTGTTGGATGAGGGCCACGCGCCAATGCCTTACGCGGGTGCGGATGCGCTTGTGCGCATTTTGGCGGGGCGAGCCGGTCACATGTTGGGAATTGCGACTGGCAAAACCCGTAAGGGCGTTGACGACTTGATTGTGCAGTTTGGGTGGGACGGGCTGTTTCATGCTATTCAAACAGCAGACTGCGCCCCCTCAAAGCCGCATCCCGGCATGATTCTTCAAGCTTTGGCCCAGACCGGCGTTGCCGCGTCAGATTGCGTGATGATTGGCGACACCAGTTTTGATATGGATATGGCAAAAGATGCCGGAGTGCGCAGCGTTGCAGTAACATGGGGGTTCCATGATCATGCGGACATCGCGCATGCCGACGTCGTGGTGGATGATTTTGACGGGCTGCTGCTAGCCTTGGATTAAGGGTGCTTGGGAGCGATAATGCGTGATGATTTAATTTCTGGCCTGTTTCCCGTGCATGGTGCCGACATAGATCCTGTGGCTATGGCCCGCCGGGATTTGCAAAAGAAATGGCCGAAGCGATTTTTTAAAAGCGCCCAAACAGAGCTGCGTGATGGTGCTCATACGCTGCTGCTGGATGGCCGTCCGGCGAAAACTCCGGGACGCAACATTTTGGCGGTGCCGAATATGGATGTCGCTCAGGCGCTTGCTGTGGAGTGGAACGCGCAAGAGCAAGTGATAAACCCTCTCAAAATGCCGCTGACACGTTTGATAAATTCGGCTCTGGATGGTGTGTCGAACGAGCAGAACGCCGTGCGGGCCGAGATTGTACGGTTTTCGGGGTCTGATCTGGTGTGTTATCGCGCTGAGCGGCCCGAAGCGCTGGTGAAGGAGCAGGCAAAGGCATGGGATCCGGTTCTGATCTTTGCCAAGGCGGTGTTTGACGCCGATTTTTATGTGATTGCGGGCGTCATGCACACGGCGCAACCGCCGCAGACTTTGGCAAAAATCGAAGCCGAAATCGCGCGCTTTGACGACCCGCTCAAACTGGCTGCTTTGAATGTGATGACCACTTTGAGCGGCTCGGCGCTGATTGCGCTGGCGGTTGCGCACCGGCATTTTGATGTGGAGACCGCATTTAATGTCGCGCATGTGGATGAGGATTATCAGGCCAGAGTTTGGGGTGCGGACGACGAGGCCCTTGAGCGGCGGTGTTTGCGCAAACGGGATTTTGAAATTGCAGGTTTTGTCTTACTGAGCTGACACGTCACATTGCGAAGCGGCGGCTAGCAGTGTTATAGGCAGTGCAAGAGTTTATAGGGCCAAGTTTACCTGTGAGGATGTTATGTCTGTTGATCAAGCCACGGTGCGGCGCATCGCCCGCCTCTCCCGCATCGCAGTGATAGATGCTGAGGTGCCGCGGTTGCAAGCTGAGTTGAATGCCATGCTCGATTTTGTCGAGGAGCTTTCCGCTGTCGATGTAAACGGCATTGCGCCGCTGGCGTCGGTAATGCCCATGGCCATGAAAAAGCGCCATGATGTGGTTACAGATGGCGATATTGCCGATCAGGTGACTAAAAATGCCCCTGCGCGGGAAGATCATTTCTTTGTGGTGCCTAAGGTGGTCGAGTGAGAGCGCTGTTGTGACAAGGCCGGACTTTGCAACCATGCTGGAGGTGCGCAGCGCCATTGATGCGCTTGACGATCAGCTCATCGGCATGCTGGCAAAAAGGGTTGCACTGATCGAAAATGCGGCGCGCGTAAAAGCGCGGATAGACATGCCTGCCAATATTCCAAGCCGCGTTGAAGAGGTTGTTGCCAAGGTTAAACAGTCAGCGCTGCGGCAGGGTGTTTCACCCGAACTGGCGGAAGATATTTGGCGCAAGATTATCTCCTGGAGCATTGCTCTGGAAGAAACGCGTTTGAACACGGGAGTGGCATGATGGGGCCGCTGCCGATCGTGGTTTTGTCTGGCTGTTTGAATGGCTTCCGCTGGATGCTATGGCTGGTGGCTGTGCTCCTGATTGTTTTGATGATCAGCCAAAAGCTGCGCGGAGACGCCGATTTTCGGCCTGTACCGCAGGCATTGGCGGTTTGTGCTTTTGTAATTGCAGGCTATGCCTCGGCGTGGGCGTCTCGCAAAGTGTTGGAAATGTTGAAGTTCACCAAGAAATAAGAGCTGAAAATGACTGTTGCAATTGATCCGAAAAAACTTATCCGCGGCGCGACCGGCGATTGGGAAATTGTGTGCGGGCTGGAAATTCACGCTCAGGTGACTTCAAAAGCCAAGCTGTTTTCGGGCGCTTCTGCTGCCTACGGGGCATCTGAAAACTCGCATGTATCGCTGGTGGACGCGGCAATGCCGGGCATGCTTCCGGTGATCAATGAGGAATGCGTGGCGCAAGCCGTGCGCACAGGACTTGGCCTGAAGGCGCAGATCAATTTGCAGTCGAGCTTCGATCGCAAAAATTATTTCTATCCGGATTTGCCGCAGGGTTATCAGATCAGCCAGTACAAAAGCCCGATTGTTGGTGAGGGCGAAGTGATCGTCGATGTGACCCCGAGCGAGCAGATTATTGTCGGCATTGAGCGGCTGCATCTAGAACAGGACGCCGGTAAAAGCCTGCACGATCAAAGCGCCACCGAGAGCTATGTTGATTTGAACCGCTCCGGCGTTGCGCTGATGGAAATCGTGTCGAAGCCGGATATCCGCTCGGCGGATGAGGCGCGCGCCTATGTTACCAAAATACGGACCATTATGCGCTATCTTGGCACGTGCGACGGTAATATGGACGAGGGTAGCCTGCGAGCAGACGTTAACGTTTCTGTTCACAAGGTCGGCACGCCGTTTGGTACGCGCTGTGAAATCAAGAACGTCAATTCCATCCGCTTTATCGGCCAAGCCATTGATGTGGAAGCACGCCGCCAGATCGGCATTTTGGAAGATGGCGGCAAGATCGATCAGGAAACCCGGCTTTATGACCCGGCAAAGGGCGAAACACGTTCGATGCGCTCAAAAGAAGAAGCGCATGATTATCGTTATTTCCCCGACCCTGACCTGCTGCCGCTGGAATTTTCTCAGGAATATGTGGATGGCCTGAAAGCGCAGTTGCCGGAGCTGCCTGACGCAAAAAAAGCGCGGTTCATCAGCAGCTACGGCCTTTCGAGCTACGACGCCGGAGTGTTGGTGGCCGAGCGCGAATCTGCGGAGTTTTTCGAACATGCCGCCAAAGGCCGCGACGGCAAGATGGCCGCAAATTGGGTCATCAACGAACTTTTCGGCCGCCTGAACAAAGAGGGCAATGACATTTCAAGCTCTCCTGTTTCAGCCGGTCAGATCGGCGGGATTGTCGATTTAATTCAAGCCGGAACTATTTCAGGCAAAATTGCCAAGGATTTGTTCGAAATAATTTGGTCTGAGGGCGGCGACCCTGCGCAAATTGTTGAGGCGCGCGGCATGAAGCAGGTGACTGATACCGGCGCGATTGAAAAGGCGGTTGTCGAGATTTTGGCGGCAAATCCGGATAAGGCGGCGCAGGCCGTGGCCAAGCCGGGCATGCTCGGCTGGTTTGTCGGACAGGTAATGAAAACCACCGGCGGCAAGGCCAATCCGCAGGCGGTGAGCGATATTTTGAAGGCCAAGCTGGGACTTTAAGCGCGCTTTTGGTCAGGTAAATCAGCGGCCCAATGCAGCATTTTCGTGTTCGAACCGGAGATTTAACATGCCCAAACCGATTGATCTTTATTATTGGCCAACGCCAAATGGCCAGAAGATTTCCGTCATGCTGGAAGAGTGCGCGTTGCCGTATACGGTGCACACTATCAATATCGGCAAAGGCGAGCAATTTGCGCCGGAATTTTTGAAAATATCGCCCAATAACCGGATTCCGGCGATTGTAGACCCTGAAGGTCCGGACGGGGCGCCGATTTCGGTTTTTGAGTCGGGCGCCATTTTGCAATATCTTGCCCGCAAAACCGGCAAGTTTTATGGCAAAACCGAACGCGAGCGTGTTTTGGTTGACGAATGGCTGTTTTGGCAGGTGGGCGGCCTTGGCCCGATGGGAGGGCAGGCCAACCATTTTGTGCATTACGCGCCCAAAAAAGTGCCTTACGGAATCACGCGCTATACCAATGAGGTTAATCGGCTGCTGGGTGTGTTGAACCGCCGACTGGAACATAGTGCCCTTTTAGCAGGTGAAACCCCGGCCTTTTTAGCAGGTGAGTATTCGATTGCCGATATGGCCTGCTACCCTTGGGCGCGGGGGGCGGAGCGTGTCGGGCAGAACTTTGCCGATTTTCCGCACTTAA
>JAYTYD010000203.1:0-4328 GCA_043742625.1 Methylovirgula sp. | reverse complement strand
GGTGCGTTTTTTGGAGTAACGAGAATGATTAGAGCATTTGGTGCCTTTGCCGCTGACAAACCTCTTGAAGCAATGGACATTTTCCGGCGTGCGCCCGGTGCAAACGATGTGCAGATCAAAATTGCCTATTGTGGGGTTTGCCATTCCGATCTGCATACTGTGCGGGCGGAGTGGGGCGGTACGCAGTATCCATGTGTTCCGGGACATGAAATTGTCGGCGAGGTGACGGCTGTCGGCCTGGAGGTGAGTAAATTTAAGGTCGGTGATACGGTTGGTGTCGGCTGTATGGTGGATAGCTGCCGCCATTGTGAGGCTTGCGATGACGGGCTCGAGCAATATTGCGCACACGGATTTACCGGCACTTACAATGGAAAGACCCAGGATAAACCCGGCCATACGCTTGGCGGCTATGCCCAAACCATAGTCGTGCGCGACCGTTTTGTGTTAAACATCACGCATCCCAAAGAGCAGCTGGCCGCAGTTGCACCGCTTTTGTGCGCCGGCATTACCACCTATTCGCCGTTGCGGCATTGGAAGGCGGGTCCGGGTAAAAAGGTTGGCATCGTTGGCATCGGCGGCCTTGGCCATATGGGCGTCAAGCTTTCCCATGCGATGGGCGCGCAAACGGTGGCCTTCACCACGTCGGAGAACAAACGCCAGGCGGCACTGGAGTTGGGCGCCGACGACGTTGTTGTTTCTAAAAATGCCGACGAAATGCTGAAGCACGCGGGAAGCTTTGACTTTATTTTGAACACCGTTGCGGCGAGCCACAATCTTGACGCCTTCACTCAGCTTTTGAAGCGCGATGGCACGATGTGTCTGGTGGGTGTGCCTGAACATCCGCATCCCTCGCCAAATATTGGTGTTTTGATTTTCGGGCGCCGGTCGATTGCCGGTTCGTTGATCGGCGGCATCGCGGAAACACAGGAGATGTTGGATTTTTGCGCGCACCACGGCATTGTCTCGGATATTGAAATGATACCGATACAAAAAATTGATGAAGCCTATGACCGTATGCTCAAAAACGACGTGAAGTACCGTTTCGTCATCGACAATGCGACTTTATAAAGCGCGGTAAAATTCGGGCGGCTGGCTTAGCAACGCAAGCCGCCCTTGACACGGCCCCAGGCAAAGCTGAGCGGGTGCATGGCCTTGAGCCAGTTTCCGGTGCGCAAGAATGTGATGACAAAATGTCCCGCCGCCACCGGTAGCAGCGCGTAGCTTTTCAGGCGCGGGGCAATGCCACCCCATTGCGGCGTCATATATCGGCTGTCCATATGTGCAGCAAGCGCACCCAAGGTCGCGCTGCGGCTTAAAATCCAGCTTGGCGTGGAGCGGGAGGACGAGACGGTTTCGGAAACCTCAGCTTCCTGAACCCAGAAAGACCTGAATCCGGCCTTGCTGCAACGCATGAAAAAGTCGGTGTCACTGCCGGTAATGACGCTCAAAGACGGGTCGAAATACGGTTCGGAGAGCGCGTCAAATACCGTGCGGCGGACCAGGCAATTTCCGGCGCTGTCAAGTTTTGGCACTTCGCCGGTCGATTTATATTGCTGCTGAAAAACCGGATGGCTGCGGATGTGACGCGGCGCGCGGCTGCTGAATTTGGAGTGGATAGGGCCGCCTGTAATGTCCGCATTTGACATGCGGGCGGCGTTTACCATGACATCAAGCCAATTTGAAGCGGCAATTTGGTCATCCGCGAGCATTAGAATATTTTGCGCAATTGGAAACAAATTGAGAGCGAGCGAAACAGCACGATTCAAGGCGAAACCGCTGCCTTGCTGCGGCTCGAGGATGGCAACTCCATTCAACTTGCCGTTAAAATACTCGCGGGCCACTGCCATTCCAGCCTTAGATTCGGCGTCGTTGTCCACAATCACAACTGCGAATGTAACTTGTGTGCGCTGTAATTCGAGCGAGAAGAGGGCCGCCCGCAAATACTCCGGACGGCGGAAGGTCGGAATGCAAACTACGGCCTCGACCTTCGTCGGGTCAAGGCAGATGCCGGTATAATCAACATCATCGTAAGAAGATTTCTGATCTTTTTTCAGTCCTGACATGTTTAAACCGATCGAATCCTATTCTTGACCAAGGATTTGTGTCACCATTTCCATATTGACTAACAGTAAATGTGTTTTTTGGAATGAAAAGATATTTAAATCTGCATCGATAGTCACGCTATTAATATCGGGATACTTTAACGAAGCATATTTAAGTGACAGATTTTTGAATTACGCCGGTCACATTTATGAAATAAGGCGCAAAATATTTTCAGGGGGGCGATTTTTGTAATTTTGTCTTTAAATATTTGCGATTTCAGGAATATTTGCGATTTCTGAAGCTTTGGCAGATGAAAAACCTGTAATTATAATTCACTCGGCGTTGGGGACGTATTCGCGTAAGACGTTGTGCTGTAACGCGTTGAGAGCAGACTGTATCGCGCACAGAACTCAAAATCGGGGTGCAAAGCATGCGGGGGGACCGATATGTCTTCCGCAGCAAAGGCCTGTCATGGCATTTGGCATTTGCATTTTGATCTTGCATTTGCGACGCGAGTGAGGCAGTAAATGTCAGCCTTCGGGCACGTAGGGGTGTAGCTCAATTGGCTAGAGTGTCGGTCTCCAAAACCGAAGGTTCAGAGTTCGAGTCTCTGCTCCCCTGCCATTCCAATTTACGGTGTCCATTTCGAGTTAGAGTTGAGCGGGGTCACTGTTTTGATATCTGAGCAGTCTGTGCGCGTTATGATCTGAAAAGATTGGCAGCGTGACCTTCTTGTCATTTTCTGCTTTGCAAAACTTGAAAGCTGGTTTATGCAAACATACAAGCGGCGCGTAACCACATCGGTTCCGCGCCCTGTTTTTTGGGTTCCGCGCCCTGTTTTTTGGTTTGATCTCAGTCGTTCGAGTGGCAGACTAGAGTGCAGAGTAAGCAAAGAGAAATTTAAATGGCCAGTCCGTTAGAGTTTTTAAGTGAAGTGCGTGCCGAGGCGCGCAAGGTTACGTGGCCTAACCGCCGTGAGACGATGATCACGACCGTTATGGTTTTGGTGATGGTATTGATTGCCAGCCTGTTTTTCATGGCAGTTGACCAATCCATCCATTTGATTTTGAGCCTTGTGTTGGGAATAGCCTGATGAGCATGAATTGGTACATCGTTCACGCTTATTCCAACTTCGAAAAGAAAGTTGCGGACAGCTTGAAAGAGCAGGCGGCGCAGCGCAATGTTTCGCACAAATTTGAAGAAATTCTAGTGCCGACCGAGCAGGTGATCGAAGTGCGCCGCGGCCGCAAGGTTCCGACCGAACGTAAGCTGTTCCCGGGCTATGTCCTGGTTAAGTGTGATTTGAGCGATGATGTTTTTCACCTCATCAAGAACACTCCAAAGGTCACGGGCTTTTTGGGCGCTGACAACAAACCGATGCGGATATCCGAGGCTGAAGCGAACCGCATTAAGGGCCAGATTGCCGAGGGCATAGACTCACCCAAAAATGCAATCCGGTTCGAAATTGGTGAGCAGGTACGTGTCTCTGATGGTCCATTTGCATCGTTCAATGGCCTCATTGAGGAAATTGACGTAGACCGTTCGCGCCTGAAAGTAGCGGTTTCGATTTTCGGACGTGCAACTCCGGTGGAACTGGAATATACCCAGGTTGAAAAGATTTCCGGCTAACTGCCGGTAGAGTTTCAAAGGGTGAATTCTTGTACGAAAAGTGTGCAACTTTTGGGAACGCGCTCTGACTTTTTATTGAGCGAGTTCTTATCCAAAAAGTCTGCAACTTTTTGGGAACGCGCTCTGAGAATTTCCAGCGGAAATGGTTCCGCTAGAAAATGTGGGAGACAGGCCGCGCCAGCCAGCACGGAGCTGTTGAACCACAAACTGCAACGGCTTTCGGTGAACAAGCGAAAGCGTTATTAGGAGCAGAAAAAATGGCAAAGAAGATCACGGGCTACGTGAAGCTTCAAGTGCCGGCTGGTGAAGCTAAGCCTTCGCCACCGATTGGACCGGCACTTGGTCAACGCGGCCTCAATATTATGGAATTTTGTAAAGGCTTTAATGCCAAAACAGCACAAATGGAGAAGGGTTCGCCTATTCCGGTTGTGATCACTGTTTTTCAGGATCGCTCTTTCACGTTCGAAATGAAGTTGCCACCAGTGTCCTATTGGCTGAAGAAAGCGTCGGGTATTACTGCGGGTTCCAAGACTCCGGGTCGCGGCTTTGTTGGAAATATCACCAAGGCGCAAATCAACGAGATCGCATCTAAAAAGATCGTCGATCTGAATTGTTCAACCATTGAAGCTGCTGCTGCGATGATTGAAGGCTCCGCC
>JAYTYD010000202.1:0-14717 GCA_043742625.1 Methylovirgula sp. | reverse complement strand
CTGACCTTTCAAGATGAGGCGCTTGATGTTGTCGCTAAAAAGGCCATTGAACGGCGCACCGGCGCACGTGGTTTGCGCTCCATCATGGAAGCGGTGCTGCTGGACACCATGTATGATCTGCCGGGCCTCGAAGGCGTGTCTCAGGTCGTTATCGGTGCTGAAGTGGTGGAAGGCAAAGCCCGCCCGCTTTACATTTATGCGGATCGTGAACGTGCAGCAGGCGCCAGCGCCTAAAATTCAAGGCGCGCGGAAATAAAAGCCTGCGCGCTTGTGACCAGTGGATTTGCATCTTGAAAATCCACTGATAACGCGCCATTTGAACGTTAGGAGAGTGTATTTCTCAATTCAAATGTGGTCACTTTATACTGGCATCACTTACTGTCGGCATCCTTGCCAAAGTGCGCGCAACTGAGTTGTGTCATCTGCTTTACGAAATGTCGGAGGTGCCTTTATGGGCTTTACGACGCAAGCAAACGGGTTTTCGCCCTAAGCTTGATCCCGATGGGCGGCTTTGTGCTTTAGCGCCTTTGTGGGATGTTAACGCGAATAGGATAGTACCATGACAGTTAAAAAAGCCGTTGCAAAACCCGGCATGATCGAATCCTTCCCAGTATTGCCTTTGCGCGATATCGTCGTGTTTCCGGACATGATTGTGCCGCTGTTCGTTGGTCGCGAGAAGTCTATCCGGGCGCTGGAAGAGGTGATGAAAAACGATCACATGATTCTGCTCGCCACGCAGAAAAATGCGACGGATGATGATCCTGAAACGGACGCCATACACACGATCGGCACTTTGGCCAATGTCTTGCAGTTGCTGAAATTGCCTGATGGCACCGTGAAAGTACTGGTCGAAGGCGCAGCGCGCGCTACCGTGCACCGCTACACCCGCACCGATGAATATTACGAGGCCGACGCCGAAGCTCTGGCTGAGACTGGCTTGGACAGCGTTGAAGTCCAGGCGCTCGCAAGGTCGGTTTCGTCTGAATTCGAGGGCTACGTCAAGCTTAACAAGAAGATTTCTCCGGAAGTCGTCACAACGATCACACAGATCACCGAACCCGGTAAGCTGGCGGACACTGTTGCCTCGCATCTGGCAGTTAAACTGTCGGACAAGCAGGACATTCTGGAAATGACCTCTGTCACCAAGCGCCTTGAGAAGTGCCTTGCTTTGATGGAAGGCGAGATTTCTGTACTTCAGGTTGAGAAGCGCATCCGCACCCGCGTCAAGCGTCAAATGGAGAAGACTCAGCGCGAGTATTACCTGAACGAGCAGATGAAGGCGATTCAGAAGGAGTTGGGCGACGGCGAAGACGGCAAGGACGATATGGCCGAGCTGGAAGCCCGCATTAAGGACACCAAGCTTTCTAAAGAGGCCCGTGACAAGGCAACTGCCGAGTTGAAAAAGCTCCGCGCCATGTCGCCGATGTCTGCCGAAGCTACTGTTGTGCGCAATTATCTTGATTGGTTGCTGTCGCTGCCTTGGGGCAAGCGTTCCAAAATCAAGAAAGATTTGCCCGCCGCGCAAGCAATGCTCGACTCTGACCACTACGGCCTTGAGAAGGTCAAGGAACGCATTGTCGAATATTTGGCAGTGCAGCAGCGCGCTAACAAATTGACTGGCCCTATCCTGTGCCTGGTTGGCCCGCCGGGCGTCGGCAAGACCTCGCTTGGCAAATCGATTGCCAAAGCAACAGGGCGTGAGTTTGTGCGCATGTCTTTGGGCGGTGTACGTGATGAAGCGGAAATTCGTGGACATCGCCGCACCTACATCGGCTCTATGCCCGGCAAGGTCATCCAGTCGATGAAAAAGGCTAAAACGGCCAATCCGCTGTTCTTGCTTGATGAAATAGACAAAATGGGTCAGGACTTCCGTGGTGATCCGTCATCGGCACTGCTCGAGGTGCTGGATCCGGAACAGAACGGAACGTTCAACGACCATTATCTTGAAGTGGATTATGACCTTTCCGGAGTGATGTTTGTGACCACTGCCAACACTTTGAACATCCCCGGCCCGTTGATGGACCGGATGGAGATCATTCGTTTGGCCGGTTACACCGAAGACGAAAAGCTTGAAATTGCTAAAAAGCATCTTATTCCGGCTGCTATCGTCAAACATGGCCTCATCGCCAAAGAATGGTCAATTGATGATGCTGCGCTGATGGAGGTCATCCGCCGCTACACCCGTGAAGCGGGCGTGCGTAATCTTGAGCGTGAAATTTCCAACCTCGCCCGCAAGGCGGTGAAGGAAATTCTCATGACCAAGAAAAAGAAGATTGCCGTAGATACGCAAAACCTGCCGGACTTCTTGGGTGTGCATCGCTATCGTTATGGTGAAGCCGAAACCCATGATCAGGTTGGTGTTGTTACCGGTTTAGCGTGGACTGAGGTGGGCGGTGAATTGCTGACCATTGAAGGTGTGATGATGCCCGGCAAGGGCCGCATGACTGTGACGGGCAACCTTCGCGAAGTGATGAAAGAATCAATCTCAGCGGCGGCATCTTATGTCCGCTCGCGCGCGGTCGATTTTGGCATTGAGCCGCCTCTGTTTGACAGGCGCGACATCCACGTTCACGTGCCAGAGGGTGCAACTCCGAAAGATGGTCCGTCCGCTGGTGTGGCGATGGCCACAACCATAGTTTCTGTATTTACCGGCATCCCGATCCGTCGTGATATCGCCATGACCGGTGAAATCACATTGCGGGGCAGGGTGCTGCCAATTGGTGGCCTGAAAGAAAAACTGCTCGCCGCGCTTCGCGGCGGTATCAAGAAAGTGCTTATCCCTGAAGAGAACGCTAAGGACTTGGCTGACATTCCAGACAATGTGAAAAACAATCTGGAAATCATTCCGGTCTCGCGAATGGACGAGGTATTGGCTCACGCGCTTGTTCGCGCGCCAGTGGCCATCACATGGGAAGAAGACATCAAAGCCGCGATGACGAAAATCGCCGAGGATGACGCATCAACGGTTGTTGCTCATTAAGCTTTGATAAGTTCAAATTTGCAAAAACCCGCGAAGCAATTTGCGGGTTTTTTGTTGCTTTCTGCGCTCACCCCCATGACATACCGCGATCTAGGCGCTAGATACGTTGCATGACACGCTCCGCCGCCACGCCCGCAAACACGCTTGCCATCGCCCTTGCCCAGATTGATTGCTGTATGGGGGATATTCAGGGCAATCTCGATAAAGCCCGCAAGGCTCGTGCCCAAGCTGCGGCACAAGGTGCCGACCTCATCATGTTTTCCGAGCTGTTCATCAGCGGATATTCGCCGGAAGACTTGGTTTTGAAGCCGGCCTATCAGGAGAGTTGCCGCGCGGCAGTTGAGGTCTTGGCGCGCGAAACCGCCGATCAAGGCCCCGCCGTGCTTATAGGTCTGCCATGGCAGGAAAATGGCCACCTCTTTAACGCCTATGCTTTGCTCAACACCGGCCGGATTGAGGCGGTGCGCTTCAAGGTGGATTTGCCAAACTACGGCGTGTTTGATGAAAAGCGCGTATTTCAAGCCGGGCCAATGCCCGGACCAATCGTGTTTAAAGGGGTGCGCATTGGCATTCCAATTTGCGAGGACATTTGGGGCCCGGATCCTGTCGAATGTATCGCCGAAACGGGCGGCGAAATTCTGCTGGTTCCGAATGGCTCGCCTTATGAGCGCGACAAATTTCATGTCCGCCAACATCACGCCGCCGCTCGTGTGACCGAAAGCGGCCTGCCTCTGGTCTATCTCAATCAGGTCGGCGGGCAAGATGAACTGGTGTTTGATGGCGGTTCGTTTGTGCTCAACGCCGATTGCTCGTTGGCGTTGCAAATGCCCGCCTTTGTGGAAGGCATCGTTCTCACACGCTGGCAGCGCACAGCAGACGGCTGGTTTTGCGCCAGCGGTGACAAGGCGCTGCTGGATGAAGGCGACAAAGGCGATTATGCCGCCTGCGTGATCGGTCTTAAGGACTACGTCAATAAAAACGGCTTCAACGGCGTTGTGCTTGGTCTTTCAGGCGGCATAGACAGTGCCATTTGCGCTGTTATGGCGGTCGATGCGCTGGGTGCCGCCCGCGTTCACTGTGTTATGCTGCCCTATCTCTACACCTCGCAAGATAGCCTGAAAGACGCAGCGGATTGCGCCACTGCATTGGGTCTGCGCTATGATGTTCTGCCTATTGCGCCTGCAGTGGAGGGTCTAGAGAGCGTGCTTCAGCCGCTGTTTGCAGGCAGGGCGCGAGATATTACTGAAGAAAATATTCAGAGCCGCGCCCGCGGCACACTGCTGATGTCAATTTCGAACAAGTTCGGGCCCATGGTTGTTACCACCGGCAATAAATCGGAGATGTCTGTCGGCTATTGCACGCTCTATGGCGACATGAACGGCGGCTTCAACCCGATAAAAGACCTCTATAAGACCGAGGTTTTCCGGCTGTGCGAGCTGCGCAACATCTGGAAGCCGGAAGGTGCCCTCGGGCCTGACGGTGAAGTGATCCCAAAAAACATTATTTCCAAGCCGCCAACAGCTGAATTGCGGGAGAATCAAAAAGATCAGGATAGCCTGCCCGAATATGATGTGCTCGACGATGTTTTGCAGTGTCTAGTGGAGCGCGAAATGCGCGTTTCTGACATAGTTGCGCGCGGTCACGCATCGGAAGTGGTAAAAAAAGTCGAGCGTTTGCTGTATTTGGCAGAATATAAGCGTCGTCAATCCGCGCCTGGTGTAAAGGTGACGCTTAAAAACTTTGGCCGCGACCGCCGCTATCCTATTGTCAACAAATTCCGCGATTCGGGAGCTGCCCCTCGCACACCGGATGCTGCCATTGCGCCAAAACCCATCTCGGGCGGGGCCGAACGTTTTGAGGAATAACATGACCACAGTCCGCTTTGCCCCATCGCCTACCGGCCGCATCCACATCGGCAATGCCCGCACCGCGCTGCTGAATTGGTTGTTTGCGCAAAAACACAGCGGTACATTTATTTTGCGCTTTGACGATACCGACGTTGCGCGCTCCACCCGTGCCTTTGCCGATTCTATCGAAATTGATTTGGCGTGGCTTGGAATCAAACCGGGCATCATGGTGCGACAGTCTGAACGTTCTTCGCTTTACCACGCCGCCACGGCGCAGTTGGAACAGGCCGGCCTGCTCTATCCATGCTATGAAACGGCCGACGAGCTGGACCGGCGTCGCAAGCGTCAAATTGCGCGCGGTGTGCCGCCCGTCTATGACCGCGCGTCGCTAAACCTGTCTGCTGAAGAGCGCGGTAAACTTGAGGCTGAGGGCCGCACGCCGCATTGGCGCTTCAAGCTGGCAGATAAAACGGTGCAGTGGGATGATCTTGTGCGCGGCCCCAGCCATATCGATTGCGGCTCGCTTTCAGATCCGGTTCTGGTGCGTGAAGACGGAACCTATCTCTACACGCTGCCGTCCGTGGTTGATGATATCGACATGGGCGTCACTCAAATCATTCGCGGCGAGGATCACGTTACCAATACCGCCGTACAAATTCAGATTTTTGAAGCCTTGACAGGTGCGGGGAATGCACCGGCATTTGGCCACCACAATCTGCTCACTTCAGCCAGCGGGGAAGGACTCTCCAAGCGTTCCGGCGCGCTTTCGCTCACCGGATTGCGTGAAGGCGGCGTCGAGTCGCTGGCGGTGGCGGCGCTGGCGGTGTTGACCGGATCGTCTGAGTCCGTGCGGCCGATTAGTTCTTTAGATGAATTGATTACAATCACTGAGCTAAGCCAAATTTCAAAAAATGCTGCCAAATTTGATGAGGCGGAGCTGCATGTGCTTTCGGCAAAAACCCTGCATCATTTGAGCTATGACGCGGTTAAGCTCCGACTTGCCGTATTGGGCATTGAAGGTGAAGCGTTTTGGAACGCCATACGTGGAAATCTAAACATAATAAACGACGCCAAGGCATGGTGGGATGTGGTGCATGGCAATATCACGCCGGTGATAGAAGACGCGGATTATTTGCATACCGCAGCCAAACTTCTTCCTGCTGCGCCTCTCGACAACGCGAGTTGGAGTATTTTGACCGGAGCGCTGAAAGCCGAAACCGGGCGTAAGGGCAGGGCGCTGTTTCACCCCTTACGGCTGGCACTCACCGGCCAAGACTCCGGCCCGGAAATGGCTGCGCTGTTGCCGCTCATCGGGCATTCGCGCGCTCATCAAATACTGAGCGGCGCAAATTGAGCTTTCGCCGTGAGATCGGCGCTCGTTTGAAAACTGACACTTAGATTTACTCTAGAACCTACCGGACAGGTAATGACGGCTCCATAAAGATTGCGACCTAGAGCATATTACGCAAAAGTGTGTGGCAGTTTTGCGAAAACAATATGCGTTATCAAAGAGATGGAAGAGCAATTTGCGTCTGTCAAGCGTTGAAATGCTCTAGCAAATCTAAACCCTGTTTTCACAAGGTAGGCGCAATAATCCGCACCTTTCGTTTCACGCCATCCGGGCCAACCTGGTCCTGCAATTCGCCTTGGGTCACACTCACAACCGGGCCGGAGCTCGCGCGCCCGCCACCGATGCCCGAGGAGGCTCCGTTAATCGCTGTTGCCTTGGAAAGCGCCGCTGTGTAGGCCTCAACTTCGGCGTCATCAGCTGCCGCCGACTTCTTTCTACCGGCCAAAGCCGTAAGAACGCCGGGGTCTTTGCCGCGCGAAAGTTCCACCGCCCGCGCCGGAGTGATCAGAATATCGTGCTTGGAATGTTCGCCAAGCGCCTGCTCGGCAGGCCCTAACACCTCGTCCCAGTTTTTTCCCGCCGGTTTGCACGCTGCTTCGGGCACAAATTTCGTCTGAAATTTCAGTCGGTTGGGAAGTTCTGAATAGGATCGGTCGTTGATATCAACAGCGTCATTGAGGTCACCATTCGGGTTCCAAGTGAAAACCATCACGTCGGTCGCGGGGCAAAGCGCCTTACATAATGAGTCGAGATCTTCCAGATCAGCGCCTCGCGCCGAATAGCTTACCGGAAAAAAACCTCCATCAAGCATTTTGACACAGATTGCCACTCTGCCGCCACGCATGTGGCGGGCTGGTTCATCGTCGCCATTGTCCGAGCCTCGCAAATCCGGCTTGTCTATAGGAATGTCTTCATATTGCGGTGTACGCCGCTGGTTAGGATTAAAAATGCCGTCAAAAAATCCGCGTTGTGGTTGCGCCGAGGCAACTTGCTGCTGTGCTGGCCGCAGACAATTGGCCTCGTATTGGGCTTGCAAAGCCGCTTTGCGTCCGCCGCCTGAATTTTCCGCTGCATCAGATAGAGCATTGTAATTAGCCTGCATTTGGCTGATTCGTGCTTTCACGCCTACGCATTGCGGCGGTGCGGCTTTACCGAAAAATAAAAACTGACGGTTTTCGCAACCCAGCGAATTTGCGTAGGCCTGCGTGCGAGAAATTTCTGAGCGTTGTTTTGCGGCAGCCGCCGCATACCTCCCGGCACCGCCGCCAGATGAGTTGATTTGCGATAGCAACCGTGAACAGGCCGCCGATTGCGCCACGGCCTCATTGGAACATAGCAAGACGCCTATCAAAAAGCCGATTCGAAGCCTGAGTTTTGGCGTGTTCATCAATTCTGCCTGAAGTTTTAACGTTAAAATACGACACGAGAACAAATCAAAAGTGACCAAGCGAAGGCTACTGTAGGAGGTTCAGCTACGTATGAAATTTTGCCGCTCCTCAACTCGGACGAATCCAGTAAAAAAGTGGCTTTGAAATGAATATGGCTCTATTTTTTTTCTCGAAAGTTAAAAACATATTGCGCTTGCAAACCGTCCAACCCATATGCGCCTTATAGCAGGAGAGCATCATGAACGTGAAGAAGATTTTAGGCGTAGTTTCGATAGTGTCCGCTTTGACCGCTCCGGTTGTCGTGGCTGGCGCGTCTGAGGGCGAACCGGATTTGATTATGCGTAAAAGCACAGTGTTCAAACTGCTCACTCCAAACGATAAGCTGGCAACATATGGCATCGACGATCCTGCGGTGGAGGGTGTCGCCTGCCATTACACCACTCCGGAAAAGGGCGGTTTGGCTGGGGCGTTCGGTCTCGCAGAGCAAGTTTCGGACATTTCGATTGCCTGCCGTCAATATGGACCGATTAAAATTAAGGACAAATTTTCACAGGGCGATGTTGTATATTCGGAACGCCGGTCGTTGATTTTCAAGAAAATGCAGATCGTGCGCGCCTGCGATATCAAGCGCAACATTCTGGTTTATATGGTGTATTCCGACAAGTTGATTGACGGCAGCCCTAAAAACTCCACCTCGACGGTGCCAATTCAGCCTTGGGGCGCTAGTGCGGACGTGCCTAAATGTGCTGACTTTGTGAAGTGATTATTCGCCACAACTTACAATTATAGCGTCGTCCGGCATGTTTGACGCGCGCGCGGCGACTGAAATTGCGGCGGTTACATCCGCAAACCTGCTGTAGCCTAGGGAGTGGGCATGGCCATGAGATTCGCACCACGCGTCTGCAATCACACGCCCGCAGGCGCTTTGTTGTGCCAAACATTCCGAAGTGCCATAGCCATCATTCTCTGGAATGATGAATTCCTGTGCTCCCAGTTCGGCGGCTTGGGGCTGGTTCAAACTGGTGAAAACAAACAAGAACCCGGCGAGAAGCGGCATCAGCAGCTTTGGTAACGGGCTATCTTGCCAACTTACGCCTTGACTAAAGTGTCCTACGCGAGAATTTGGTGTTGATTGGGTAGGGTGCGTAGAACGTACGCGCGATCCGGAACGCAACATGACAAATCCTTGGTTATTTAAAAGCAGAAAATTCAAAAACTGATAAAAATATGAACTTAGTTATGTAGCCGCGTGCTGAATTTTTCGTTAAGGCAGGTTGAAGTTTCCATTTGAAATAGTCACCCAAGCAGATCAATCGCTAGAAAAGGATTAGTTTTCGGCTGCTTCACCCCCAAAGATGGCAGCGCTTGTGCCTGGGAGGGTAGCAGCTCTTGCTTAAGTAGCTGATCCGGCTTATAGGGTTTCGCATTCCACAGGCGAAAGAGATGTTCCTGCTTTAAGGAACTGTCCGGTGGTTGGGTAAAAGCTCAACCTACTTTCTTTTGCCGAGGTTCAACCGGAGAAGTTTTAACATGGCACTACCAGAATTTTCTATGCGTTCAATGCTCGAAGCAGGCGCACACTTTGGTCACCAGTCTCACCGCTGGAATCCAAAAATGGCACCCTTTCTGTTCGGCATCCGCAATAATATCCACATTATCGATCTGGCGCAGTCTGTGCCTTTGATGCATCAGGCTTTGCAAGCTGTTTCGGATACTGTCGCTAAGGGTGGCCGTGTTCTGATGGTGGCAACCAAGCGTCAGGCGCAGGAAGCCATAGCTGATGCTGCTAAGCGGTCCGCGCAATATTACGTCAATTCACGTTGGTTGGGCGGCATGCTCACAAACTGGAAAACCATTTCCGGCTCCATCAACCGCCTCCGCAAGCTCGAGGAGATGTTGGGCGCAGGCGCAGTTGGCCTCACCAAGAAAGAGCGTTTGATGCTCTCGCGCGAGCGTGACAATCTCGATAAGGCTTTGGGCGGCATCAAGGACATGGGCGGAACCCCTGACCTGATTTTTGTCATTGATACTAACAAAGAGCAGCTCGCCATCAAGGAAGCTAACCGCCTTGGTATTCCGGTTGTTGCCATTCTCGATTCAAATTGCGATCCGGACGGAATTACCTATCCGGTTCCCGGCAACGATGACGCCGGCCGCGCCCTGACAATGTATTGCGACTTGTTTGCACGCGCCGCAATTGACGGTATTTCTCGCAGTCAGGGCCAGCGTGGCGAAGACGTTAAGCCGATGATGATGGAGGCTGCGCCGGTCGTGCACGAAGCACCTACCGAAGCGTTCGAGCTTTTGTCCACTCCGCGCGGCGCGCCGGACGATTTCTCAAAGATGCAGGGCCTTGGTCCACAGATCGTGCAGAAATTGAATGACGGCGGCGTTTATCACTTCTGGCAGATTGCTGCTATGACACCAGCTGATGCGGCTGCGCTGGATGCCCGGCTTAAGCTGGGTGGCCGTGTAGAGCGTGATGGCTTGGTTGCCAAGGCGCGCGCTATTTTGGCTGACGCGTAAAACCGTCATCCGTTCCGTATATAGTTCAACACATTTAGGCCTGTGCTTATTGCACAGGTCTCTTTGCTAAATAGACCTCTATTGAGAAGGAAATTGAATAATGGCGAATATCACTGCCGCCATGGTGAAGGATCTTCGTGAGAAGACCGGCGCTGGCATGATGGATTGTAAAAATGCCCTCAACGAAGTGGCAGGCGACATCGAAGCAGCAGTTGACTGGCTGCGCAAAAAGGGTCTTTCGAAGGCAGCCAAAAAATCAGGCCGTATTGCGGCTGAAGGTCTTGTTACTATCGCTGTTCGTGGAACTGAGGGTGTTATCGTTGAGGTAAACTCCGAAACCGATTTCGTTGCCCGCAATGAAGAGTTTCAGAGCCTAGTGCGCACGATCGGCGCTGTTGCACTTGAGCATGGCACCGACGTGGCTCATCTTGCAAATTGTCATTATCCCGGCGCAGATACAGTTGCGGACGCTATTGCTAACGCAATCGCCACCATTGGCGAAAATATGACCTTGCGCCGCGCTGCCGGTCTTAAAGTCGCGCACGGCACGATTTCGCATTACATCCACAATGCTGTTGCCGATTCGCTCGGTAAAATCGGTGTTTTGGTTGCGCTGGAGTCTACCGGTAACGTGGACGTGCTTGGCGCTCTTGGTAAGCAAATCGCTCTGCATGTTGCCGCAACCAGTCCGGTCGCACTTGATTCAACCTCAATTGATCCGGCAACTTTGGAACGCGAAGCCAACGTTTTGCGTGATAAGAACGGTGGCAAGCCAGCTAACATTCTCGAAAAGATCGTCGAAAACGGCCTCAAGACCTATTACAAAGAGGTTTGTCTGGTTGATCAAATCTCGATCCACGCAGATCACTCCGGCAAGTCGATTGCTCAGGCAGTGAAAGAAGCAGAAGGCAAGGCTGGCGCGCCAATCGTGCTTAAGGGCTTCATTCGCTATGCGCTTGGCGAAGGCATTGAGAAGCAGGAAAATGACTTTGCGGCGGAAGTCGCTGCAGCTGCCAAAGGCTGAACTTCCTAACTATATTCGTCAAAGAGCGGCATTTAAGCCGCTCTTTTTTTGACCTTATGCCAAGCTGCATATAATACGGGCATAGATAGGGGTACGGGCGTCGATTCTGATCCGCACACTGAAAGAGGAGCTCTCTGCAGATGACTAAAACCACTCCCGCGCCACGTTGGAAACGCGTTTTGGTCAAATTGTCGGGTGAGGCGCTTATGGGCGATGAAACCCATGGCCTGAATATGCCGACTTTGGATAAAATAGCACGGGATCTTGCCACCGCAGCGGGGCTTGGGGTTGAAATAGGTGTTGTTGTCGGCGGGGGTAACTTTTTTCGTGGCTTCCAGGGCGCGGATAAGGGCATCGAGCGTGCCCGCGCCGATTCCATCGGGATGCTCGCAACGGTCATGAATTCGTTAGCGCTGGAATTTGCGGTTGAGCGTCAGGGGCAGCCATGCCGCGCACTTTCGGCAGTTCCCATGCCATCCGTATGCCAACCTTTTTCGCGGCAGGCCGCCCTCAGTCATCTTGGCAAGGGCAGGGTGGTTGTGCTTGCAGGTGGAACCGGAAACCCGTTTTTCACGACCGATACTGGGGCGGCCTTGCGCGCAGCGGAATTGTCGTGCGATGCGGTTTTGAAGGCAACGCAGGTGGACGGCATTTATTCGGCTGATCCGAAAAAGTTTCCTAACGCCAAGCGCTATGAAACGTTGACCAGCGGTGAAGCAATCGAGAAAAATTTGGCGGTGATGGACACGGCCGCATTTGCATTGGCGCGCGAAAACGCTATTCCAATAGTGGTATTCGCGTTGAAAGAACAAGGGTCGATAACTGCCGCCATCTGTGGCGAAGGTCGCTTCACTTTGGTCACCCCATGAATTTGAAGAGATAGGTGTAATTATGAGCAATGAATTTGACATGGCGGACATCAAGCACCGTATGACCAGCGCCATAACCTCTTTGAAAAAAGAGCTGAGCGGACTGCGCACGGGTCGCGCTTCGGCTAATCTGTTGGATAGCATCATGGTGCTGGCTTACGGACAGGCCATGCCTCTTAATCAAGTTGCAACCGTCTCGGTTCCTGAGCCGCGCGCCTTGGCCGTTCAGGTTTGGGATAAGGGCATGGTCAATGCGGTGGACAAAGCCATCCGCGATGCCAACTTGGGTCTTTCTCCCACCATCGAGGGGCAAATCCTGCGTATTCGCATGCCTGAGCTGAATGAGCAGCGCCGCAAAGAAATGGTCAAAATTGCCCACAAATACGCCGAAGAAGGTCGCATTGCCGTTCGCCATGTCCGCCGGGATGGCATTGATGCCCTCAAAAAAGCCCTTAAAGACAAGCTTATTAGTGAAGACGACGAGAAGCGTCAGGCCACAGAAGTCCAAAAAGTGACCGACCAATTTGTCGCTGAAGTGGATACCGCTCTGGCCCACAAAGAAAAAGAAGTTATGCAGATTTAAGTTGTCCGGGTCTGAAACCCTAGCAGCGCGGCAGAGGTAGCCAAAAAGTGCACGTTGGCATTATTATGGATGGAAACGGCCGCTGGGCCGCAGCGAAGGGGCTTTCGCGTCTGGAGGGTCATCGCCGCGGTGTGGAGGCTTTGCGCAAGGCCGTGCGCTCTGCAATTGAGCTGAATGTCGATTTTTTGACCGTATACAGCTTTTCCACCGAGAATTGGAGCCGGCCGGTTCAAGAAGTCATGGACCTTATAGGCTTGCTCAAACGCTTCATCCGAAACGATTTGGCAGACCTTCATAACCAAAATGTTCGCGTGCGCATCATTGGTGAGCGCACCAGCCTCGCGCCCGATTTAAAAAAATTGCTGAACGAGGCCGAAGACGTAACCAAGTCCAACACAGGGCTTTGCCTGATTGTCGCGTTCAACTATGGCGGGCGACAAGAGTTGGCGCAGGCGATGCAAAAAATCGCAACCGAAGTGCGCGCTGGAACGTTGAGCGCCAGCTCCATCACCCCCGAATTGATTGGTGCGCATCTCGACACGCATGATATCCCCGACCCTGATGTGATCATCCGCACTTCCGGCGAGCAGCGATTGTCAAATTTTCTGCTATGGCAGGCGGCGTATGCCGAGTTTGTGTTTTTACCGATGCATTGGCCCGATTTTGACCGCGCCGCATTCGAAACTGCACTCCACGAATTCCGCGCCCGGGATAGGCGTTTTGGCAATGTCACCAGCGCAAAGGTCAACGCATCGTGAGTTCAAACCCGCGCAAGGCCGTCAATCTGAGCGATTTAGCCCCTCGCATTGCCTCAGCCATGGTCATGGCGGCTTTAGCGCTGGGTACTGCGTGGTTTGGAGACCGTGTTTACATCATCTTCTGGCTTGGCGTTTCTGCCGCTATCTTTTGGGAATGGACACAGATTGTCGCGCCGGATGCACGTTTGAAATTTGCGATCGGCGCGATTGGTTTGGCCGCAATTGCCCCCAGTATCGCTGGCAAAGCCATACTTTATGCCGGTCTAATATTGGTTCTAGCCATGGCTCTAATTGCCGCGATTCCGTCCAACCGAAGACTTTGGCACACGCTTGGTCTGTTTTATGCGGCGAGCTTGCTGATGGCAGCTATCATGTTGCGATTTTCGTTTCCTTTGGGCTTACCTGCGGTTTTCTGGTTGTTTGCGGTGGTCTGGGGCACGGACGTCATGGCCTATTTTGGCGGGAGGTTCATCGGCGGTCCGAAGCTTTGGCCACTTGTTTCACCCTCAAAAACTTGGTCCGGCTTTCTAATCGGCATTTTCAGCGGTGCGTTGCTGGGTCTTTTGATTGGCGCTCAGGTTGACATGCCAGTATGGCCAATATTCCTGCTCGGCCTTGCCACCGGCGCGGTTGCCCAAGGCGGGGACTTGCTGGAAAGTTCGTTCAAGCGTCATTTTGGGGTTAAGGACGCTAGCAACCTTATTCCGGGCCATGGTGGTTTCATGGATCGCCTTGATGGGTTTCTTGCCGCCGCCGTTTTTGCCTGCATTTTCGGGGCTTTTCGCGCCGGTATCTTCGATCCGGCAAATGGCTTGCTGGCGTGGTAGCGCCCCCGCGTTGTAACTGGCGCTAGACGCCCTGCACAAGGGAAGGAGACCGCCAGCAGTGCTCAGTGCGCCAAACCTGAATGGGTCCTCTTAAGTTCTAAGAAATATCCAAGTAGGTCGGAGCACCGATGAGCACTGCCGTGCGGTATCGGAACTCCAACGAGCCGCAGACACTGGAAGATGCGCTCGCCGTTCACCATGTTACAAGAGATAGGTGCCTCGCCCTCTTGGCCGTACGCTCTAACTAAGGCATGTTAATAAAACAGTAACCATACGCATCGCGGTTAAGAGTGCCGCATGCGAGGAGGCGTAGATGTCATCTCTTTCAGGCTTTGCCTATCTTGCTCAACATCCATTTGTCAGTTTTTTGGGTCTTTTCGTGCTTTTGACAGTTGTGGTGTTTTTCCACGAGCTTGGCCATTTTCTTGTTGGCCGTTGGTGCGGCGTTAAAGTTGATGCATTTTCTATTGGTTTTGGCCCGGAGCTTTTTGCGTTTGTTGATAAAAGAGGCACCCGCTGGCGTTTTGCAGCCTTGCCGCTCGGGGGTTACGTCAAGTTTCACGG
>JAYTYD010000201.1:0-2189 GCA_043742625.1 Methylovirgula sp. | reverse complement strand
GCTTATCTAAAGGCGTGCCGCGCCGAAAAATTCGCGCTTTCCACTTTGCCGCCGGGGCGCTTTCTCATGCCCGGGGATTTGGAAGGCTCGCCCGCGCTTACGTTTGCGCCGCTTAGCATTGCCGAATTCACCGAAACCGACGAAGGTTCGCTTCATGCCATGATGGAGCGGCGTTATGAGGCTTATAAAATTCACGTGGTGAGGCCGTTTTTCCGGGATCATTTTGCCCGTCTGGATCGCCAAGTGGTGTTGGTCGACGCGCTTTCCGCCATCAATTCCGGTCCAGCGGCGATGCGCGATCTGGAAACAGCCTTAGGCGATATCCTCGGCGCGTTCCGGGCCGGCCGGTCAAACGTGCTCAGCACACTTTTCCGGCCAAAAATTGATCGCATCCTGTTCTGCGCCACCAAGGCGGATCAACTTCACCACACTTCGCACGATCGTCTCGAAGCAATTCTACGCCAGACTGTTGCCCGTGCCATTGCCAAAGCAGAACATGTCGGCGCGTCGGTGGATGTGATTGCGCTGGCTGCCGTGCGCGCAACCCGCGAAGCCGCCATCAAGCAAAAAGGCATCACGCTGGATGCTATTGTTGGCACGCCTCTGGCCGGTGAAAGCGTCAACGGCGAGATTTTTGATGGCCAAACAGAGGTCGCTTTGTTTCCCGGCTCATTGCCAAATGACCCGATGGACGTGTTTCAAGGTCACGGCCTTGCCATTCCGGATGGTGAAGCCGACATGCGCTTTATAAAATTCCGTCCGCCGATCTGGACGCCCAAAGCGCCCCTCCCCCACATCCGCCTTGATCGGGCGATGCAATTTCTCTTCGGTGACAAATTGGCATGACCCAGTCTCACAAGCCCCAGCCCCACAAGCCCCGCGCCTTCCGCCTGAACGATCCTAATGTCAGTTTTGATGAGCCTGCACCGATCCAAATCGAGCCGCAGCCGGATGCTTTTGCGCCAAAGCTTGGCCCGGCTGAACAAGCCATCGAACTGGCGCTCGAAAACATTGCGCCGCGCCGCCTGAAATGGAGCTGGGGCGGCCTGCTCTGGGCCGCTCTCAGCGGGCTCGGCTCGCTGGCTTTCGGCCTGTGGGTTGAAAATCTGGTCGAGGCTCTATTCGCCAAAACCGCCGGTCTTGGCTGGTTAGGCGTCGCTTTGGCTATCCTGGTTGCCGTATCTATTTTTGCACTGCTTGTGCGCGAATATGCCGCTATCCGCCAGCAACGCCACGTCGCCAAATTACACGAGGCGTTTGCCACGGCCCACGCGGCTGATGACATGAAACAGAGCCGCGCGCTGGTCGCCGATCTTGCGGCGCTTTATGTCTCGCGGCCCGAAACCGCCGCGCAGCGCAGTGAACTTGCCGCGCTCTCCAAAGAGATTATCGATGGCCGGGACCTGATTAACATCGCCGAAATGAAACTGCTTGCCCCGCTTGATGCGCAAGTTCAGCGCGAAATTGCCAACGCCGCCAAGCGCGTTTCGCTTGTTACAGCCATTGCGCCGCGCGCTTTCATCGATGTGATCTTTGTCGCCGGGCAAGCTGTACGTCTCATCCGCCGGATATCAGAAATTTACGGCGGTAGACCCGGATTCTTTGGCTTTTTTAAACTGGCGAAAAGCGTTGGAACCCATCTTGCGATAACAGGCGGCATGGCCGTGGGTGATAGCCTGCTTCAACAAGTGGTGGGCCACGGAATTGCCGCGCGCGTCTCGGCAAAATTGGGCGAAGGGGTCTTGAACGGCCTGCTCACCACCCGTGTCGGCGTCTCGGCAATGTCGGTGTGCCGCCCTATGCCATTTGCCGCGAAACCAGCCCCCGGCGTTAAGCAGGTGGCCCCGTTTCTATTTTCGAGTGAAAAATAACACCCACAGAAACCGCCGCCGAAATGGTTTTGGCAATCCCCGCCCTGCAACCGCGAGCGCTTAAGCTTTCGCGCGCTTGCGCCAGAAGTTGATGCCCGCCAAAATCATCGCCACGGCAACAATCCACCATTCGGGCCGAAAGTCCGTCATCCAGTCAAAGTCATCGGCAAGGTGGAACCCGTCGAGAAAATTAAAGTTGTTTCCCAATGTCCGGCCGGGGGGTACACCGTTGCGGAAAAAGTACCATGCCGCCTCAACCACCGCCATAACCACCGCCGAAACCACACCCAACCCGATCAAGGTTAGCGGTTTGGTCGC
>JAYTYD010000200.1:0-3059 GCA_043742625.1 Methylovirgula sp. | reverse complement strand
TGTAAATATCAAAGCCAAACACATCCAAAGTTTTAACTGCATAATGCTCTCCAATAATCAGCAGGTCATTTGTTTAAGCTGGGCATCGCTTGCGACGCCGAATTCGCGAACCAATTTTAATTTAATCACACCAGATGATTAAGACACGATCAAGGCCGAAAAGCATGCGCTCTCCGGCCTCAAAAAAATTACGTCTCAATCGGCTTTAGTTGCCGCTGAAGCTGTCCTTGGCGCGCTGCCACCAGCCGCCTCGTTTCGGCTGCGACGGATCGAGCAGGGTTGATTCAACCGCAGCACCGTTGGGTTCAACGCTCGCTGGAGCAGCCACTACAGGAGCAACCATTGCTGGAATAACCACTGCTGCAGCAGCCTTTACCGCCTCGGCTTTGGTCTCAGCCTTCACCGCCTCCGGTGGAACAGGTGCAGTAACGACAGCAACATCTGTCGTCTTCGCTTCAGCCGCCTTTTCTGCCTTTGGTTTAGCAACGCGTCCGCGTTTTTTCTGTGCCGCTACATCTGCCGCCGGAGCGATCGCTTCTACAGCTACGTCATCTGCCGCAACAGACTGCGTCTTGCGGGGAGGGCGGCGTCCGCGCTTTGGCTTTTCTGTCTCAGTCGTAGTTTCAATATCAGGAACAACTGCGACCACCCTTGAAGACGCCTCAGCAGCCAACATAGCCTTGGCGCTATCGCCCACTTCAGAAATCAAACTGCGTTGCGACTCGGCCAGAGCAATTTCCGCAACCATCGCCATACCATCGTCGGAAGGTTGTGGCTCATTTCCTGCAATGCCGGAGGACTCACGATCACCGCCACGCCCGCGCCGCCGCCGCCGCCGCCGTTTACGGCGGGTGTTTTCACCTTCAACATCATCGCCAGCCTTCGGTTCCGCTTCAACTGCTTCGTTTTCCCCATCCGCGCCGGGCTGCTGCAGCTGCGCCTCGCGCTGCGGCCGCTCCCGGTTTGCATCTCGATTGCCGTCACGGCGGCCGCCATCTCTACGCCCGTCATCACGACGGTTCTGATTGTGCTCCGGCTTAGGTGCGGCTTCTTCTTCATCCTCAACTTCTTCGATATAGTCGTCTTCCGGCTCAGGCGCATACTCTACTTGCGCCGCTGCGGGTGGCCGCGCCGGCAACAGTTCCGCCAACTCGCCGCGTTCCATCGCATGATAAACCGAGCCTGTAAGGCTCTCGTCCGCCAAAACCGTGATGGAAATGCCGAAGCGCGCTTCCAACTCTGCCAAATGCGGACGCTTCTGGTTCAATATATAAAGCGCAACAACTGTACGGGTGCGCACGATAAGGTTGTATTGGGCATTTTTTAGCAACCCATCTTCCAACACGCGCAAGACGTGCAGCGCAATGGAGGCAGTGGAACGCACGGTTCCTGCGCCTGCACAATGCGGGCAAACCACGGTCGAACCTTCCAAAACGCCCGTGCGCATACGCTGGCGTGACATTTCAAGCAAACCAAAGTGCGAAATGTGTCCGACCTGAATTCGCGCCCGGTCATTTTTCAGCGCTTCCTTCATTTTACGTTCAACCGCACGGTTATTGCGGTTTTCTTCCATGTCGATGAAGTCGACCACGATCAATCCGGCCAGATCGCGCAGGCGAAGTTGCCGGGCAACTTCTTCCGCCGCTTCCAGATTGGTGCGCACAGCGGTGTCTTCAATGTTGTGTTCGCGGGTTGAGCGGCCCGAGTTCACATCAATCGCCACCAAAGCTTCTGTTTGGTTGATGACGATGTAACCGCCAGAGCGCAAAGTCACCTGTGTGGAGAACATCGCATCAAGTTGCGCCTCAACACCCGCACGCACAAACATAGGCGTAACGTCGCGGTAAGGCTGCACATTTTTGGCATGGCTTGGCATCAGCAAGCGCATGAAATCCTTAGCTTCTTTGTACCCGGCCTCACCGGCCACCATAACTTCATCGATGTCTTTGTTATAAAGGTCACGGATGGCACGCTTGATCAGCGACCCTTCTTCATAAACCAGAAAAGGTGCGGAGCTTTGGAGCGTCACTTCGCGCACAGTCTCCCACATGCGCATTAAATATTCGAAATCGCGCTTAACCTCCGCCTTGGTGCGTGCCGCACCTGCCGTGCGCAAAATCACGCCCATTCCGTCTGGCACTTCCAAATCCTGGACGATGCTCTTTAAGCGCTGGCGATCAGTTGCATTGGTGATCTTGCGGGAAATTCCGCCGCCGCGCGCTGTATTTGGCATCAGCACCGAATAGCGTCCGGCCAGTGACAGATAGGTGGTCAAAGCCGCGCCCTTGTTGCCGCGCTCTTCTTTGACAACCTGAATCAAAAGCACCTGACGGCGCTTGATCACTTCTTGAATTTTATATTGCTTGCGGGAAGCGCGCTGAACCCGGCGGGGCAACTCTTCCATGGCGTCGCCGCCAAGATGTTCGATGGCAGGCGGCGCGTCGTGTCCATCATCGCCACCCTTGCGCGCGTTGCGCTTCGGCGCGTCGTCCTCATCGCCCGTGCCGCCAAACGTTTCAATACCCTGCGGTATTTCATGGGCTTCGTCCGCATGGTCAAGATGGCCGGCGGAAACATCGTCCGGATGCGCGTCGTAGGCGTGAGCCGCATTTTCCGCCTCTTCGCCGGGTTCAGAAACGCTGTCATCGCCCTCTGCGGCCTTTGCCGGGTTGCCATCGCGAGAGCGGCCTTTGTTGCGGCGGGAACGGCGGCCGTTGCCATTGCGCTGTTCCTCTTCCTCATCGTCATCGCTATGCAGCGCTTCTTCTGCGAGCAAAGCCTGTCTGTCAGCGACGGGGATCTGATAATAGTCTGGGTGAATTTCTGAGAAGGCTAAAAAGCCGTGGCGATTGCCGCCATATTCGACAAAGGCCGCCTGCAGAGACGGCTCAACGCGCGTCACCTTTGCAAGATAAATATTTCCACGAAGTTGTTTTTTGCTTGCCGCTTCGAAGTCGAACTCTTCGACCCGGTTACCGCGTAATACCACCACCCGGGTTTCTTCCGGATGAGAGGCGTCTATGAGCATTTTGTTGGCCATGATAAACTCTTTTAGGCGG
>JAYTYD010000199.1:0-5023 GCA_043742625.1 Methylovirgula sp. | reverse complement strand
CGGTTCATAGGCAATTACGATTTGAGCCGCGCTGCCGGCAGGCACCGATCCGGCCAATTGCCCGCCCACAATCGTCAGTGTCGTGCCTGCTTCGCGCTGAACGCGCGTTTCGCCGACGCAGACAATCGCAGTCAGCCCGGCGCGCAATGCCGATTCCGCTTTGGCCTTTACTACACCATCGCTCTCGCCATGGTCAGCGCGGCGTTCAGAATGTCCGATGATTACAGCGCTCGCGCCCGCATCTTTAAGCATTTCAGCTGAAATATCGCCGGTATGTGCACCGCTTGGCTTAGCGTGGCAATCTTGTCCGCCAATGAGCACCGCACCACCTTTTGCTTTCCATGCCGCTTGAGCTACCAAAACGGCGGGCGGACATATCATCACGTCCACGTTGCCTTGCAACGCCGCATCTATGCCGGAGCCAATCAGGCCGATCTGTTCGAGGCTGGCCGCAAGGCCGTTCATTTTCCAATTTCCTGCTACCAACGGCCGAACCATTTTTATACTCCTCATAGATATCGCTTAGCCGATAACAGAACCCGCTCTCCCGGGCAAAGAAAATGCTGTACAGGCTGCATATCTGCGGATTGCGCGCAGGCCGTGCTCTCCCTATAGTGCGCCGCCAATCCCACCGCAACAGTGGGCGACAAACCTCACAAGCACACTTTTGGAAAAGCCCCGATGTTACATTTTATGCGCAATCTCACCAGCAACTGGGTAGGAAGAACCCTCCTGTCCGTGGTTATGGGCTTCATCATGTTGAGTTTTGTTGTCTGGGGCATTGGCGATGTGTTTCGCGGTTTTGGTTCCAACAGTCTTGCTAAAGTCGGCTCCAGAGAAATTACCCCGGCTGCGTTCAAGCGCGGGTTCGATCAGCAGGTTCAGGCGGCTCAACAGCAGGCGCGCCGCAATATCACAGTAGAGGAGGCCCGCCGCGCCGGATTAGACCGCCTTGCGCTCAATAAAATGATTTCGGACAGCGCGCTGGATCAGAAAGCCACAGCACTTTCGCTCGGAATGTCTAACGAGTCTGTCGCGAAAATAATCGGCGAAGACCCCGCATTTAAGAGCATTTCCGGCGTCTTTGACAAAAAGCGCTTCGACGATGCAATGCGTAACTCAGGATATTCCGAGGCCGAATTCGTCAATGAAGAGCGCCGCTCCTATCTGCGACGCGAGATTGCAACGTCGCTGGCGGCAGAGCCAAAAGTGCCCGACGTTCTGCTCAACGCCTACAACAATTTTGCGGCTGAGGTGCGCGGCATCGAATATATCGCTTTGCCCTCCACGAGCGTTGGCACCATAGTGCCGCCAGATGACGGTGCTTTGAAAGCATTTTTTGAAACGCGGAAGTCCGAGTTTCGCGCCCCTGAATATCGCAACATCACGATACTGAACTTAAGCCCGACAACTTTTGCCAAGCCCGATGCCGTTTCGGATGTAGACACCACCGCAGCTTACGAGCGTGTCAAAGACAAACGCTTCACAACAATCGAGACCCGCAAGCTTGAACAGCTGGTGTTTGCCAAAGAGCCGGATGCCCGGGCCGCACAGGACAAGCTTAAAGGCGGTACAACCTTTTCGCAGGTCGCGGAAGCCGTCAAGCTGCAGCCTATTGATTTGGGCATCAAAAAACAGTCGGACTTGATCGATAAGGCGATTGCCGACGCCAGCTTCGCCGCTCCGCTTGATGGCACAACTGACCCCGTCAAAACCACCTTTGGTTATGCGCTGGTGCACGTCAGCGCGATCAATGCCGCCGCCGTGACGACCCTCGCCGATGTAATGCCTGTAATCAAACAGGAGTTGGCGGTTGAGCGGGCAAAGGCCGAAATTCAGGCAATCCATGACAAAATTGAAGATGAGCGCGCCTCAGGCAAGCCCCTCAATGAGGCGGCGAAGTCTTCCGGTGTTGATGTGGTTGTCATGGACGGCGTTGACGTCAACGGCTTGGATAAAACCGGCAAGCCCTGGCTGAATCTTGTTGAACCCGGAGCCTTATTGAAAGCGGTTTTCGCTTCGGATATCGGCGTTGATAATGAAACGATTCTCAATCGCGACGGCGGCTTCACATGGTTTGAAGTGCAGAAAATCGAGCCATCGCGTGAGCGGACTCTGGATGAGGTGAAGGACCGCGCCATTGCTAGCTGGATAGACGTGGAAACAACCAAAAAGCTCACGGAAAGTGCTTCGGAGGCGGTTAAAAAGCTGAATTCCGGAACCAGTTTGAATGACATTGCAGTAAGTCTGGGCAACCAGACCATTAAAACAGCGTCAAACATCTCGCGCAGTGGCAAGAGCGATCTTGCGCCAAATTTTGTGGCCCAAATCTTTAACCAGCCGCTCAATGGTGCCGCTTCCGTTGGTTTGATTGATGGAACCCGCGCGATTTTTAAAGTTACTGAGACAAAGGTAGCGCCTCTCGACAAGGCCGCTCCTGAGACAGCTAAAATTGCATCTCAGCTCAAAGCCAGCATTGCGGATGACATAATTGCCCAATACCTCACCAAGCTGCAAAGCGACACCGGCGTCACCATCAACGAGCAGGTTTATAATCAAATCATCGGCCAGAAGTGAGCTTTCGGAATGACTGAATCAGCCCGAATCTCCTTTGAAAGCGCTTATCTTTCCGGCTTGGCGCAGGTCATCACCACAACCCTCATTGCTGATCTCGAAACACCGGTGTCGGCGTTCCTAAAGCTCTCCGAGGGTCGGAACGGTAACATTTTCCTGCTCGAATCGGTTGAAGGCGGTGCCATTCGTGGCCGCTATTCCATGATCGGTCTCGACCCGGACGTAATCTGGCGTTGTACCGGCCAAACCTCTGAAGTCAACCGCGCAGCTTTAGTCAACCGCGATACGTTTGAAACCTGCCCGCAACAGCCGCTCGACGCTTTGCGCACATTGTTAGCTGAATCGGCCATTGACCTCCCTGCCGCGCTGCCACCGATGTCCGCCGGAATTTTCGGCTATTTGGGCTATGACATGGTGCGCCGGATGGAAGAGTTGCCCCACGCAAAGCCCGATCCGATCGGCGTGCCCGATGCCGTGCTTATCCGCCCCACGGTGATGGTGATTTTTGATGCGGTGAAGGACGAAATAACGCTCGTCACCCCCGTGCGCCCCAAGAGCGGCGTTAGTGCCAAGGCCGCTTATGAGACCGCGCAAGACCGCTTGGGTGCCATCGTCACCAAGCTTGAAGGCCCGCTAAACCACCCTCCCCTGACGATGAACCCGTTGCTGACTGCCAAGTCCCCGGTGTCCAACACCAGCGAGACCGAATTCCACGCCATGGTACACAAGGCCAAGGATTACATTCGCGCCGGGGACATTTTTCAGGTTGTGCTGTCGCAGCGCTTTACTTCCGATTTCGAGCTGCCACCGTTTTCGCTTTATCGGGCTCTGCGCCGGGTCAACCCCTCGCCGTTTTTGTGCTATCTCGATTTTGGCGGCTTTCAGGTTGTTGTCTCCAGCCCGGAAATTCTGGTGCGCGTGCGTGCAGGCACACTGACGATTCGCCCCATTGCCGGAACTAGGCCACGCGGCAAAACTCCTCTCGAAGATGCGGCATTGGCGGCTGACCTGCTCAGCGACCCTAAAGAGCGCTCAGAACACCTGATGTTGCTGGATTTGGGCCGCAATGATGTCGGCCGTGTTGCCAAAATCGGGTCTGTAACGGTCACCGACAAATTTTTCGTCGAGCATTACAGCCATGTGATGCACATTGTCTCCAATGTGGAAGGCAAACTTGATCCGAAACATGACAACTTGGCCGCTTTGGCTGCGGGTTTTCCGGCTGGCACGGTTTCCGGAGCGCCAAAAGTGCGCGCCATGCAGATCATAGATGAGCTGGAAAAGGACAAGCGCGGAATTTATGCTGGCTGCATCGGCTATTTCGGCGCAAATTCAGACATGGATACCTGCATCGTTTTGCGAACTTCGGTGGTCAAAGATGGCAAAATGCATGTTCAGGCCGGCGCTGGCGTCGTTTATGATTCCGTACCCGAAAACGAAGCAGCCGAATGTGTGAACAAGGCAAAAGCCCTGTTCAAAGCGGCAGAAGAAGCCGTGCGTTTTGCCAGCCGCAGCGTTAAAGGACAATAAACACGGGGCAATCGTAAAAAGAAGTTGCGAATCCGCGTTCTTGCTAGTATCGACCTTCCCAGTGCCGGGTTAGCTCAGTTGGTAGAGCAGCGCATTTGTAATGCGACGGTCGAGGGTTCGAATCCTTTACCCGGCACCATTTGGCTTTCCCAGGCACGCCGTCCGGCCAGCGGCAAAAATCAACAGGTCGACCATAAAGGGGGAGCGCGTGAAAAATTTGATTGCGGCCATTACTCTCGCGTGCCTGTGCACGCCCTCGGCGTTCGCGGCGGAAGCGCTGGGCGTGTTGAAGCAAATCAAGGCCACCAAGACAATAACGCTTGGTTACAGCGAAGCCGCCGTACCTTTCTCATTCATAAGCAATGACAACCGGCCGCAGGGCTACTCGGTTGACTTGTGCAAGCGCATTGCCGAAGGAATCCAGCAGCAGTTGGGTCTCCCCGATCTTGATGTTAAGTGGGTCAAGGTCGACGTCAATTCGCGGATTCCGGCGACTATCAACGGCACGATCGACCTCGAATGCGGCCCGACGACGCACACGCTGACGCGCGAAGAACAGGTCGACTTCAGCAACATGATATTCGTCGATGGCGGGAGCTATATCAGCAAGGTTCGGGCAAAGCTCGCGACGGTCAAAGATCTGGCCGGCCGCAAAATCACGGTGATTCCGGGAACCACCACTGAAAAAGTATTGAAGGCCGCGCTCGATCAGGCGCAGATCACGGCGGACATCATTCCGGTTAAGACCCACGCCGAAGGCTATGGCGCGGTACGCGAAGACCGCGCCGATGCCTATGCGTCGGACCGCATGATTTTGATCGCGCTTGCGTTAAACGCGATCGATGCGCCGTCGTACCGCCTGAGCGACGATATGTTTTCATACGAGCCTTATGCGCTGATGCTGCGTCGTGACGCCGAC
>JAYTYD010000198.1:0-2886 GCA_043742625.1 Methylovirgula sp. | reverse complement strand
GTTGGCAATTATCAGTCCAAACAATAGGAGCGCCAGCGGCATCTGATAAGCCAGCAGTGCGCCAAGCACCACGAAGGCCTCCGCCAAATACAGCGGATGACGGACAAAGCCATAAGGCCCGGAGGTCACCAGCCCACGCGCCTGCGCAAATACGCTGAAATTGCGCCCCAGCCACCACGCAACGCAAATTGCGCCGCAAATTCCGGCAAAAACCAGCGCAGCGGAGGTGCCCGCCAATACAGGCGAAAATGCAGCTCTCGGTAAAGCAAATGTGAAGGCGGGCAAAGCCACCGCCGCCACGCCCGTCACCCGTGGCCAAATCCCGGCTGCTTTGGCAACCGGCGCGGGACGAAGCAAAACCAAACTCAGCAAAAGTCCCAAAAAACCAATATTCGCCAGTTTTCCGGCAATATGCAGCCAATCCCCGCCGCTTGAATAAAGCTCATACAGCGTCGCAAGCAGGCTCACACTCAGCCACAGCAGCAGACCGGCTGTTGCCCAAGCGTCAAGAGTGCGGAACCGATCAAAACAGCGCATCGTAAACTTTGTAAACCATGCCTTCCGCCAGACAATCAAAATACATTCGCGCAAAAATATGTTCGCGGCACAAAACTTGCTGCGAAAGTAAACGTATGTCATTTTTTTAGAGGAGTGCCTAATAATAATGCAATTTAAGCCTGAATATGCGGCACCGCCAAGCGGAACCTGTTGCCACGCGGGGCGTTTCACACATCAAAGGGGAAGTTTATGATCATTCGTGCCGGCTATACAATTGCTTTTGAGTGTCCCGCGCCCATCACGCTGCTGTTGCAATTACATGTGCACCCAAGCCGCAGCAATGATGTGAAATCGCCTGACCAAGTGTGCTTTTCGCCGCATGTGCCCTCGCGCGCATACCTCGACCAATTCGGCAACGTGGTCACCCGCGCCAGCGTGCCGGCCGGAACGATCACGCTGAGCAATAAATTCTCGGTTTATGATTCGGGGCTGGCGGAAGAATCTTTGCCGGTGAATTCCCCCGTCGGCGATGTGTCACGCCTGCCGGATGATGTTTTAGTTTACCTGCTGCCAAGCCGCTATTGCGACGCGGACAATCTTGGGATTTTTGCCTGGAACACCTTCGGTCACCTGTCCAAAACCAGCGCTGTTTTGCAGGCAATCTGCGATTATGTTCACAAGCACATCCGCTTTGATTATCAGCTTGCCCGCAATACCCGCACCGCCAGTCAGGGCTTTTATGAGCAGGTTGGCGTCTGCCGTGATTATGCCCACCTCGCCATTGCGCTTTGCCGCTGCATGAACATTCCAGCGCGCTATTGCACCGGTTATTTGGGCGATTTTGGCGTTCCGGTGGATGTGAACCCGATGGATTTTTCCGCATGGTGCGAAGCCTTCATCGACGGGCGCTGGTACAGCTTCGACGCCCGCCACAATATCCCGCGCATCGGGCGCGTATTGATGGCCCGCGGCCGCGATGCAGCCGATGTTGCGCTTTCCACCGCTTTTGGCGTGGCAAATCTGGTGAAGTTTGAGGTCGAGTCTGTGGAGGACATGGAAATGAGCGCGACGGGGTAAATCGCGCTTTTAAAAGTTAGACAAATATTCTAAACCTCCGCGCATGATGCAAAACACCTCCGCAAAACTCATCACCGCCGCCATTCTTGTGATTGGCGATGAAATTCTTTCCGGTCGCACCAAAGATAAAAACATCGGCTACATCGCCGAATATTGCACCGCCATCGGCATTGATGTGAAGGAAGTCCGCGTTGTCCCGGATGACGCGGAAGAGATCGTCGCGGCCATCAACACGCTGCGCCACAAGTTCACCTATCTGTTCACCACCGGGGGCATCGGCCCAACCCATGATGACATTACTGCCGACTGTGTGGCCAAGGCCTTTGATGTCACGATTGAGGAAGACCCGCGCGCGCTGGCCATGATGATGGAGCGCTATAAGGCCGAAGACCTTAACGCCGCCCGACGCCGCATGGCGCGTATTCCCACAGGCGCGGATCTTATCCTGAACCCGGTGTCCAAAGCGCCCGGTTTCAAAATCGGCAATGTCATCACGATGGCCGGTGTGCCGCTGGTGATGCAGGCCATGCTTGATGATATCGGCCCCAAGCTGGAAACCGGCGTTAAAATGCTCTCGCAAACGCTGGAGGCCGGCGGTTTGCCGGAAGGCATCTATGGCAGCGCCCTTGGCGAGGTGGCCACAGCCCATAGCGAGGTTTCCATCGGCTCCTATCCGTCGTTCAAAGACGGCAAATTTTTCAACCAGATTGTTATCCGGGGACGGAGCGACTCCGCCATTGCCGCTGCTGCAAAAGACGTGCAAGACATGATCGCCAATCTAACGGCGGATAAAAACCCGCTTTAAAGCACGCGCAAAAGAGCTAAGATGTCTGAACCCCTCTCCCCCAAGGCCTTCCCCGTTTCATGGGATCAATTCCACCGCGATGCGCGGGCGTTGGCGTGGCGTCTATCGGCTGCCGGGCCGTTTGACGCCATCGTCTGCATCACCCGCGGCGGCCTCGTACCGGCCGCCATCGTCGCGCGCGAGCTCGACATCCGCGTCATCGAGACCGTCTGCATCGCCAGCTACCACGATTACAAAACCCAGAGCGACCTCAAGCTGCTCAAGGGCATTTCCGAAAACGTCGCAAGGCCCGGCGACGGCAAGGGCGTGCTGGTGATCGACGACCTGGTCGACACCGGCAAGACTGCCAAAATGGTGCGCGACATGCTTCCCAACGCCCATTTCGCCACCGTCTACGCCAAACCGCAGGGCCGCCCGCTGGTCGACACCTTCATCACCGAGGTTTCGCAGGACACCTGGATTTATTTCCCCTGGGACATGGGCCTGTCGTTCCAGCCGCCGATCGC
>JAYTYD010000197.1:0-14092 GCA_043742625.1 Methylovirgula sp. | reverse complement strand
GCCCGGAAGGCCGAGACTAACATTGTCGGGAGATCGGAAATAAAACCAACGGTATCAGACAGGATCGCTTTGCCGCCGTGAGGCAGTTTCACCGCGCGCAGTGTCGGATCAAGTGTTGCGAACAACATATCCTGAGCAAGGACTTCGGCATGCGTGACACGGTTGAAGAGAGTGGATTTGCCGGCGTTGGTATATCCAACCAGGGCAACCACCGGGAATGGCACATCCTCACGCGACTTTCGATGCAGCCCGCGGGTTTTCTTAACTCCCTCTAAGTCCCGTTCAATACGAATCATCCGCTCTTGAATCAAGCGTCTATCCGTTTCGATTTGAGTTTCACCCGGGCCGCCCAAGAACCCAAAACCGCCGCGTTGGCGTTCAAGATGAGTCCAAGACCGTACCAACCGGGATTTTTGGTAATTTAAATGCGCCAGTTCAACTTGAAGCGCGCCTTCGCGTGTGCGGGCGCGACGACCGAAAATTTCCAGAATCAGCCCTGTTCTGTCAATAACCTTTGCACCAAGGGCTTTTTCAAGGTTGCGTTGCTGAACCGGAGACAATGCGCAGTCCATGACCACCAAGCTGATTTCTTTTTCTGAAATCAGCTCGACAAATTCTTCGATTTTCCCGCCGCCAATAAATGTCGAAGGCCGGATATCGTTCAAGGGTGTAAGCGCCGAGGCCACTACATCCAAGTCTATTGCCAGCGCAAGCCCGCACGCCTCTTCAAGGCGCGCTTCGGGCGAACGAAGCGATGAGGTGCGGCCATCTTGACTGCGACTTGCCCTTGCTTTGAGGTAGGGACCGACAACGAGTGTGTGGGTGTGTCGCGCCAGCTCAAGTTCGGTGTTCGCTTTGGCTGCCCAACCGACCGGCACAGAAACGGGTTTTTCTGTCCAGTCCGACTTTAGGTGATCCGTGCTCAGGGGCTAAGCCTTTTCATTTTCATCGGCCTCAAACATCCGCAGGGGAGCGCCCGGCATGATCGTTGAGATGGCGTGTTTATAAACCAATTGGGCATGCCCGTCACGGCGCAGCAAAAGGCAGAAATTATCAAACCAAGAAACCACCCCTTGAAGTTTCACACCATTAACCAAAAAAATCGTCAATGGGATTTTCTCTTTTCTAACGTGATTCAAAAAACTGTCTTGAAGATTCTGTGCGCGTTCGGCGGCCATGTTTTTTCCTTTATTTTTAGGCTCTTCTTGTTATCTCTTAACTTTGTCTATTTTGCGAGTGAAGATTAATAGCGACATTAGAGAGCACCCAGGCCGACACGGGGAATTTTTTACACTACATGCCCCGTGTCATTTTGTCTCATTTTAGCAGCCGACTGTCCTCAGCGTTCACAAATCAATCTCCAAGGACCTAAGTTTTCTATGCAGAGCGGATCGCTCCATGCCGATAAACTCGGCTGTCCGGGAAATGTTTCCGCTAAAGCGATTTATCTGTGCGATGAGGTATTCTCTTTCAAACAATTCACGCGCCTCGCGCAGGGCCATGCTCATGATGCGCTCACCGCCGGAGCCGGTTGGTGTTGACGGAACCAATGTTCCGATTTCCTTGGGGAGCATCTCCGCTGTGACTTCAGAGTCCGGATCGGCAGTTACCAGTATCATTAAACGTTCTATGTTGTTTCGCAACTGTCTCAGGTTGCCCGGCCAGTCATGGGTTTGCAACACTGCCAATGCTTCACCGGATATCTTGCGTCTTGGTAATCCGGCATTCTGAGACATTTGCTCCATAAAGACTTCGATGAGTTCCGGAATATCCTCCCTGCGTTCGGACAATCCTGGCACGCGAATCGGCACCACCGATAATCTGTGATAGAGGTCCTCCCGGAACTTGCCCTGCACGATCGCTTGAACGAGATCGCGGCTGGTGCTGGCGACAATACGCACGTCGACCTGAACACGATTTTTACCTCCCAGACGCAAAAAGCTCTGATCGACAAGCACACGCAATATTTTAGCCTGTGTCTCTTTGGGCATTTCTCCAACTTCGTCCAAGTAGAGCGTTCCGGTGTGCGCTTCCTCGAGAGCGCCAACCTTGTGAAACCTGCCCTCTCCGGGTTCAGAACCGAACAATTCCTGCTCCACCGTTTCCGGTGTCAGGGTTGCCGCGCTCAGCACAACAAACGGCCCGTTGGTGCGCACTGAAGCGCTGTGAATAGCACGGGCGACAATCTCTTTGCCGCTACCGGGCGCGCCCGAAATTAAAATGCGTGAGTTGGCTGGTGCAACGCGCTCAATCAGCGAGCGTAACTGATTCATTGCGGCGCTTTTGCCTACTAAACCCTCCACATCACCAATGCGGGAGCGCAATTCAGTTACTTCGCGCTTCAACCTTGAGGTTTCCAAAGCACGTTCAGCCACCAGCACGAGCCTGTCCGCTTTGAACGGCTTTTCAATGAAGTCGTAAGCGCCCAGTTTGATCGCCGCGACAGCAGTTTCAATGTTGCCATGGCCGGAAATCATAACAATCGGGACCATTGGGTGGTTCGCTTTGATTTGCTCCAACAATTGCAAACCGTCGAGCGTTGACCCCTGCAACCAAATATCCAGAAAAATCAACTGCGGTCGCCGAAGCTCAACCGCAGCCAGCGCTTCCGTGGCGTTTTTCGCAACGCGCGTTCCATGTCCTTCATCTGACAAGATTCCGGCCACCAGTTCCCTGATGTCTGCCTCGTCATCTACTATGAGAATGTCGCTGGACATATTTTTTATCCTAATTTCAACGTGTTGCTACCAATTCTAAAGTTTTCAACTCAGTTTGGAAATACAACCTGACTCTGGCCCCAAAGTGCCCTGTCGCTTCGTTTTTAAGGCCATCAAGCAATTCAATACCGCCACCGTGTTCTTCAAGAATCTTGGCAACAATTGCCAATCCCAGCCCCGTTCCCTCGGCTCTTGTTGTCATATAAGGCTCTAACAGACGTTGGCGATTTTCTGCGGGGAAACCAATGCCGTTGTCGCTGATATCGATGGAAATTAAGCCTCTGTCTGTAATGGATAGCTTAACCGCGACAACCCCCTGCCCCGCATAGGGAGTGTAAGCGGCCATAATTCCCTCGGTCGCATTCTTGATAATATTGGTAAGCGCTTGGCTGATGAGCCGCCGGTCAAATGCAACAACAACCGGTTCGGAAACGCTCTGATCCTCAAACTTAATGTCGGGGTGACTTATGCGCATTAAGAACAGCGTTTGCCGGATCGTTTCGTTGATATCTCCTTTTTCGGGCTTAGCTTTAGGCATACGCGCAAACGCAGAAAACTCATCAACCATGCGTTTTATGTCATCCACCTGGCGGACGATGGTATCAGTACACTGATCAAAAATGTCTTTGTCCACGGTAATCACACGACCATATTTGCGTTTCAGCCTTTCGGCGGAAAGTTGTATAGGAGTCAGCGGATTTTTAATTTCGTGCGCAATGCGCCGCGCCACGTCGGCCCAGGCAGATGTGCGTTGCGCGGCAACAAGATCGGTGATCTCATCCAAAGTCACCACCATACTTTGCCGCTCATCGCTCGAGGATTCTGGCGCGATACGGATATTGAAGATGCCCTCACGACCTTTACGCAGCAGACTTATCTGCGCCTGTCTCATACGCCCACGGCCAGAACGCGCTTCAACCAACAAAGCCATCAATTCCGGTACAACAGATAAAATTGGTGATCCTATGAGGTCTGTCTGCTGCGAAGTTAATGCTGAACCAAGTTGAGACGCAGCTTCATTACACACTGTAATATTATTGGAGGCATCAATTCCGAACACCGCTGCCGGAACACCCGATAGAACCGCTTCAGTAAACACGCGCCGCTGATCCGCCAGCGCGTTCGCTTCAATCAGGCGGGCTTGCTGCGAACGCAGTTCACTCGTCATGTTATTAAATGTTTGCGCTAAGTGCCCGATGTCGCCTTCACTGGCCCTTACAGGCACTCTTACGTCCAAATTGCCGCCCGCGACCTCGTCTGTTGCGCTTATCAGCCGACGAATCGGGTTCACGAGCCTGTTTGCGAAAGAAAGCCCCAACCATACTGACGATAGCAACATGATGAGAGCTAGGAGGATAAACATCGAAGCAAAGGCTATTTGAATATTCCGGCGATGCGCATCGAATGCGTTGTATATTTGATTAATACCCTCTGCTTCTTTGGGAAAATCAACGGCGTAGCGGTCTACCTGTCGTGCAACATAGAGATAGGCACCGGGATAACTGCCCAACTTTACCAGTGCAAAAAAGGTGAGCCGGCCTTGAGGTGCCACGCAAATCGGCGAATCTTCCTCGGCATCGGTAAAATCCCGCGGCTCAGGAAAGCGGGCATTGTCGTCCTTTAGACCTGAATCGAGCACCTCGCTTTGGTCCGGCTTAATGATTTTAGCCAGCGAAAACCCCAAAAACTTCGAGCGCGATGTAAAGAAATCCTGAAATATTGCCCGGTTTTCATCAAAAAGCGGATGCGCTCTATCAATATCTGATGCAGTCAGTTGCATATCGCGGATCAACGACTGACACTGCTCGCGACGATAAAGGTCAGCCACTTCTGTGGTTTTTTGAATAAACCCGCGAACATCTTCCATGAATGATGGATTTAAGCCGCGGTCGAGCGTAATTGTCGCGACAACAGCCATGGCCAGCGCCGGAACAGCGGCAATCAAAGAAAAAGACGAAACAATACGAATGTGCAACCTGGCCGCGGCAGCCCCGCGTTTGCGTGCCTGGATGAGTTTGAAGACTTCCCAACCGACCAGCGCAATCAGCCCCAATACAATGAGAATGTTGATGAAAAACAGGGTGATAACAACCTGATCTGTTGGCGCAATTGGCGAATAGCCCGCAAATATAATGAATGTCGCCAGAGCTGATAGCAAGGCGCAGGCAATTGACGCGAGCCCGAGACGCGAAACGGTGCGCCTACCAGCCTCCTTGGGCGTTTTGCTGTCTGAATTCGGCTGTTTGTTTGAGGCCACACCCGCTCCCGCACTTTTAAATCAACGTGCTTCAACAACGTGAAGCCAACACCAAGAAGTGATGATGTATTTATACAACATTGTTGCTAAAATGCGACGTTACAAATTAAATCAACAAAAGCGCCGAGGAGGGTGTTCCCTTGGCCTCAACGGGTTGTGCGCAACAGCTTGATATCAAGATCACTGATTTTTTTACGTAACGTGTTGCGATTCAATCCTAAAATTTCAGCCGCCCTGATCTGATTGCCCCGCGTGGCAACGAGCGTGGCTGCAATCAAAGGCACTTCGAGCTCGTGCAGCACCCGATGGTATAAGCCGGGAGGTGGTAAATTCTCGCCATATTTTGCCAGCAGCTGCGTCATGTAGCGCTCAACAGCGCCCATCAAGTCTTCAGGTGCCCCCTGTGGTACGGCATCCACGCCATTGGCGCCGTAAGGGTCCGGAGAGTTGTTGGCTTTATTGCCATTTTGCCCAAGTTCCAACTCGACAAGGGCTTCGCTTATGGTTTCTTGCGGATACAGCGCCGCAAGCCGCCGCGTGAGATTTTCCAGTTCTCTGATGTTACCCGGCCAGCGATAGCGCTTGAGGCGATCAACGGCGGCGTGGTCAACATTCTTTTGTGGCAGACCTTCCTTCACCGCAAGCGCAAAAAAATGTCGCAACAAATCAGGGATATCCTCTGTGCGCTCCCGAAGCGGCGGAAGGCGCAGCGGCACCACATTTAAGCGGAAAAACAGATCCTCGCGAAACTGCCCCTGAGCAATTGAAAGGCGCAAATCCTTGTGGGTGGCCGCCACGATACGCACATTGGATTTGATAACGCTGCGACCGCCAACAGTGGTGTATTCGCCCTGTTGTAAAACACGCAAAAGGCGGGTCTGGGCTTCCATCGGCATATCCCCGATTTCGTCCAGAAAAAGTGTCCCGCCCTCTGCCTGCTCAAAGCGGCCGGCGGAGCGCGCATTTGCGCCGGTGAAGGCCCCTTTTTCATGACCGAAAAGGTCACTCTCAATAAGTTCGCGTGGAATAGCGGCCATATTGATGGCAACAAAGGGACCCTTTTTGCGCTTGCCATAATCATGCAACGCGCGCGCAACAAGTTCCTTGCCGGTTCCTGATTCTCCGGTAATCATCACCGTAAGGTCTGTTTGCATCAGGCGCGCCAATGCGCGGTAAATATCCTGCATGGCAGGAGAACGACCCACGAGCGGCATGGAGTCCGCTTCGTCTTGTTTGTCATGCGGGCGTACCGCTTTGGGGGCGCTGAGCGCGCGCCCGACAATGGCCACCAGCTCTTTTAAATCAAATGGCTTCGGCAAATAATCATAGGCTCCACGCTCTGAAGCTTTGATCGCCGTCATAAACGTATTTTGCGCACTCATGACAATTATGGGCAGTTCCGGCCGCATTTTCTTGATCCGGGGCAGCAAATCAAATGCGTTTTCATCTGGCATAACCACATCAGTTATAACTAGGTCACCATCGCCCGATTGCACCCAGCGCCATAATCCTGCGGCTGTTGCGCTTGCTCTCACCTCATAACCCGCGCGAATGAGTGCCTGGGTCAACACAGTTCGAATTGCAGCATCGTCATCCGCAACGAGAATTGTTCCCAAATTCATACAGTCCTCAATCCCTTGTTAGCCCGCCCTGAACCGGCTCAATATCTTTCATTTCGCCATCCTCCTTCGCGGACATGGGCAGCAAAACTCTGAATAGCGTACGACGTGGCTGACTTTCGCACTCAACAATTCCGCCGTGGTCGCCAATCATCTTGGCAACTAATGCAAGTCCGAGGCCAGTTCCAGATGTCTTGGTGGTGACAAAAGGATCAAATAAAACCGGTAAGATGTTGGCCGCGACTCCGGGTCCATTGTCCCGCACACCAATTTCCAGAGGCAAAGAAACCGGTACCGGCGACCCCGCTGTCCGCATACGTACGCCCGGGCGAAACGCGGTGGTCAGCTGAATCTCACCATTCACACTGTCTTCACCGATGGATTCTGCGGCATTTTTTACAAGATTGAGCAAAACCTGAATTAATTGATCCCGGTTTCCAAATACATCCGGCAAGGATGGATCATAAATTTCGACAAAACGGATGTGTTGTGCGAAACCCGCCTGAGCGAGCCGTTTAACATGATCCAATACTGCATGAATATTGATGCTATCGCGCTTTAGCAGCCGTTCGTCGGAGAAGGTTTCAAGCCTGTCTACCAATTTGACGATCCGGTCTGTTTCATCACAAATCAGCCGCGTTAACGCCCGATCTTCGTCGCCAACAGCGGTTTCAAGCAATTGGGCTGCGCCCCTAATGCCTGAAAGCGGATTTTTGATCTCATGTGCCAAAATTGCCGCCAGAGCCGAGACAGACCGCGCGGCGCCGCGGTGCGTTAGTTGCCGATCCATTTTGTCAGCGATGGTACGTTCTTGCAAAATGACCAGAATCGTTCCCGGTTCCCGCAACGGGGCAACATGGATATCGGCGCTCCGCTCTCCATAAATCCGCCAATGCGACATATCCACCCGATATTCATTGATGGAAGCACCGTGTTCGCGGGCGTGCTCCACCAGCGAAAACATTGGCGAGCCGAAGGCTACGATGTCTTTGAGGCTTTTGCGGCGCAGGCTGTTGAGACTTATCTCAAAAAAGGACTCAGCCGCACTGTTTGCGTCGATAATTTTGTTTCCGGCACCTAAAATCAACACGGGTTGCGGCATAATGCCAAGCACCTGAGTGGGAATATCCGCCAGCATATGAAGATTTTCGGCCATTTTACGCCGCCTCGCTTGGAAGCCGGTTAGAAAACAGGTCCGCCATCAGCCGAAATACTTCCGGTAGACTTTCACTGCGCACCAAACTGCTTTTTACATGCTGCGGAACCTGATAACCGTCGGCGGATGCTCTCTGCGTGTACGCCGCCAAGTGTTTTCGGGCGTGCCTTAATCCTTTTGCGGCACCCATGTGCTCAACTAACCCGTGCAAATGCTCAATCGCCGCGTTGGCTCGCGTTTGAGCGGAAATCACTGGTTTTGTCACTCCGTTTTCCAAAAAGTGAGCCACCTCGCCCACAAACCATGGCTGCCCCACTGCGCTGCGACCAATCATTACGCCGTCCGCGCCTGATTTTTCACGCATGCGGCGCGCGTCTTGCAAAGTTCGGCAATCACCATTAGCCAAGACCGGAATGTTCACAGCACGCTTGACCGTGGCAATTGCCGCCCAATCGGCCTCTCCCGTGTAGAATTGCTGACGGGTGCGGCCATGCACGGTCACCAGCTGAATTCCGGATTTTTCGGCCTGTTGCGCCAGTTGAGCGGCATTTAAATTTGTATGGTCCCAGCCAAGACGCATTTTTAAGGTGACTGGAATTTTCACGGCGGCCACGGTTGCCTCCACCAGCAAAATTGCATGCTGAATGTCGCGCATAAGCGCAGAACCCGCTGCGCCTCCGGTGACACGCTTTGCCGGGCAACCCATGTTTATATCGACAATGGCCGCACCGTTCGCTTCCGCCAATCGCGCCGCCTCGGCCATCCAATAGGGTTCGCACCCCGCAATTTGCACCACATGCGGTTCAACGCCGCTGCCTTCGGCGCGGAGCCGGGATTCTGCATCCCCCTTCACATAGTCGTCCGACGCCACCATTTCGGAGACGACAAGCGAGGCACCGAAACGCCGCGCAATTCTGCGCATAGTTACATCTGTCACGCCTGACATCGGGGCTAAGATCGCACGTCCGTCCAACTCAACAGGCCCGACTTTAATGGGCGGCTCTTTTTTGGGCAAATTGCTCATTTTTTCATCACATGTGACCATGCCTATTATATATCCATTTTTGCGAAAAATCAAAAGCAGCTTCTTGAGATGCGTACACATTGACCATTTCGGTCGCGCGTGTGAGACAAAGGCATGACGAAATATCAAGAAATTGCCGTAGTGGTTGTGGCAGCAGGGTCCGGCCAGCGGGCAGGCGGCGGTATTCCTAAGCAGTTTCGTCCTGTTGGCGGGATGCCGGTTCTCGCCCACACCCTCAAAGCCCTTTGCGCGTTCGACTTCAAGTCCATCGTCCCGATTATCGGGGATCAGCAAGACGCTGCATATTATCAAGCTTTGCAGTTTTTGACCCCTGCGCAGCAAACCAAGATCAGTGCGCCTATCGCAGGCGGAGAGACCAGGCAACAAAGTGTACTTCACGGCCTCAAAGCTTTGGAGCAATCACAGCCCAAATATGTCTTGATCCACGATGGCGCGCGCGCTTTTACACCGTCATCGTTGATAGACGCGTTGGTGGCGGCGCTTGGTCAATACGACGGCGTTGTACCAGCCCTCAACATAATAGATACTGTCAAACAAATTTCGCCTTCAAACCAAATCGTTTCGACGCAGGATCGCGCTGCACTTCGGACTGTGCAAACGCCGCAGGCTTTCGCTTATCAAAACATTTTAGCAGCACACGTAGCGGCCGCCGCTCAGAATATCCGAAATCTTACCGACGACGCCAGCGTAGCAGAATGGGCGGGTCAACAGGTTTTTGTAATTGTTGGCGCGCCTGAAAATATTAAGGTGACGACTGTGGAAGATTTTGCTGCCGCGGAACGCATGATCTTAAGGTCACTTGACGATATCAGGGTTGGCCAAGGTTATGATGTTCATAGCTTTGAAGCAGGCGATCACATCTGGCTTGGCGGCATAAAAATTCCGCACACTGCCAAGCTCAACGGCCATTCTGACTCAGACGTTTTGCTGCATGCGCTAACAGATGCCATTTTGGGCGCGCTGGGAGATGGCGACATTGGCGTGCATTTTCCTCCGTCTGAAGAAAAGTGGCGGGGTGTCGCCTCAAAGATCTTTCTATCAGACGCTGTTGCCCGGGTGCGCGCGCGCGGGGGCGTCATCGCGCATCTCGACGGCACTCTGGTATGTGAAGCGCCAAAAATCGGGCCTTACCGAGACGCTATGCGTGCTGAAATTGCATCGATAGCTGGAATCCCGCTTGATAGGGTTGGACTTAAGGCAACAACATCTGAGCAGCTGGGCTTTGTCGGGCGCGGCGAAGGTATCGTCGCTTATGCCACCGCAACCGTGAGACTGCCATGATCTTACCTGAAGCAACTGCGCAGCTTGTTATTGAACGTTACGCGTCGCGCGGTCTTAAAATTACTACAGCTGAATCTTGCACCGGCGGTCTGGTCGGCGCGGCACTCACTGAGATTGCCGGATCATCTGCTGTTTTTGAACGTGGTTTCATCACCTACTCAAATGAAGCAAAAATTGCGATGTTGGGTGTTCCGTTAGACCTGCTGTCAAAGTTCGGTGCCGTCAGCCGTGAGGTTGCTCTGGTAATGGCTGAGGGCGCATTAGCCCGCTCATTGGCCGATGTCGCCGTATCAATTACCGGGGTTGCCGGTCCGCGTGGTGGCTCTGATGCTAAGCCGGTGGGGCTCGTACATTTTGGTTTGGCACGCCGTGGCTTTGCGCCCCGCCATGTTGGTCGTCAGTTCGGCGACATCGGACGGGCCAAGGTTCGTTTTGCCAGCGTTAACCAAGCCTTAGAGCTATTGCTTGGCGCGCTGACGTAAACTCACGCTTTTTTCATTTTTGACTGATTAACCTCCAGCATTTGTTGCTGAAAGATTTGCCATGTCTCTCGACATACTGCCCGCCCTTGTTGTTAAGGGTTTAACCAAGACCTTCGAGAAAAAGGCCGTCGACTCCCTTGATTTGACCGTGCGCCAAGGCGAGCTATATGCCCTGCTCGGACCCAACGGAGCAGGGAAAACCACAACCCTTCGAATGGTGGCGGGGCTTACCGCGCCTGACTCCGGCCAAATACAAATTTTCGGGATTGATGCGCGAAAAAATCCGATTGGTGCGAAGCGTATCGTTGCGTGGCTGCCCGATGACCCGATGCTTTATGACAAACTGACTCCTCTCGAATATCTCGAATTCATCGCCGGACTTTGGGGCGTTGCGTCCAATGTGGCTCAGTATCGGGCGGATGAACTCTTGCATGTGCTCGGCCTTTGGTATCAGCGCAATGCCCGCTGTGAAGGCTTTTCGCGCGGGATGAAACAAAAAGCCGCGCTGGCGGGCGCTCTCATCCACGATCCGAAACTGTTGATACTGGACGAACCCTTGACCGGCTTGGATGCTTCCGCCGCGCGGCAGGTGAAGGATTTGTTGCAGACGCGGGCGCAGATGGGCGCGACAATTATTCTAACCACCCACATTCTTGAAGTTGCAGAACGCCTCTCAGATCGTATTGGTATCATTCAAAACGGAAGGCTGCGCGCTGAAGGCACAATGGCTGAATTACGTCTGCAAGCGGGCACAGCTGGCGCATCTTCGCTTGAAGAAGTGTTTCTTGAAGTGGTCGCGTCAACACCCGCTTTTGGGACGGCCGCATGAGTGACGCTTTGCTGCGCTCTGAAAGCTTGAACATTCCAAAACTCTTGCGGCACGAGATGCGCCTCTGGAATCGCGGACTGTCGCGATTCAAGCAGACCCACAAATCCAAGTCGTGGCCGTTGGCCCTTGTGGTCACAGTGGTTTTTGTGGTTCTGCATCTCCTCGCGCTTCCCTTTGCGCTCGGATTTTCGAATGAACCTATTTTCCTTGACGCCAAGACGCTTGCCAGTCTGACTGCGGTGGCTTGCCTGTTGTTTGCGTGGATGGTTTCTCAAGCCCTTAATTCGGTGACACAAGCTCTGTATTCGCGGGGCGATGTCGAACTTCTACTGACAGCGCCCGTTTCGATGCGACACGTGTTGACCGTTCGCGCTTTAGCCATAGCCGTGCCGGTCATATTTTCCTGGGGTTTTATTATTCTGCCGCTGGCCAATTGGATGGCGCTTTTTGACTCACCTCATTGGCTCCTGACCTATCCGGTGATGGCCGCGCTTGGCTTACTTGCGACGGCAACCGGGCTGGTTTTTACGATGGCCTTGTTCGCACTCATCGGGCCGCGGCGCACGCGCGTTTTGGGACAGATATTGTCGGTGTTGATCGGCGCATCCGCGTTCATTGCTTTGCAAGCACGGGCGGTATTACCAGACAGTTGGGTTGATTCGGTTGGAACTTGGCTCGCCAATCTTTCGGCATCCGGCAAGTTTGCGTTTACGGAGCTGCCCGCGCGCGCCGTTTTCGGAAATTGGAACTCTGCCCTTATTCTAACCGGATTTGGCGTTTTAGGCTTCGCCGCCGCGGTTTGGTTGTTTGGCGGCACTTATGCGGCAAAAGCTGCGGCCATAGCCGGCGCGACCGAAAAGGCAATGCCGCAAACGCGGATGCAACGTCAGGCGCGCTGTTTCCGTACCGGTGCAAACATGAGCCTGATGTTGAAAGAGTGGCGCCTTTTGCGCCGGGACCCGTGGCTGATCAGTCAGGTGTTGCTCCAACTCATTTACATCATTCCTATGGGCTTTGCGTTTTGGAAAAGCTCAGAACTTCCCGGCGCGCCATCTGCCGGGCTAGCACCGATGTTGGCTATGTTAACCGGACAACTTGCGGGTGGCTTAGTGTGGATCACCATTTCCGGTGAGGACGCGCCTGATTTAGTGGCCTCCGCCCCGGTTGCAGCCAGACAAATTCTGCGGGCAAAGATACTCGCTGCGACAATCCCGGTTACGTTGATCATGCTGTTGCCGCTCATATTTCTGGCGCGACAATCGCTTTATTTGGGGGGATTGACCGCATCCGCCTGCACAGTCGCAGCTCTTAGCGCCACATTGGCTTGTTTATGGACGCAAAAACCACGCCCCCGCAAAACTTTTGGCTATCGACAAAAGGGGTCTGTCTTGGCGAATTTGGCCGAAACGGCGCTAAACTTTTGTTGGTTTTTTGCGCTGGCAGCGGTGCTCTGGAAAAGCGTTTGGGCGCTGCTTCCGCTTGGCATTGCAGCGCTTCTCATGATCGTGCTGTTTCGTCTTCACACACGCAGCACCGTTTAACTCTTACCGTAAATCTTGTCTGCGCGCTTCTCAAACGCTTCGGAAAATCTGCGAAAAGCAACGTCGAACATCGACCCCATAAGCAGCCCTAGAAGCCGGTTTTTAAACTCGTAATTGATATAAAATTCGACGCTACAGCCCTGCCCCTCAGGTTTGAAAGACCAGCGGTTGTCCATCACACTGAACGGGCCATCAATATATTCAGCCAAAACTTTTAACGCATCTTCGTCCAAAGTTACGCGGCTTGTGAAAGTCTCACGAATAGCTTTATAGCCTACGGTCATATCAGCGATCAGAACTTGTTTGTCTGCCACTGTGATGCGCTTTCGCACTACAAGGCCGGTGCAAAGCGGTAAAAACTCAGGGTATCTATCAACGTCCGCCACCAGAGCAAACATTTTTTCAGCCGAGTGCTTGACGCGCCGTGTGGTACGAAACTGCGGCATTATTTGGATTTTTGGGAGAAATCACGGGCGTTGCGGGCTTTCTGAAGCAGCGCGAAGTCCTCTCCGGCATGGTGCGAAGAGCGCGTAAGGGGTGACGAGGACACCAGTAAAAAGCCCTTGGTCGTGGCGATGATCTTATACGATTCGAATTCGTCAGGCGTTATGAACCCAATCACAGGATGGTGTTTTTTGGTAGGCGCCAGATATTGTCCAATGGTGAGAAAGTCCACATCCGCCGAACGCAAATCATCCATCAATTGTAAGACCTCATTCCGCTCCTCGCCTAAACCCACCATAATGCCGGATTTTGTGAAGATCGTGGGGTCAAGCTCCTTCACCCGTTGAAGCAGCCGAACAGAATGAAAATAGCGCGCGCCCGGCCGTACTTTCAGATACTTGGACGGAACAGTTTCAAGATTGTGATTAAACACGTCCGGTTTTGCGGCAACCACAATCTCCAAAGCGCCGTCTTTACGCAAAAAGTCCGGGGTTAAAATCTCAATGGTGGTACCGGGAGCAAGCTCGCGTATGGCCCGGATTGTCTGCGCAAAATGTTCAGCCCCGCCATCTGCCAAATCATCCCGGTCGACCGAGGTAATCACCACGTGCGAAAGGCCTAGTTTGGCCACCGCTTGGCCGACATGCGCCGGTTCTTGCCTATCCAATGCGATGGGCATTCCGGTTTTAACATTGCAGAATGCGCAGGCGCGCGTGCAGGT
>JAYTYD010000196.1:0-4212 GCA_043742625.1 Methylovirgula sp. | reverse complement strand
CGTGTAATTGCGGTCAGTCCATTTCGGCCGCCCGAGGGAGTGCATGGCCAGAAGGCCGCCAATGCGCGAGGCTTTTTCCTCAGGTTTTGGCGGCGCGTAGGGGAGAGCAGAAACCGGCGCGGCGGTTTGTTCGCCCAAGAGGCGTGATAAAAAGGACATTAAGGCCTCGTGAGGTTGGGGGGGCGGATTGGATTTGGGGGAAATTCGGGCAATAAAAAAGCCGCTCAGGGAGCGGCTTGGGGGGAGAGAATGATATATGGAAGAAACTATTCAAACATTTGGAAAAACAATCAATTATGGGTCTGAAGCTACAACAACGTCGAGTTCCTTAATGGTTTCCCAGTCTTTATCATTAAAGCTCCACTGCACCAAAAATTTACCTGCCCTCTGAATATTGAGCGGAAATGTACCCAGAGCAATCGTCGTGAGTTCAGTTCCGGAAAAGTTCAAGCCCAGGTTACCTGCCAGCAGCACGGTTGACGAGCTGTCGATGAACCTGAAATGGAAACGAAAGTCACCCTTGTCAGGCGGCAAGACCTCCATGAATATTGTTACAGGAATTACAACCGGCACAATCGGCACGCTCATGGCGGCAGCAGAAGCTCCAATTAGAATATATTTGCCATTTTGTTCTAAACGCGCTGCCTCGCAATAAATGGCACTAATAAGTTTTAATTTCTTCACGTTTGGTATTCCAATTCGCGAGTAACCACTGCTCTGTTACGGGCAGCGGTTTTTGAAGACTCTGAAATCAAAATAGAATTCGGAAACTGCGGCTCCAGTTTTATGACGGGCGCTCCCAATTGAGGCATCTGACCTTTATGCGCTGCGTAGGCATCATAATTTGAGCGCAAATTTAACTGGTCTTCAAGCCCAACAATCTCAATTTTTGCTTCACCATCAAGTGCATGCGCAAATTCGCCAAGCGTGCGAAGTGTCCAATTTCCGGGTGCACTTAGCTTGCGAGAGACCCAAGCGGTATCCCTACCTAGTTTAACCGCAAGGTCGGTTTGCTTCATGCCTTCGCTTTGGCGGCGACGCCATAATTTCTGAACGGCATCGAATGCAATATCCCTCACTCTGGCAAAACCATAGTCATTGTTGCTTGAGACTATTGGATCAACCGGATTAAACTTTGAAATCATCACACGCCTCACTTATGTATCCAGTGCTTCTGTTTCCGTTCTCGAAGTACATGTGTCCTTCGAAAAGTTCGCTCCAAAAAGATGCGCATTCGTTCATTGCAGCAGACCATTCGTTGGACCCGCGCTTTCCCAATCGGCCCCGCGAATAAATGCCCGAAACTATTATAGTGTCCTTCTCAGCAAATCTCAGAAACACCCGAAACTGCGCCGTCGGCTGCGTCACTCTGATTTCCCAAATCCCCGTAGGAGGCTCTCCAAGCTTTTTGAGATAGCCTTTATAAATTTGTTCTCCCAATACCCACCTAGTAAGAGCAGCTTTGACGAAACCAGATGCCCCAAGTGCGTTCACGGCGGATGAAGGTATATCTATTTCATTGATGACTTTTGAAGATAAGAAGGCTCGACGTTTTGAAACACCTCGAAGGGGTAAGAAAGGCACTAATTTGTCTTCATGCACCTTTGTAGCAATCAAATCGTTAATTGACATATAAGTCAATTCTCCAAATTATCAATCATTTGAAAATTAAATTTCGCTTTAACGGCGAGCATCCGTCAGGCAGCCTAGTCCTTACCAAGGAAACCCAGAAAGCTTATATTACCCCGCCACCTTCTCCATTGCAGCCTTGTATTTTACCATGGCCGCTTCGGCGTCCATCTGGGCGCGGCGTTCGGTGCCGTTCACAGTGCCTTTTTTAAGCGGCAGGGCCTGATCGGAGCGGGTGAGCACCCATTCCCAGACGGCGTTGGTGCCATTGCCGCCGCGAGAGCGGATTTTATAGGTGAGGTCGTAGGGGAGTTTTGGTTCTGTGTTTGTCATCGCTCTCCTTCGCATAGTTGAGCGGCGGATACAACTCAGGTTCAGGTTCCGTATTTCTCGATTGGCGCCAGCAAATCCGCTTCATTTTCCTCCCCCTCATATCCGCCGCACCCTTGGCTCTAGAGCGCCGGGCTTCAATGCCAAATCGGTTATGGCCCAAACCAGCGCATCAACGCGGTCGGGGCTTTTGCCGTCGCTCAAGCCGGACGGACCAAGGGCGCACATTTCGTCCTCCAGTGCTGTGAAGCTGCCAACGTGATGCACCCTGCCCTGCTCATAGAGTTGGGCCACCGGTGCCGCACGCAAATATTTCCCGCGTGTCGCCCGTACCGCAATTACCGGGACGTTTGCATCCGCCTCATGAATCACAGCCGAAACCATCTCGCCGCCCTGATTGACTTCGGCAATCAGCGCATCGGCCTGCAGCGCATGATAGAGCGCCACTGCCACAGCCGCCCATTGCGCAGGCCGCGCACTGGCAATGGTTTTATCTTCCAGCACATAGATATTGCGGTGTTTGTCGATACCCGCAGCAACAATGCCGCAAGAATCCACCCTCCGATGCGATGCGGCGGCAGGGTCAACCGCCACCACAATGCGTACCATAGGCGGGGCGACGGCTTCGCGCGCCGTTTCAATCAAACTGTGCGTCCACAGCGCACCGGCGGTTTCTTCGATCATTTCGCCGTTGAGCTCCTGCCGGCCCAGAGTGGTGCCGCCATAAAGCTGCTCAATCACATTTAAAAACGCCGGAGACAGATTTTGCGCGTTGGCGCGGGTTTTGGCGCGGGTGATCGCCGTGAGCGGAGCGGCCATCAATTTCTTCAACAGCGGAATCGGACGCGGCGTTGTTGTCACCATTTGCCGCGGCGTGCCAATGCGCAGGCCGAATTGCAACATGTCCCAAACATTTTCCGCATATTTCCATTTGGCGAGCTCATCGCACCACGCCGCTTCAAACTGCGGGCCGCGCAAACTTTCAGGGTCTTCCGCCGAAAAACCTTGAGCTATTGCTCCGTTTGGCCAAACCAGACGCCGCCGTGACACTTCCCAAATCGGGCGCTCGCGGCCGTAAGGCAACGACAACAGCCCTGAGACGCCCTCCACCATAACCTCACGCACATCTGCCATCGTCTCACCGATGAGGGCGATGCGGCCCACAGGCGTTTGCGTAAACCGCGGATGCGCCTCCACCAAGGCTTTTATCCATTCTGCACCGGCGCGGGTTTTGCCCGCGCCGCGTCCGCCCAGCATCAACCATAAGTGCCACGGTGCGCCGTTTTTGGTTGCCACCGGCGGCAATTGATCATCGCGCGCCCAAAATTCCCAATCCTGCAATAAGGCCACAAGCTCGGATTTGCTCAGCCCTTCAGTCAATATCCCCAGAGCCTCTGGTGTCGCGCAATTGGTCAAGGCGGCGCGCCAGTTCCGAGCGGAGTTCTTCAAGCGTGGTGGGGAATTCAGCATCCACATCCCCTTCTTTGATGGTTTCAAGACGCCGGATATCTGAAAACGAGCGCACAAGCGAAGCGATAGTCTTGGCGCGGCGCTCAGCTGCCGCAGCCGGAACGACCGCGTCGGGCGTATGGGTCAGCATCTTTTCAACGGTTTCCAGCTCGCGGCGCAATTGGCAAATAAATCGGGCATTAAGGCTGGTGGCGCTTCCCGGCGGCTCAATCAGTTCAATACTGGCCAAGGCGCGACGCTTGTTCAGCGGCGGGCGCTGTGGCCAACCCCAAAACTTGCGCAATCTTGAAAATGTACGAACAGAAATGCTGAGCTTTGCAGCAATATGCTCGTTTGACCAATCGCTGTTATCATACAGAGCGCGGGCTTGGTCGCGCAAACTCAGGTATTGCTCTCGGGTTTCAGCGTTAGCAGTTACCGTTTCGGATATTGTTTTGGCAGCAGTTTTTTCGGCAAACACTGCCTTTTTGGCAGAGACCATCAGTAAGCACCTCGCTCTTGTCAAGAAGCACCAGACCCGTCAGGCGCAGCGGACAAGTACCAAATCGCCACAAGGAAACCCTTTTGATTTGGATCAAATCAAAAACGTCTTGAGCAGCTCAAAGACTGGACTCGTTTTTGATTGGCACCAAGATTGCGCTACGCAACTTAGGTTCTGTTGACAAAGATAATTCCCAAATCGGTTGAAACGTGATTCAAGCTCCCTTTCTGAGGGGAGGCTGCTTTGGTTCGCGGTTTAATGAGCGATGAGGAATGGGCATTTTTTGCTCCGTTTGTGAGGAC
>JAYTYD010000195.1:0-5170 GCA_043742625.1 Methylovirgula sp. | reverse complement strand
GAACTGGCCAGCGCCGTTGTTTTGGTCGCGTGGGAACATCACGAAATTGAAGCAGTGGCTCGCGACCTGATGAAAAGCTATGGCGGCAATCCGGATACTGTTCCACAATGGAAAGACACGGATTTTGACTCGGTGTTTGTGCTAAAAATTCAGCGCGGCGCGGATAACCCTCAAATAAGCTTTGAGATTGACCATGAAAACTTGAACGGGCAGCCCAGGAGCTGCCCGAATTTTAAATAACTTGCAGCCGAAGAGCTGCCCGCATTTTAAATAAGTTGCAGCTAACGGCGCCTACGCGTCCGACGAATCGCCACCAAAGCTTCCGCTGTTGTCATCGGACGAACCCGAGTCAGAAGCGTCCTGCACGTCGTCTTGATCTTGATCCTGGTCTTGGAGGACATCGGCGGCGCGTTGATTACTGCTGTCACCATAGTAATTGTTAGTGACATTTTCGCTTGCATGTGCCGGAGAGCCAAACCCGCTTCCGGCAATGTCCGACATCATGCCACTGCCCTGACCGCCGCGAAACAAACCGCTGATACCTTCAGCCAGCATGACACCCCCGGCTACACCCGCAGCAGTGCGCAAGGCTCCGCTCAAAAAGCCACCCGATTGCGGAGGAGCCCCGCCACCGGAAACCCCGCCCCACGGGCCTTGCGGCTGTTGTTGTTGATAATTTTGGCCCGGATAGGCCTGCTGCGGGGCATTTGCCTGTTGCGGGGCAAAGTTCTGGCGCGGAGGAGGTGACGGCGGAGAGCCACCAAACAAACTCTTACCGATATTGCCTAAAAAGCTGCCGCTGCCCTGAGAATCCTGAGCGGAGCGGCTCACTTGAGCCTGCAACTCCTGGATGCGCTGGTTTGCTGCGCTCATGGCTTGTTCTTGAATAAGTACCGTTTGCGAAAGCACGTAGGCGGCATTCGGATTTTGACGCACAGCCTCGGCAATAAACCGATCTGCCTCAGCGTCGCGCGGTCCGGTATCGGCGGCACGTATCCGCTCAAACAGGCCCGAAAGCAAATTTTTTTCGTCAGGGGTCATCATGCATCTCCCAAAAAGCAGTCCTAAGCTGCATGACTGATATGGGGGATGAGTGTGACTATTCCAAGACTTTGATGACTCCGCGGCGTTAAATTCCAGACAGGCTTGCAAGCCCCTCTGGCATAGCCCCGCCATACGCCCAGTTGAGCAACTCCACTGTGTGAACGATGGGCGTTTGAGTGCCTTTGGCGATTTGGGTTATGCAGCCAATATTGCCGGTGGCAATGATATCAGGTTTGGTTCTGGCAATATTCTTGACCTTGCGGTTGCGAAGTTGATTAGCAAGCTCAGGCTGCAAAATGTTGTAAGTGCCGGCAGAGCCGCAACAAATATGCCCCTCTGGTACATCTTTCACCTTAAAACCGGCTTTTTTGAGTAGATTTTTGGGTGCCTCGGTAATCTGCTGCCCGTGTTGCATGGAACATGCTGAATGATAGGCGACCACGAGGTTTTTATCTTCAAGCGGCGCAAGTTCGAGGCTGGTGAGAAATTCGGTGATGTCTTTGGTCAAGCTCGTAACCTTGGCGGCCTTGGCTGCATATGCTGCATCGTCGCGCAGCATAAAGCCGTAGTCTTTAATCGTTGTGCCACAACCGGACGCGGTGACGATGATCGCGTCCAAGCCTGCGCTCCCCTCACCCTGCCCTTCGATTTCGCGCATCCAAGCGTCTATATTGGCGCGCGCCATATCGAGGCTGACTTTTTCACGTCCCATATGGTGTGGTAACGATCCGCAACATACCTCGCCTTTGGCCAAAACAATTTCGACATTAAACCGGTTCAGCAGTTCAATCGTCGCGGTGTTGATATTTGATTTCAGCACCGGTTGAACACAGCCACCCAGCAGCGCAACGCGCCTGATTGGCTTTGCCACTTTAAATGTCTGCGGTTTTTGATCAGCTGCGCGCCCCGGCAACGAGGACGGCGCAAGATCAAGCGCTGCATAGGCGCGCGCACCGATGACCGGGAGCTTGCCAATCAAGCCGCGAAACGGACGCATTGCCACTGCACCCAACAACATCAACCTAAAGCGATTGGGATAGGGCATCAGATTTGCGAGAAGCGCGCGGAAAACGCGGTCCGTCAGCGGACGGTTGTATGTTTGTTCGACATGCGCGCGGGCATGATCGATCAGGTGCATGTAATTTACGCCAGAGGGACAGGTGGTCATGCAGGATAAGCAAGACAGGCAACGATCAATGTGCTTGACCACCTGCTTTGTGGCTGGTTTGTTATTTTCCAGCATATCCTTGATCATGTATATGCGGCCGCGCGGACTATCAAGCTCATCCCCGAGCAACAAGTAGGTTGGGCAGGTAGCCGTGCAAAATCCGCAGTGGACGCAGGTGCGGAGGATTTTTTCTGAGTCTGCCATATGCGGGTCGGCAAGCTGAGAGGTGGTGAAATTTGTTTGCATCAGACGCCCTCAAACATTCTGCCAAAATTTAATATGCCACGCGGGTCAAAGCTGGCCTTAACGCTTTTGGTCAGCGCCAAAAGCGGCGCAGCAAGCGGCTGAAAAACCGCAGCCGTCGCCCTGACGTTTTCGGGTGCCCGCACCAATGTGGCATAGCCTCCGAACCGGGCCACAGCCGCGCGCACTGCGCCGGTGTGAGGTGAATCAAGACTTAGCCAAATTAAGCCTCCGCCCCAATCATAAAAATGCTTGCCGCCTAGCGGTTTTAAAGCCGCCATAATCTTGGGGCCGTTGCTCGGCGCGCAGGAGATTTTCCAAATGATATTAATCGGTTGGTCGCAGAGGAATTCCACATCACGAACGCCGCGCCACAGTCTGTCTGAGTCTTCGCCCTCAAGCAGGTTAACGTCCAGGTTAACGTTACTAGGTTGATCAAAGATTTTACGCAGCTCCCCCACCCTGTAGCTTATCGAAGCCTCAAAGTTTTCAAGCCTCATCAGCGTGCGGGAGATATCGCGGCCCAGGCCGGACGGCAAATGTGCAGCACCGCTGATTTCAAAGGGGGAGCCCAGAGCCGTTGAAAGCGCCGCAATTGCCTCTGCATCGCTAAGCCCCTTTATAACCAAGGTCACGGCTTTCTGCGGTACCGGCAACAACTTTAAAGTGACTTCGGTTAGAAAAGCCAACGTTCCGAACGCACCGCAATTGATTTTAACCAGATCCAACCCGGTGACATTTTTCATCACCCGGCCCCCGGTTTTGACAAGCTCGCCATTGCCATTGATGAACCTCAAGCCCAAAATGCTGTCGCGCGCTGCCCCCGACTGGATACGGCGCGGGCCGGACAGATTGCAGGCAGCAACTCCCCCCACAGTAGTTTCCCCTCCTAAAGTAATTTGCCCTCCTATTGCGGTTTTGCCACCGAGGGTTGGCGCTCCTTCGCCAAAAAGCAACGAAAAATCCATTGGTTCAAACGGCAGCATCTGACCTTTGGCAGCAACCACCGCTTCAATTTCGGAGAGCGGCGTTCCGGAGCGGGCGGAAATCACCATTTCGCTTGGCTCGTACAGTGTGATGCCGGTGAGCCCCTTCGACGAGAGAATATCTCCCGATGCGGGACGGCCAAATGCCAGCTTGCTGCCACCGCCTTGAATGGATAGGGGCGAAGAGGCGGTCCTGATGATATCGGCGGCCGCGATTTCAGTGGTGGGAATGTGAATGGTCATACGTCAAATTTTCTTTATGCATGGCTCTCACTCTAAGCCTCTCCTACCCGGAAAGACTAGGCCGAGGGCAACAATCACATATCCAGCGGAAAAACCTTGCCCGGATTGAGCAGACCCAATCCGTCAAAGGCCGAAACAACGCGGCGCTGCTGGGCAAGGTCAATATCGGAATATTGGTGGCGCATCAGGTCGCGCTTTTCAATACCGACACCATGCTCCCCGGTCAGACAGCCCCCGACGTCAACGCAAAGTTTCAATATGTCATTGCCCGCACTTTCCGCCTTGGCCTGCTCGGCCGGGTCATTAACATTATACATGATAAGCGGGTGCATGTTTCCGTCTCCCGCATGGAAGACATTGGCAACGCGCAATCCATACGAGCGCACAATTTCATGCGTGCGCTTCAGAACAAACGACAGCTGTGAAGTTGGCACGGTGCCATCCATGCAAATGTAATCGGCTACGCGCCCTGTCGCGCCAAAAGCGGACTTGCGGCCCTTCCAAATTGCAGCCGCTTCCATCGCGCTTTGGGATTCGCGCACCACCTTAACGCTATGTTGCTTGGCTATCGCAACGATGCGCGCGAGTTGCGCGTCCATTTCAATATCCGAGCCTTCCACCTCGATAATCAGCAGCGCATCGCAATCCATCGGGTATCCTGCATGGGCAAAAGCCTCGCAAATTTCGATTGCGATTTTGTCCATAAACTCCATCGCCACCGGAATGATGCCGGCACCAATAATAGCCGCGACGCAGGCGGCAGCCGCCTCAACGTCTTCAAAGCCAAACAAAACCGGGCGCGCGCCTTCAGAGCTGCGCAAAATTCGAACTGTGGCCTCTGTCACGATGCCGAGTTGGCCCTCCGAGCCGACAATCAACCCGAGAAAATCCAGCCCCTCGGCGTCCAGCGCCTCGCCGCCAATGTCCAGAATGGTGCCATCTATCAGTACTATTTTTACACCCAAGATATTATTGACCGTAACGCCGTATTTCAAGCAGTGCGCACCCCCCGAGTTCATGGCGATGTTACCGCCGATGGTGCAGGCCAGTTGCGAGGAGGGATCAGGCGCATAGAAAAAGCCTTGGTCGGATATGTGGCTGGAGATAGCAAGATTGGTGATGCCCGCTTGCACTTTCATAGTGCGATCAGGGAAATTCACGTCCAAAATATTGTTCATTTTGGCCACGCCAATCACAATGCTGTCTTCGAGCGGAATGGCGCCACCTGCCAGAGAGGTGCCCGCCCCGCGCGCCACGACCTTCACGCCATTCGCATGGCAGAATTTCAAAATTTCACTTACTTCAGCGGTATTGCGCGGCAGCACAACAGCGAGTGGAACACGCCGATAGGCGGTGAGAGCGTCGGTTTCGAAGGCGCGCCGCTCGTCGAGCGTGGTCACCAAATTTTCAAAGGGCACCAACCGGGCGAGACCGGCAATTATGGCGTCGCGGCGTGCTATGATCGTAGCGTCCGGAACAGGAAAGA
>JAYTYD010000194.1:0-20202 GCA_043742625.1 Methylovirgula sp. | reverse complement strand
CGCGCATTTATGACATTTGTCGGTGTAGAACTCGCCAAGCAACGTCGCGCGCTCGACGGTGTCTTGGAAGCGAAAGCTTAGCCTACTAACTCGCAGTTTTTCCGGAGCCACGACTGGACGATTCCCAAAATTTGATACCGGAACTAACTGACCGACGCCATAATCAAGTTTCGTAAACTATCGTCCAATGCGATGCCGGTGAAAATGGCGAGCTAATCTGGATAGTTGAACGGCGCTTAGTTACCCAAAAACTCGGGTGCCACTGGAAAACTTTTGCTCAAGAGCACAGTCTTGCTCAGAGTTGGTTGATGAGCCACGGCTTGAAACTCGAGCCATACCAGCAAAGTAATATCAGCCATTTTGGCGTGGTATTGAGCCTTAGGAAGAGCCGGATGCAGGCGCAATAGATAGTCCAGCCCGCTCCGACGGCCGACTTCCCGCCCTCACTCATCCACATCCCGGGCAACATTGAAGAATAATATGGACCGCGGATCCCTGGGACGAAAGCAGGTTCAGGGGTGGTCGCAAATCGCACACGAAGTTTATGCAGAAGAAAGCCTAAAAACCCGGATGTAATTTTACTATCGCCTGCACGAACTCGCGAGAGCGCCCGTCTAAACCTCCACCACCACACGGCCGCGCACTTTACCCTCCATTAAAGCGCTGGCTGTCGGGATAATCTCGTCAAACGCTATTGTTCTTGTAATTGCCTGCAGCTTTGCATGATCCAGATCATGAACGAGGCGGTTCCACGCCTCGATTCGTTTTTGCTTGGGGCAGTTGACCGATTCAACGCCCAACAGCGCCACATTTCGTAAAATAAACGGCGCTACGGTCGCCGGCAAATCCAAGCCTTGCGCCAACCCACAGGCGGCAATTGCGCCGCCATATTTGGTGGATGCCAAGATGTTTGCCAACGTGTGAGACCCGACTGAGTCCACTCCGGCAATCCAACGTTCTTTCGCCAACGGACGTCCTGGGCCTGAGAGCTCTTTACGCTCGATAATTTCAGAGGCACCAAGCCCTCGTAGATAGTCTGCCTCTTCTGGGCGTCCTGTGATGGCGATCACGTGCCAACCAAGCTTTGACAAAACAGCCATAGCCACGGAACCAACACCGCCGGCGGCCCCGGAGACGACCACTGAACCCTGATCCGGCTTGAGGCCAAAACGCTCAAGTGCCATCACGCAGAGCATTGCGGTGTAACCCGCTGTGCCGATGGCCATTGACTGGTAACGCGTCAAACCTTTGGGCAAAGCGACAAGCCAATCACCTTTAACGCGGGCTTTTTGCGATAAGCCGCCGAAATGGCCTTCTCCGACACCCCAGCCATTGAGCACAACTTCGTCGCCAACTTTAAATTCAGGATTGCTGGAGTTCTCAACAATCCCGGCAAAATCAACGCCCGGCACCATAGGAAACTTACGAACCACCGGCGATTTTCCAGTGATGGCAAGGCCGTCTTTATAATTCAAGCTTGAATGAGTGACCTTAACGGTGACATCTCCATCCATTAAGTCGGAGTCATGCATATCCACAATGCCAACGCTCTGTCCTGCATCGGTTTTTTCAAGGCGAATAGCTTTAAAGCTCATCACTTACTCTCTCTTTTTAGGCGGCGACCGGAGTAAGGTTGCGCTGAACCGGCCGCTCGACAATTGGCAAATTTATCAATGCGGAGGCTACACCAAGCGCAATCGAAAGCCACCATACGATGGTATAAGACCCGCTTTGTTCACGTAAGACGCCGCCTAACAGCACCCCAAGAAAACCACCCACCTGATGCGAAAAGAATGCAAAACCGTAGAGCATAGCAAAATGGCGCGGACCAAACATCATGCCAACCAGACTTGAGGTAGGCGGTACAGTCGACAGCCATAGCAGACCACTCAGCGCGCCGAACGCGTAAGCTGAATAGGTCGATATTGGCAAAAGAATAAACGCGAGCGTGACCAAGGCGCGAGAGATGTAAATGAACGACAAAATCCACCGGCGCGGCACACGTGAACCCGCCCAGCCCGAAGTAAGGGAGCCGACGATGTTAAATATACCCACCAAGCCGAACGCCCAGTAGCCTACAGAAGCATTAAGCCCCGCTTCGACCACGTAGCGTTGAAAATGCACGGTAATGAACGCTAATTGAAAGCCACATGTAAAAAATCCTATGACCAGAAGGACGTAGGAGCGATGGCCGAAGGCCTCAACCAAAGCCTGCTTTGCGCTTTGCTCAGAAGTTTTGTCTACCGACTTTGCTTGAGCGGGACTGGAAACAAAGATGGCCAGTGGCACAACCAATAGCATTAGCCCCGCCAAAACCAGCGTAACTGTCTGCCAATCAAAACTGCGCAACAGGCCGCCCGTGAGCGGCGAGAACAAAAATTGGCCGAGGGAACCGGCCGCCGTGCCAAAACCATAGGCCATCGAGCGCTGTTTCTCCGGAATGAGTTTGCCGAATGCCCCCAGTACAATATTAAACGAGCAGCCGGACAATCCGAAACCTACCAACCCTCCAGCGCTCAAATCGAACAGCCAAGGCGTAGTGGAATACGCCATCAGCGCCAAGCCTGCGGCATAAAACAAAGCGCCCACTATCAGCACTCTCACCGATCCGAAACGGTCGGCCAATGCACCCGAAAATGGCTGACCTACGCCCCAAAGCAAATTTTGGAAGGCTATCGCTAACGAAAACTCGGCTGTGCTCCAGTGCGTTTCAGTCAAAATAGGCAGTTGAAACTGCCCGACAGCCGAGCGCGGCCCAAATGTCAAAACGGCGATCAGACACCCCGCGATCAGGATCGTCTCGGTGCTAAATTTTGGTCGTGCTAAAGGCGCGGTTGTAGAGGACATGAGCGACTCCGTTTCATTATTTTAAAATACACGATGCGGCTCACTAGCAAAGCCAATAGACCGAATGAGATCTATTCCAAAAAGAAATGCTATCTCACTTTTGACCAAGCTTATCGCGCGCCAGCCCCTTGCTGGCCAAAGCGCTTATATAATCAGCCCAAATGCTGTCCTGCTCTGAGCCGAGTTTGTGAAGGCCGCTCCAAGTGTAAAGGCCGGTGTCATGGCCATCATCAAACACCAGCTTAACCGCGTAATTGCCAACCGGCTCGATCGCCTTAATGCGGACATTGATTTTTCCTCCAACAGTCTTGCGCTCGGCTGGAGAATGGCCCCGCACCTCGGCGCTGGGACTTTCGACGCGCAGAAACTCAGCCGGCAACGCAAAACTTTTGCCGTCATCAAAGCTGATGTTTAGTACCCTGCCCTCGTTCGAGGCGAGAATTTCGACGGGCCAAGCGTCATTCATAAATTCTGTCCCGCATCGATTCTGTTCCTCAAGATTTCGTGTTCCAAAGAGCTATGGTAAAAGCCTTGCGCTAGCCCTACACTATGCCAATGAATACGCACATCAGCAAACTTGCTACATCGCCGCAAGCGCCATTGGTTGATCCTTTTGGTCGCGCCATCACCTACATCCGCGTGTCGGTGACGGACAGGTGTGACTTCCGCTGCGTCTATTGCATGTCGGAAGACATGCATTTTTTGCCCAAACAAGACCTTTTGAGTCTCGAAGAGCTCGATAGGCTTTGTACGGCTTTTGTCGACAAAGGTACCCGCAAAATCCGCATCACCGGTGGCGAACCCTTGGTGCGGCGAGATATCATGAAGCTGTTCCGTTCGTTGTCGCGGCACCTTGAGTCCGGCGCGCTAGAAGAGCTGACTGTGACGACAAACGGTTCTCAGCTGGCGAAATATGCGGGTGAACTGGCTGCTTGCGGAGTTAAGCGCATCAACGTGTCTCTGGATACACTGGATGCGGACAAGTTCCGCGCTGTGACCCGCTGGGGCGATTTGGCTAAGGTTATGGGCGGGATAGAGGCGGCACAGAAGGCAGGTCTGGCCGTTAAGATTAACGCTGTTGCCCTGCAAGGCGTTAATGAAAACGAGTTTGAACGCCTGATCTCATGGGCGCATGGCATTGGTGCCGATATTACCTTTATCGAAGTCATGCCGCTCGGTGAGGTTGAAGGCCAGCGGGCGGATCAATACATCCCGCTCAACCGCGTCAAGGCCCAGCTAATGGAGCGCTTCACGCTGACGGATATTGATTACAAAACCGGCGGCCCGGCGCGCTATGTTTCCGTAAAAGAAACCGGCGGGCGGATTGGCTTTATCACGCCGCTCACCCATAACTTTTGCGAGAGCTGCAACCGTGTGCGGATAACCTGCACCGGCACGCTTTATATGTGTTTGGGGCAGGAAGATGCCGCTGATTTGAGGACACCGCTCAGAGCCGACATAACCAACCAGACTTTGAACAAGGCGATTGACGCTGCGATTTTACGCAAGCCCAAAGGCCATGACTTTATCATAGAGCGGGGCGTCAATATTCCCGGCGTTGGCCGTCACATGAGCATGACGGGGGGGTAAATTGCGTTGCTCCCTCGCCCGCTTGCGAGAGAAGGTTAAGGTGGGGGAATGGGGGGGGGTAGACAAGTTCAGCAGCTGTCATCCGACATTTGGTCTGCCTCTTTTGCTTGAACCATCATTGCCTCGCCATTTTATCTGCGGATATCATAAGTCCTTTTTTCTTTTGCAGTCAGCGGCCGATCTTCGATACACTTCGGATATCGTGTACAACTCATAAAGTGTCTACCACGATTTGGTGCTTTGTGAGATTTGCGGAGTCGCATAGCAAATCCGCATTTTGGACACGCGATTCCACGATTCGCGGCTTCTAATTTTAAAGCATTGTCGCTCAATAACTGTTCTTTTTTTGCCCTTCGTTCAGTTACGATATCCCTCCGGACCGCTACTAAAATAGCGATGAGCAAGCTAATAATTGTAGCTATCGCACCTATTCCGCTGTCTGTAACACCACCATGCCAGGAACAAGCTCCTCGCAAACCAATGGACGGAGATTCCCATCCATCGCGGCAGGTCGTCTTTATGAAGACGCTAAGAACTCTCATTGTTGTAAACAGAGAAACTAAAAATGCGATGATTGCCGCGACAAGCGGTTCTCCGACGAATTCCATTATTTGCTTTATTTTAAGCCCGATCATGCCTGTTTCCCCAGTGCATGGAACAAAAATTTCTGTGTTGGAGCAAGAAAAGAATTAGTTCTTTGAAAGCCCTTGCCAAAACAAGTCACCCCTCAACTCCGCCACTTTCTCAGCCCCAACATCACTCCGCCCGCAAGCAAGCCCCAGAATGCGCCGCCAATGCCATAAAAGCTGAGGCCAGAGGCTGTGACCAGAAAGGTCAAGGTTGCTGCCTCGCGCTGATCAACGTTTTGTAACGCGCCATTAATGGAGTTGCTGAACGATCCCATCAGCGCCAAACCGGCAACAGCCTCGATGAGGATCGGGTTGGCGACATTGACAAAAGCGGTGACAACTCCGGCGCAGAGGCCAAAAGCGATGTAGCCGAAACCAGTGATTATCGCCGCCCAATAGCGCTTTTGCGGGTCAGGATGAGCCTCTTCTCCCGCGCAGAGCGCTGCGGCCAGCGCCGACAGGTTCACTGCATGTCCGCCAAACGGCGCACTCAACAACGAAAATAGACCGGTTACTAAAAACAGCGGACCCGGAGCGGGCGTGTAGCCATTGACCTTCAACACCGCGAGGCCAGGTATGTTCTGAGAGGCCATCGTGACAATGAACAGAGGCAGCGCTATGGAAATCATCGTCGCCAAACTGAATTGCGGCGTTATCCACTCCAAATGGGGAGCGAAAGCGCCGAACTGCGGCGAATTTAGCTGTGTGGCAATAATAACCGCCGCAACAGCCACAGCAGCAGGAACCGCCATCAATCGGTTCAGCCGCGCCACCACCGCCCAGACCACCACAATGAGCAAACCCTGCCACGGTTTTTGCGCGATGGCCTGTACCGGAGACAGGCAAAGTTTCAACAATATACCCGCCAGCATGGCATTAGCCAGTGAGGTTGGAATCATCGCGACCCATCGTCCCAGTGGCTTCCAAAGCCCGCAAAGTGTGAGCAGAGCGGCGCAAATGAGAAAAGCCCCTACTGAAAAATTGTAACCGCCAGCCACTGCGGGCGTGGAGATGAGCAGCGCCGCACCGGAGGTGGACCACGCCACTGAGATCGGCATTTTGTGCATTACGGAAAGCAAAATGCCTCCAAGCCCCATCGCTACCGAAAGGGCGAGCAAGCCGGACGAGGCTTGACCCGGTGAGGCACCAACAGCGCTCAAGCCTTTTAAAACAATGGCGAAGGAGCTGGCAAAACCAACAAAGCTCGCGAGTAGACCCGTGGAAATTGTGCGCGGCGAAAAGTCTTTGAACCACGCCATTAAATCACTCTACACTGATGCGCGGCGGCGCGCGCAGCGGTTTTCCTTCAAGTTGAGCGCGTACGTTCTGCGCGATTTGCAGGTAGCTTTTTGCGTGCGGCCCTTGTGGCGCGGTCGCCATTAGCGGCTTGCCACTGTCTGATGTTTCACGAATGGCCATATCCAGCGGCACTTCGCCCAAGAACGGCACATTTAGCCGTTCCGCTTCATGACGCGCCCCCCCATGGGCAAAAATGTCCGAACGGGTGTGACAATGCGGGCAAACAAAATAACTCATGTTTTCAACAAGACCAAGAATTGGCACATTCACGCGCTTGAACATCGAAATGCCACGTCTCGCATCAATTAACGCCAGATCTTGCGGGGTGGACACAATCACCGCTCCGCTTAGCGGGACCGCTTGCGCCATGGTCAGTTGCGCATCTCCCGTGCCGGGCGGCATATCCACCACCAAAACATCCAATTCGCCCCAAGCCACTTCGCGTAGCATTTGGGTGATGGCAGACATAACCATCGGGCCGCGCCAGATCATCGCGGTTTCTTCCTCCACTAAAAAGCCTATCGACATTACTTTTAGTCCGTAGGCGTCATGTGGCTTCATTATGCGGTTATCGATCAACTCCGGCTTGCCTGAAACACCAAAAATGCGCGGCATAGAAGGGCCATAGATATCAGCGTCAAGCACGCCCACTTTCCATCCTGTGGCGGCAAGGCCAAGCGCAAGATTCGCCGCCGTCGTGGATTTGCCGACTCCGCCTTTGCCGGACGCCACCGCAATGATGTGTCTGACGCCATCAATCGCGGTGCCCGCGCGCGCGGCGGTTGCCTTGGGGCCAGCAGGCGCGGCGTTGCCGGGCGCAGGGTGAGAATGCCCTGCGTGCGGATTGCTGGCCCCTTGCTTTGCTTCTGCTGTAAGGGTGACAAAGGCTTGAGCACCGCCAGACAAAGCCTTGAGCGCGCCCTCAGCGGAGCGGCGCATTGGCTCATATTTGGCCGCCTGAGACGGATCGATAGCAATTGTCACATAAATCTTGCCGTCTTTGATCGAAACCCCGCCCAGCGAAGAGGATTGCGAGAGCGGCATTTGGTCGGGTCCAATAACGCGCTCTAGAGCCTTAAGGACGTCATTTTCAGTAATCATAAGTGCCTCGGCGGGTGGACTGTGGTTGTAATCGATTCATTTTGCGCGTCAATCGGTTCGCATTTTTTTGTCCCGAACATGACAGCATTGTCAGTTGCAATTTAACCGGCACTACTCCAAAGTTTTGCTCCAGTTTGACCAGAGCGGTGTGGCGTGCAATTTTCATTATTGAGACAGAACAGCGGCAATTTGTTTCGCATTTTGAGCCTAGCACTGCTGTTTTGCATCGGTTTCTCAAGCTCGGCTGCACCAAAAGACTGGAAACGAGTTAGATTCGCGTCCGAGGGTGCCCGCCCGCCTTACAATTATCTTGAAAATAATCAACTTGCCGGCTTCGAAATTGACCTCGCAAGCGAGATTTGCGCGCGGCTGAAAGCCACATGCGAGTTTGTCCCGGATAATTGGGATGACTTAATTCCACATCTGCTATCCGGCCAATATGATGCGATCATCGCGGCGATGGATATGACCGAAGAACGACGCGAAAAAATTCTATTCAGCAAGTCATATGTCAATATGCCTTCGGCGTTTGTGGCCCAACGCGAAGCAGCAGTGCCCGATGTTTCCCCGCAAGGCTTGGCCGGCAAACGCATCGGCTCAGAAGCGCGTGGCGCACATGAAGCGTATTTAGCCGATACTTACAAACAATCGGATTTGCGCCCGTATGCGACGCTGGAAGAAGCCATATTGGATTTGGGTGCTGGCAGGATTGATCTGGTTTTAGGAGATCGGGACGCCGCCGGCGACTTTCTCAAAACACGCAAGGAAGGTGACTGCTGCCGAATTGTCGGAAGCGCAGGCCATGATCCGGCTTATTTCGGCGACGGCTTAGGCATAGGTTTGCGCAAGGACGATCAAGAGCTTAAGCAAGGCATCGACAGCGCACTTGATGCCATCAAAGCAGATGGAACATTCGCCCGCCTGCGCGGCAGGTATTTTGATTTTGAACTGGAATAGGACGGCACATGGCAAAAGTTGCATTTTTAGGTTTGGGTGTGATGGGTTTCCCCATGGCCGGACATTTGGTAAGGGCGGGCCACGAGGTTACGGTTTACAATCGAACCTCCGCCAAGGCCGAGGCTTGGGTTGCTCAGCATGGTGGCACCTTTAAGCTCACCCCGGCTGAAGCGGCAAAGGGGCAAGATGCGGTATTTTGCTGTGTCGGCAATGACGCGAATTTGCGTAGCGTTACGCTTGGAACCGAAGGTGCCTTTGCAGGAATGACCCGCGGCACTGTATTTATTGACCACACGACCGCATCCGCCGACATTGCGCGCGAACTCAACGCCATTGCTGCCGCCAACGGCCTTCACTTCATTGACGCGCCGGTTTCAGGGGGGCAGGCAGGAGCTGAAAATGGAGTTCTCACTGTAATGTGCGGCGGCGAGGGAGAAGCTTATGCAACTGCAGAGCCGCTGATTAAAGCCTTCGCACGCGCGTGCCGTCTGATGGGCGCATCCGGTGCGGGCCAGCTTACCAAAATGGTCAACCAGATCTGCATAGCCGGATTGGTGCAAGGCCTCTCCGAGGGCATTCACTTCGCCACAAAGGCGGGCCTAGACGCCGCCGCGGTTATTGAAGTTATTTCGAAAGGTGCCGCCCAAAGCTGGCAGATGGAGAACCGCTATAAAACGATGATTGCCAATAAATTCGATTTTGGCTTTGCAGTCGATTGGATGCGCAAAGATCTTGGTATTGTGCTCGATGAGGCCAAAACCAATGGTGCCAGCCTTCCGGTAACAGCTCTTGTCGATCAGTTTTATAGTGACGTGCAAAAATTGGGCGGCAATCGCTGGGACACGTCCAGCCTTGTCGCCCGCCTCAAATAATCAGGGAAGCAGGTTAAACAAGAAGCGGCCATAGCGTGGTGGCGGGCCATAGTCCAAATCGTCCTGCTCGACATAGCGACGGCGGAGATACACACCGCGCGGCGGGACTGGTAAGGGTTCTCCGTATTGATCATAAAGTTGCTGAGAATGCTGGGGGCCGTAATAAGCACGGGGATCGCGGTAAGCGGGCGGGCTTGCATCTTGCCCGTCATAGCCGCGCTCAACGTAGCTCCGATTATGCTCCGCAGTGAATTCGTTGAGGGCCTCCTGCGCGTGTGGGGCATGAATGCCCCTGGGAAAACGATTCAGGTAACTACGGTAAGCTGCTGCGCTATCAATGGAATCGGCTTGTTGCCACGCCAGCGCCTCATCACGGTTTCTGGTTTTTTGCGCATTTTTCTGATCCGCGAGTTTGCGCTGGGCAAGCTCGTTTTTTGCCACGGTTTGATCTGAATTGTGCTGCGGCACGTCGTCCGAAGGACGCACCGCTTCCAAAGTTTTGAGAGGTATGGGCAAAGGTTTTGCCATTTTTACCGGTCTCTCCGGCTGCAATGGTTTTGCCAATTCTGCAGGTTGGGCGGCTTCTGCAGGTTTGGCCATCTCAATCGCTTTTGGCGCTTCAACTGGAGTTGCCGCGACTAAAGCTTTGGCCGCTTCTGCTGGTGGATCCTGCGCCGCCACTGCGTCGCTAAATGTAAAACTGCCATCCAACTTGGCCAAATGCCAAGGCACTTCTGCTGATTTGGTAATTTCGGTCACCTTCAAACGCACTTGTCCGAACAGGTCATCCGGCTGCAACCCGCCCTTTGCAATAAAATCAGCCAAGGTTGCAGCATACACGCCGTTTGCGCCGACCGCTTCCGGGGCAATAAAGCCGGGCGTTGCATTAAAAGCCACCAGACTGCCAACATCCGGCTCAACATAGGCAAGGCCGTTGCTAAGCTGCGAACCTTTTGCAAAAGGCGTTGCGCGGGCTGCATCAAAAACTATAAAGCGGCTTTTCACTGGTTGTGCAGTAAGACCGCGCAAAAAATCGCTGAACTTAACACTTTGCGCGGGAATTTCCGTATCCTTCAAAATCGTCGCGTCAACTGGAGCGAAGTAATTTTCACCCTTAAACTGAAGGCCATAGCCGCTTAGGTAAACAAATGCTACGGTTTCGGGCCCGGCAGCACCAAGTTTGGCCGTAAAATCACTCAGAGACCGGCGTAATGTTGCACCGTCCAGATCGCGCGCTGCGGTGACTTCGAATCCTGCATTTTGCAATGTCCGAGCAATAAGTGCGGAATCGTTTGCGGTTGTCGGCAGTGCCCCTGCCATATAGTCCCCATTGCCGATTACGAGTGCAAGGCGGTGGGGGTCGGCTGCTGCGTGCAGCGGCGCCACCGCTATCCCAACCACAAACGTAACTGAACTCATGATTTTTGAAGATGAGATCGCAATCATGAAAGCTCCGGAAAATAGAATCTCTGGCAATAACGCGCAAGGCGTTACGATAAAGCGAAACTGGTACTTAACAACAAGTGAATAAAACAAGGCGGAATTATGGAAGCGACATCAACGGGATAGAGCAATGACAATATCTTGTCGCAAAACAGGCAAAAGTTCGGCCTCAAACCAAAGGTTTTTCTTAAGCCAAGCGGAATTCCTCCATGACGGGTGCGGCAATGGGATTACAGGATAAGGTGCTGACCTGCGTATTTCCCGCCAGTTTACCACGGTCTGCGTGAGACTTGACCCTATCAATTGCGTTAAGCCGAGCCGCTGCAAATGGTAATTAAGCGCATATTGGCCGATACACAGCAATAATAGCGGTTGCTGGATATGAGCGAATACCTGATCGTGCCATTGGGCGCGACATTCGCGGCGCGGCGGTAAATCTCCGCCGTGTTTGTCATTTCCGGGAAAGCAAAATCCCATCGGAATTATCGAGATCAAATCCAAATCATAAAACTGCTCCGGCGACACGCCCATCCACGCCCGCAATCGATCACCGGAGCGATCTGAAAACGGCAAACCGCTGGCGTGCACGCGCGCACCGGGTGCCTGCCCCGCCAAAATCACCTTGGCGTGGGCAGACGCGCGAAACACCGGTTTAGGCGTATGTGGCAAAGGTCGACCGAGCGGAGATTCCACGCATATGCGGCACGCCCTGATGTCACTTGCCAAACTCAGCAAAGTATAATCGGGATACGGCAATATCACGCGGCTGCGCTTGCGCGGGCTTTGAGGCGTTCGTGCCACGCCGTCACATGGGTGAGGTGTGGCGCAATGCTCAATTTTGCCGGTTTCATAAAATCGAGAGCTACCAATGCAGTGATATCTGCGATCGAAAATATGTCATCGCTGATAAACCGCTTTCCCGCGAGGGCTATGTTAATCCATTCAAGCGCCTCGGCTACTTTGGGACGGTTAGCTTCGGCAAATTCACTGATTTGCGGCACTTCCATATGCACCATGGCCGGGTGCGTGTGGCGAAAAACATTGGCCACCGGCAGTAGCAGGCCAAGCTCCATGCGGCGTTGCCACATTTCAACGCGGGATTTGCCAACAGCACCCTCCCCAAAAAGCGGCGGACTGGGATAAAGCTCTTCAAAATAGCGGCAAATTGCGATAGTTTCCGACAAAAACGTACCATCATCTAGTTGCAGAACCGGAACACGTTGCATCGGATTCATAGCGCTGAAACTGGCAGATTTTTGCTCAAGCGTGGTGATATCAATAGCGCTCAGCGGCACTGAAAGGCCCTTTTCCGCCAGGAATATGCGGACGCGGCGGGCGTTTGGCGCCCTTCCCCCATCAAATAATAACATCGGTGCCTCCTGCCCGCTTCGGCGTTTAGCTTACCATAATTGATCGCAAAATTAATAAAATTTACTGGGTCAGGGCAGTGTTTTGCCGCCTCCTTTTGAAATTTTGATCTAAGCCCGGATGTAGACAGCTTCGCCCCCCCCTTTAACGAGGCTCACAACATGCTGAACGGGGATTTGAAAAACTGAATGAGTTTTTGCTTTCATACATGGATAAAGCCCCTGCTTAAGCGCCTCATTAACGATTGTCTGTCAGTGTGTACGGTGTCAGGCGTTAACCAGTTGCGTGAGTAAAATGAATCCAGTCACAGCGGAAATGATTGAACGTGGTCGCGGAACCGACCCCAAGGTGATTGCAGACCGTCGCAAAATGCAGCTTCATATGCATGTGACAAGGGATAAGTTGGCGTCGCATGTCGGCGAAAGCGCCACTCAAGACATTGAAATGTTAAAGCTATTTTCCAGAAGCCGCATGGACGTGGTTCCTGGAATCGCGCTGCTTGCGTTTGCTGTTGCGGGCATTGTTACGCTTTGGTTGCCTCTTCAATCCTTGATTTATTGGTTTGTTTTTCAGATTATCGCTCTTGGATTGTCCTATGCGTTCTCGCTCGCCTATGCCAAAGACCACGAAAATTTTGCCACCATCGGCAGCTGGCGTAACAAATTTTTGCTGGCCGAATGTATTCAAGGTGTGGCTTGGGCGCTGCTTGTCACCCAGTTATTAATTATCGATACAGCTGCGACTAACGCTTTCGCCTTGATTTTAATGATTTCAGTTGCGGCCATGAGCGGCATGACTTCATCCAGCATGCCAGTGTCGGTTTTTGCCGGCCTTATGCCGCCCATCATAGCGGTCATTGCAATGATGCCACGCGGAGAGGGCTATGGGGGCTTGCTTCAGCCGGCTATGGCTGTCCTAGCGCTGGCTTATTTTGTATTTATTGCGCATCGCTTGCAGGCAACCACGCACAACAGCGTTGCCTTCCGCGCCGAAAAGGAGGCGCTGATTGCCGAGCTTGAACAGGCGAAGGCAAATTCCGATGAAGCGCGGCGCCGATCCGAAGAGTCAAACTTAGCAAAGAGCCGCTTCTTGGCCACTATGAGCCACGAACTTCGCACGCCACTCAACGCCATTCTCGGATTTTCGGAAGTCATGAAAAACGAGCTGTTCGGAGCGCATATTGTGCCCGCATACAAGGAATATGCGTCGGACGTCCATTCGTCCGGCCAGCACTTGCTGATGCTGATCAACGAGATTTTAGATTTGTCGCGCGTGGAAGCGGGCCGCTATGATTTGAAAGAAGAAGCTGTCTCGTTGACTAATGTTGTTGATGATTGTCGCCATCTCCTCACCCTTCGCGCTAAAAACAAGTTACTTTCGGTGGTGACCCATATTGAGGAAACCTTGCCGCGCATTTGGGCAGATGAGCGCGCCGTGCGCCAGGTGACATTGAATTTGCTGTCAAACGCCATAAAGTTCACCCCGACAGGGGGGCAAATTACGATCAAAGTGGGCTGGACGGCTGCGGGCGGCCAATATCTCTCAATAAAGGACACAGGTCCGGGAATTCCTGAGAACGAAATTCCGGTGGTCATGTCCTCGTTCGGGCGTGGTTCTCTTGCCCATAAAACAGCCGAAGAGGGAACCGGGCTTGGTCTTCCTATTGTAAAGGGACTTGTTGAGTTGCACGGCGGTACATTTATTCTGAAGTCTAAGCTCAGAGAAGGCACCGAAGTATTGGTGTTATTTCCACCAGAGCGCGTTATGTGCACTCTTCCACAGATTGAAGAAGATAAGCCTCTGGTCAAGCGCCCTTATGCGGCCAAGGCTTAGGTATATATGACCTGAGCCTTCAGGGTGCTTCGACCAGTTTTCCGGCAAATACCGGCGCGCCCGAAGGCTTTCCATCGGAAGACCCGCCTGCCTGCTCCAGTGTAATAGCATAGAGTCCGGCTTGAACCACATCGGAGCTATACTGCTTCAATTGCGGCGCGGTTGTGAACCCGGCATTTTGCACAACGCCAAGTGACTTTGGCGCGCCAATTTTGTCATTGATAATCCAAAGCTCATAGCTTTTCCCCTGCGGCGCGGTGGCAGCCACAGGACGGATTGTGAGAGCGCGAGTGTCCACGTTTACCGAAACGACAAAGGCAGGTGACCCGGCATCTTTTTGCAATACAGCAACAAAGTTCTTTGGTGTGCCGAGGCTGGCATATTGCTGGACAGCCACACCGGCAAACATCGACGCTGCAAGCGCCCCGGCACCAAGCGCCGCCGCTCTCCACCGGCCTACCTGCCGCCTCAACGTCGCAATGTTGTCATTGGCGATTATATTTGATGATACCGCCTTCAGACTTGGTTCAGTCTTCGGCAAAGCCGCCTCTATCTTCGCAAATAGATCTGCAGAGGGCTTAACATCCGCAGCTGCGGCCGCCCAAGGGGCAAAATGTTGCTCCCAAGCCAAAATATGCGCCTCTAAGTCCTCATCGGTAGCACGGAGAAGCGTAACAGATGCGCGCTCCGCCGCGTCGAGTGTTCCAAGAACATATTCAGCGGCAAGGGCTTCGTTGGGAGTGAGATCGGAGGTTAGTTGGGTCATGGTGTGAGGCAAATTCTTAATTGGGCGAGGCTGCGATGCAGCCATGTTTTGATAGTTGCCACTGGCTTGGAGAACTTTTTAGACAAAGCTTCACGCGAGAGGCCGCAATAATATGCAAGTAAGATCATCTGCTTCCTTTCCTCTTCAAGCGTGTTCAAACAGCGCATCAGGGCTGCGAGATCCTGTCCATGTTCAAGTCCAGCGAGAGGATTAATCTCGGCTGCGGCAAATTCCTGTGTCTCCTGAAGTTCATCTAGCGAAACCGGCGTTTTTTTACGCAACTCATCCAAACAACGGTTTCTTGCGATTGTCGCAATCCACGTTATCGGCGACGCGCGCGAGGCATCAAAATCAACCGCCTTGCCCCATATTTTGACATAAACTTCTTGAACAATTTCCTCTGCGAGATCGCGCCTTTTAAGCAGCGATAGGCAGACACCGAATACCTTGGCAGATGTTGCAGAATAGAAAGCGGCGAAAGATTGCCTATTGCCCTGAGCTACCTCGCTCAGCAGTCTTGACAAGTCTTCCGCCGCGTTGACCATATTTTCAAACTTCCGTGTTATCTGCCCTTAAACTAATGGCAGACACACGTTCGAGCAAGTATTAGCTTGCTGGCAGCAAAACTTTGTTGATGACGTGAGCAACGCCGTTAGACTGCATGACGTCGGCCTGCGTTACTGTTACCACGCCGCCCTTTTCATCAGTCAATGTTACCTTTTTACCGCGGAGCTTGGCTATCAAAGTGCCACCCTGTACCGTCTTGATAGAGGCCATGCCGCCACCGTCTTTAATCATGCCAACCAAATCAGCGGCTGTAACCTTGCCGGGAACAACGTGGTAGGTGAGCACTGCGACAAGAGTTGCCTTGTTTTCTGGCTTGAGCAATGTCTCAACTGTGCCCTTTGGCAATTTTGCGAACGCGTTATTGTCCGGGGCAAATACGGTGAATGGACCCGGGCCCATCAAGGTTTCTACGAGGCCTGCTGCCTTGACCGCAGCGACGAGCGTAGTGAGATTTTTCGCTTTACTCGCGTTCTCAACAACGTTCTTAGATGCAAGCATTGGCGCGCCGCCAACCATTACGCTCATTTCAGCGAAAGCCGATGGAACGAAGCTCAAAGAGCCGATAAGAGATGCGCCGATGGCGAGTGCAAGGGTCTTGGCAAGAATTGTCTTTTTCATGTTTTCTTCTCCGCTGTTTCCCCGCTGTTTGTTTGCGGGTTCAAAGAATATACGGTGGCAAAAAACAAAGGTTTCAAAGCGCGTATGAAAAGTTTGTGACCGTAAGAGCAATTCAACTCTTAACAGACGCAAATTGCACTTCCATCTCTCTGGTAACGCATATCATTTTCGCAAAACCACTACACACTTTTGCGTGATATGCTCTAGTCTTTATTGTCCACGCCGGCTTCTGCAAATGTGGCCATGCCCGTGTGGCACGCCAGAGCGCCTCGGATAACGCCAATAGCCATCGCTCCGCCGCTGCCCTCCCCCAGCCGCATCCCCAAATCAAGCAGCGGCGCTTTGCCAAGGCGCTTTAACACTTCGCGATGTGCGCCCTCCGCGGAGACGTGCCCCGCAAGACAATGATCAAGAGTTGAGGGATCAAGCGCGTGCAAAACCGCCGCCGCTGCACAGACCACAAAACCATCGAGCACAACCGGCACGCGCTGCAAGCGCGCCGCCATAATGCCGCCTGCCATCGCGGCAATTTCGCGCCCGCCCAAGCAGCGCAATACTTCCAGCGGGTCTTTTAAATGATTTTTGTGCAGACCCACCGCCCGGCGCACCGCATCTGCTTTGCGCGCCAAACCAGCTTCATCAACGCCGGTGCCGCGCCCGACCCAATCTTCCGGAGCTCCACCATACAGCGCATAATAAATCGCCGCGGCGATTGTGGTATTGCCAATGCCCATTTCGCCCAAACACAGCAGATCAACGCCGCCGGCTAACGCTTCCATGCCAAATGCCATGGTGGCGGCGCAGGACTTTTCATCCATCGCCGCATCTTGGGTGATATCATTCGTGGGGAGATCAAGCGCCAGATCAAACACTTTCAGTCCTATGTCATAAGTGGCGCAAATCTGATTTATTGCCGCGCCGCCCGCGCGAAAATTCGCCATCATGCCCGCTGTCACAGATTGCGGATATGGCGAAATGCCCTGCGCCACCACACCGTGATTGGCGGCAAAAACCGCAACCAAAGGCCGATCCACAGTGGGCTTGGCCTTACCCTGCCACGCCGCCAACCATTCGACCAGGATTTCGAGTTTGCCTAGAGCGCCAACCGGCTTGGTGAGCTGCGCGTCCCGCTCGCGCACTGCAGCAACGGAATGCACGTCCGCCTCTGGCATCAAAGACAGAAGGGCGCGAATATCATCAAAAGGCAAAACATGAGCGGTCATAAGTTTCTCCAAGTGAGCACGTTCTTAGAGAGGGGAAGCAAAAATTGGAAGCGGGAAGATGTGCCTCCAATGACGCAGCGCCAAAACGAAACTGCCGAAATTGAGTCTCGTCCGGTAAAACGCAGCACAGGAGAGGCGGGAGCGACGGTATCTGGAGTTTCATTTAAAATATTAACCTAGAACTCCGGAATTTAATCTGAAAGGTGACTGTGGCGGGATTTTTATGACTATACCAATACTATGGTCTTGTTGCGTCTACGGCAAACAGCCAAAACTCGAACTGATTAGAAGGACGCGTCGATGCATTCAAAATTTACTAAAATGACAAAAGTTTCCCTTTCCAGGATTTTTGCGGCTGCATGCCTGTTGGGTTTTTCAGTGCCCGCGATGGCACAGAACATTCCCGACGCCACAGTTCAGGAAAAAATTGTCAAAACCTGGCTGTTGACGTTTAACGACGCCAATCTTTCGGGCAATTACGCTGTGTTGAACGCCCTCAGCTCAAAGCCTTTGCGGGATCAATTGCCGCCAGAAAAGCTCAAGGAAGCGTTTAAGGCGTTCAATGACAATCAAATCGACATCAGCGATGTGGTTATTTCAAAGATGGTTGTGACCACACCAACCACAGTTGACGCGGACGGCGTGATGGTCGCGCAGGGATATTTCGATACCAAGAAAGATAGAGTTATTTTCACCGTAAAAACTTTGCTCTCCGACGGAAAGTGGAAACTGCTTGGCATCAACGTGAAAACAGAAGACTTGCCAAAATAGCCGCCAATACTTGGTGCCGGTGCCAGAGAGTTTTTAAAATTCCCCTTGCCGCCTCACTGCAAGGGGAATTTTCCTAGTTCTGTCAGAAATCATTGCTTCATTAGTGCGGGGGCAAATAGCGGGAATTTGCTTTTGTCTCCCGTGCCAATCGCGGCGCAAGAAAAAGGCTTAAAATAATCATTCCCTCGTCGTGAGTAGACGCAGGTTTCACACCACCACCTCAAGCTCTTTCATGCCTGTGGTGCCAAACACTCTGCGGTAGCGGTTAAGCTCAGTAGTATCACCTGTGACCTTGGCGGGATTGTCAGAAAGTTTCACTGCCGGCTTGCCGTTAACCTCCACCACCTTGCAGACAAGCGAGATGGCCTTAAGCGCGTCGTCGGCGCCATTCGGCACGCAACCTTTGAAGTCGTTGGTCAGATTTGTGCCCCAGCCAATCGATATATTTACCTCTCCATTGAAACGGCGGATGCAGGTTTCAATCGAATCAATGTCCATGCCGTCAGACAGCACAATGAGCTTTTCGCGCGGGTCACGACCTCTGGCTTTCCACCAATCGAGAATTTCCTGCGCGCCTTCAATAGGCGGTTTGGAGTCGGGTCTCGCGCCTTTCCAATCTGCCACCCAGTCAGGAGCGTCCTTTAAGAAGGTAGTGCTGCCGAAAGCATCCGGCAACATGACCAATAAGTTCCCACCATACATTTTCGCCCAATCGGTCAAAACATCATAGGGCGCTTGCCGCAAATCGCGGTCGTTTTTGGCCAGAGCCGCATAGACCATCGGCAATTCGTGACCATTGGTGCCAATGGCTTCCAAGCCAAATTCAAACGCGAATTTGACATTGGACGTCCCCACGAAACACTCCTTTATGCCTTCCTGCATCGCCTCAACACACCAGCGCTGCCAGAGATAGCCGTGGCGGCGACGCGTGCCAAAATCGGATATGCGCAGGGGCGCTTCCGCTTTAAGTGCGCGCAGACGCTCCACCTTGAGCCAGAGCTTGGCCTTGGCGCGGGCGTAGAGCACATCAAGCTCGAAGCGGCTCATGTGTTTGAGCGCGGCGCGGGCGCGCAGCTCATTCACAATGGTTAGCGCCGGAATTTCCCACATAGTCGATTGGGCCCATGGGCTGTCAAAACGCAGTTCATATTGGCCGTCGCGCTTGTGCAGTTCATACTCAGGGAGCTGAAAGGTGGCTAACCACTCAATGAATGCAGGTTCAAAAATTTGCTTCGAGCCATAAAAGGTATTGCCCGCGAGCCAAATCAACTCGTTTTTAGCAAAGCGCAAAGAGCGCGCATGATCGAGCTGATCTTTGAGTTCCGCCTTGTCGATTATATCTCCCAACCGCACGCTCTGGCTGCGATTTATCATGGAATATGCAACCCTTTCTGTCGGGTGCATCTTCCAAATCATCTGTAACATCAACAGTTTGTAGAAATCCGTGTCGAGGAGCGTCCGAACAATAGGATCAATCCTAAAACTGTGGTCATAAACCCGGGTGGCGAGATCGGTGGCCATATTTGTCCTGTCAACATGCGCTTAAGCGACCGTTTGTGAGTTATTATGGCTTGCTGCAGGCGGAAAGTCGATTAAATGTGGCCCATGAATAATCAAAAAGACAGTTGGCAATCGATCGGCATCGCCATTGCCTGCGACACGCTCTCCATGTTGCGTTTTTTTACACGCCTGCCAATTCCCGCGCTTCCGTTTGAGCGCGATATCCACGCAATGCCAGATTTCACCTGGGCGGTTCGGGCACTGCCACTGGCGGGTGCTTTTATTGGCGCGCTTGGCGCAATAGTTGTCATTTGCGCCAACGGAATCAGCTTGCCCGATCAGCTTGTCGCTGTGCTGGCGCTGATGGCGATGGCGCTCGCTACCGGCGCAATGCACGAAGACGGTCTTGCAGATGTGGCGGATGGTTTTGGCGGCGGCGGCACCCTCGCCCGCAAACTTGAAATCATGAAAGACAGCCGCCTCGGCACTTACGGTGTCATGGCGCTATTGCTCGTAACACTGGCGCGTTGGAGTGCTCTCAGCGCTTTGCTCAGCTATTATGGTGCGGGGGTGACGGGGCTCGCGCTGTCGGCTGGCGCAGCAGTTTCTCGCGCCGCCTGTGTCGTGCCTATGTGGCTGTTACCTCCTGCCCGTTTGGACGGGGCGGGCTTTGCATCCGCGCGCCCGGCGTCTCAGGCTATAGTGATCTGTGCCGGATCGTCCGTCATAATCGCGGTTGTTTTGCTCGGATTTGAACCGGTTGGAATGAAACGGGTTGTAGCGGGGCTTATATGCACCGGTCTATCCGCTTTGGCGGT
>JAYTYD010000193.1:0-1287 GCA_043742625.1 Methylovirgula sp. | reverse complement strand
GGCGGGTGTGTCGAGGGCGAAGTGGTTTCGGAAGCGCTGGACGTGATCAGCTCGGCCCGTCCTAAAATGCTTGAATTCGGCGTGGCGGATGAAACGGCATGGCGCGTGGGATTGTCGTGCGGTGGACGCATCAAGGTCTATGTTGAAAAGCTGGTGTCATGAAGGCGGCCTTGCTTCACTCTTTGAATGTTGAGCGCGCGGCGCGCCGCGCTGCAATTTTGGTTACCGAGCTGAACACAGGCGTGCAGCGCCTTGTGAAAGCGGATGACATTCAGGACGATTCGCTGGCAGTTGAGCTCGACAAGGTGTTGCGCTCGGGTAAAAGCGGCGTGATTGCGCACGAGGGCGGCGAGGTTTTCTTGCAGGTGCAGGTGCCCCCGGTGCGCATGGTTGTGCTGGGCGCCGTACATATTTCGCAAGCACTTGCCCCGCTGGCGCGGCTCAGCGGTTTTGATATGACCGTGGTTGACCCGCGCACCGCCTTTGCGACACCGGCGCGCTTTCCGGATGTGGAAGTGCTGGCGCATTGGCCCGATGTGGCACTGCTGCAGATTGGCGGACTTGATCGTTACACTGCGATGATTGCGGTGACGCATGATCCTAAAATTGACGATCCGGGCCTGATTGCCGCTCTCAAAGCCGATTGTTTTTACATTGGTGCTTTGGGTAGCCGCAAAACCCACGCTAAGCGGGTGGAGCGGTTGCAAGCTGCCGGATTTGGCGAGGCGGAGATCGGGCGGATTCACGCGCCCATCGGATTGGATATCGGCGCGGTCTCTCCCGAGGAAATTGCGGTTTCCATTTTGGCGGAGTTAATATTGTCGCTGCGTAAAAAGCCGATGCGACCCATGGCAGTTGCGCCGTGAAATTCGGTGCGGTTGCCTTAAACCAGGCTTTGGGCGCGCGCGTGGCTCACGCCGTGCGCACAGAAGGATTGGTTTTAAAAAAAGGCGATATTGTTACCGCGACACATGTTGAAGCTCTTTTGCGGGAGGGCGTCAGCGAGATTGTTGTGGCGCGGTTGGACGCGGACGATGTGGCTGAAGACGCTGCCGCACTGGAGCTGGCAACGGCTTTTTGCGGCGAGCATGTTCGTGTCGAAAAGCCGTTTACCGGACGGGTGAATTTCTTTGCGGCTAAGGCCGGCGTGTTGCGCATTGATGTTCAGGGCGTGGCCCGCGCCAACGATGTTGATGAGGCGATCACGCTCGCAACTTTGCCGAATTTCCGCGCTGTTCAGCTTGGCGAGATGGTGGCGACGGTCAAGATCATTCCTTTCGCAGTGGA
>JAYTYD010000192.1:0-1526 GCA_043742625.1 Methylovirgula sp. | reverse complement strand
TTGCCCGCTTTCAAAACTGAAACCATCATTGAAAAACCTAAGAGCATCATCACCCGTAATGACTCACCGGATTTGAATTTTGATCGCTCGATTAACCCTTATCGCGGCTGCGAGCATGGCTGTGTCTACTGTTTTGCGCGGCCAACTCACGCCTATATGGGACTTTCACCGGAACTGGATTTTGAGTCGCGGCTGTTTGTGAAAGAGGGTGCGGCCGGCTTGCTGGAGCGAGAATTGGCGCGCGATACATACACCGCCAAAACCATCGCAATTGGCACGAACACTGACCCCTATCAACCTATTGAGCGTAAACACAGGCTTATGAGGGGGATTCTTGAGGTTTTGGCCACGGCGCAGCATCCGGTGGCAATTGTGACCAAATCGGCCTTGGTTGTGCGTGATATCGATATTCTGGCACCTATGGCTAAGCTTGGTCTGGCCAAAGTGGCGATTTCCATCACCACTCTTGACCCTATTTTAGCCCGTAAACTTGAGCCCCGCGCCCCAACGCCACAGAAGCGGTTGGATACTATCAAAGAGCTGGCAAAAGCCGGGATACCCGTTTCAGTGATGGTGGCACCGGTTATTCCTGGCGTGAGCGATGCCGAAATAGAGACCATTTTGACACGGGCACAGGCCTATGGCGCGTGTGAGGCGGGATATGTGATGTTGCGCTTGCCTTTGGAAGTGAAGGATTTGTTCCGGCAATGGTTGCTGGAGCATTATCCAGACAAGCTTCGGCATGTTATGGCGCTTGTGCAGTCCACGCATGAAGGCAAGGATTATGACGCGACATTTGGCACCCGCATGAAGGGCACCGGCCCCTATTCATGGATGTTGGGGCGCCGGTTTGAGATTGCCGCGCAAAAGCTTGGTCTCAATGCGCGTAAAACACGATTGCGGACTGATTTGTTTGCGCCGCCAAGCAAGGTGAGCAAACAATTGAGCTTGCTCGAGCTGCTTTAAATTCTATGTTTGCGGCCTGCAAAGTCGGAGGCAAACAGAAGTGAATGGACCGGATTTTAGTTTTGAGCAGAGCTTGCTGGACAGCGGATTAATGTCAATTGCCGGTGTTGACGAGGTGGGGCGCGGCTGCCTTGCCGGGCCGGTGGTTGCAGCGGCAGTTATTTTGCGGGCGGATGATATTCCAGCAGGACTGGCAGATTCGAAAAAACTCTCAAAGGCGCGCCGGGAGGCTCTGTTTGATCTGATTTTGGCCAAGGCCGCCGCGATTTCCCTAGCCACTTGTTCGCCTGCCCAAATTGATGTGCTCAACATCCGGCAGGCAACCTTGCTGGCGATGCGGCGGGCTGTTTTGGCGCTGAGCGTTACGGCGGATTATGTTTTAATTGACGGGCGTGATATTCCGGAGCACCTGCCCTGCCCTGCAACTGCACTGATCAAGGGTGACGACCGCAGCCTTTCAATTTCCGCAGCGTCAATTATTGCGAAAGTTATGCGTGATCGCATCATGATGAAGTTGAACGAAAGTTTCCCTCAGTACGGGTTTGATCGCCATGTTGGCT
>JAYTYD010000191.1:0-4710 GCA_043742625.1 Methylovirgula sp. | reverse complement strand
GCGCCGGTTCGGTGAGGATAAGCTTATGAACTATCGCCACGCCTTCCATGCCGGCAGTTTTGCTGATGTTTTTAAACACGCGCTGCTCACCCGCATCCTCCTCTATATGGTACAAAAACCGGCAAAAATGATGATGTTGGACACTCACGCCGGCATCGGCTTCTATGATCTTAAGTCCGATGAGGCGCAGCGCTCGCCGGAGTGGCAGCAGGGCATCGCCCTTATGGCTGAGGCGGATCTTGGCACGGCCGCGCAGCTTTTCGCGCCCTATCTCAAAATTGCACTGCAAGGGCAATCTGAGTTTCACCTCAACGTTTATCCCGGCTCCCCCTATGTGGCGCGTGACCTGCTTCGCCCCACAGACAGGCTGGTGCTATCCGAGTTGCACGGGCTGGATGCCGATACATTGCGTGAAAATATGGGCAGCGATAAGCGCGTCGAAGTGCGTCACGCCAGTGGATATACCACTATTAAAGCGCTGGTGCCCCCAATTGAACGGCGCGGACTGATCTTCATCGACCCGCCGTTTGAAAACCCGGACGAATGGGATGATATGATCGGCAGCGTTAATCTGGCGCTGGGCAAATGGCCCACCGGAACCTATGCGCTGTGGTATCCCTTAAAAAACGGCAACGAAGGAAATGCGCTGTGCGAGGCGCTTGATCAATCGAAAATCACCAAAATGCTACTTCTGGAATTGCAGATTCAGCCTTGCGGCGCGGAGGGTAAACATACCCGCAAAGGCCTGTCCGGCTGCGGCATGGTCATCATCAACCCGCCGTATATCCTGGCGCATGAGGCTGAACTGATGTTACCGGAAATGGCCAAAACACTCGCCATCGGCACCCCGGCGTGGCAGGTTAACTGGGTGAAAAAGAGTTAACTGCAACCGTTTCTTTCCTGCGGCAATCTGATGCGCCTCTGCGGGCGTAATGAGAGCGCAAGAAGGGAACGAAAATGAAAATCGAAGATCGCCTCGAATTTAGAAACAAAGCGCCCGTCCTGACATTCGCGCCGAATGACTTTGTCATAACAGCCGTGCGGGCCATGTCGGCTAAGAATTATGGTGCCAGCGTTATTGTGGATACGGACAATAAGCCCGTTGGTATCGTTACCGAGCGCGATTTTATGCGCCGTCTGTTGGACAAGGGGCTCGATGCCGGCAGTACCCCCATTCAAGACATCATGACCTATGATCTTAAAATCGCACGCGCCAGCGATGAAGTTGAAACTTGGATCAGGATGATGTCCAATGAACGCTTCCGCCATCTCCCCGTTGTTGATGCCCAGGGGCGGCTGGTTAACGTCATGTCGCAGGGCGATTTTGTTTCGTACACATGGCCGCAATTGTTCAGTGGCATCAAATCGAGAGCTGCGGAGTCCTTCGCCCAAAAATATCAGCTTTACCTCATTGGTGGCAGCATCATGCTCTACACCATGGTTATGATCTGGCTGTTCCGCCACGCTTGAGGAAAGGCGAACGGCGCGTGAGGCGTGCGGTGCCGCTTTAGCGTCCCTCATCCTCGTCTTCTAAAATGCCAACCTTTGACCGGGTTTTGGCTAGACTGCGCCGGTTTATGGACAGACAACAGCGCGCGCATACCGCACTATTGGCGCGGGTTTGACCAATAAAACTTGGGTCTGGCGCATGCGCGGCCATGTAAATTTTGCGGTCCAGACCAAAATTCCCTGCGCTTTTCGCCGCGCAATCCAGACAAAGTAACCCAACCTTAACCTTAACCATGTCTTAAAGACACATGGTTAGGTTTAAGCAGACTTGGCCAAGTTTAGTCCGCGTGCGGCCTCATATTTGCCTCAAAACAACTCCTTAAAGGCGTTTATGTGGCCTTAAACACCTGAAGTTTCAAAGGAAAACCCATGAATCCTGTTGACGTTGTCACCAGCGCCGCCCCGATTGCCACCGAAGTCTCGTTGTTTGGCATGTTCTGGTCGGCACATCTTGTCGTCAAAATCGTCATACTTGGCCTTTTGGCGGCCTCTGTCTGGTGCTGGGCCATCATCATCAATAAGAGCATTTTGTTTGCGCAAACCCGCAAGTCTATGGAAAGGTTCGAAGAAATATTCTGGTCCGGCCAATCTTTAGAGGAGCTTTACCGCGCGCTTTCCCCCCGGCCTACCACGGCGTCAGCAAGCCTTTTCGTAGCCGCCATGCGTGAATGGAAGCGCAGTTTTGAAACTGCCAGCTCCAGCTTTATGGGCCTGCAAGCCCGCATCGAAAAGGTTTTGGACGTCTCCATCCAGCGCGAAATTGAACGCCTCGAATCAAATCTGCTGGTTTTGGCGACCGTCGCGTCCACAGCTCCTTTTATCGGGCTTTTCGGCACGGTTTGGGGCATCATGACGGCGTTTCGCTCAATCGCCGCTTCAAAAAATACGTCGCTTGCGGTCGTGGCCCCGGGCATCGCCGAGGCGCTTTTTGCCACCGCCATCGGGCTTTTCGCGGCCATTCCAGCCCTGATTGCCTACAACAAACTTTCGGGGAACGTCGCCAAAACCCAAGCCCGGCTGGAGGTTTTCGCCGACGAATTTTCCTCGATCCTGTCCCGCCAAATCGATCAACACTCATCCGACCGAAAAGCCTGAGGAGTTACCATGGGAATGTCCGGAGCCAAGGCCCCGTCGTCGGGTGGCAGACGTAGGCGCGGTGTGCCGCGCTATGCCGCCATGGCTGACATAAACATGACGCCATTTATTGACGTGATGTTGGTTTTATTGATTATTTTCATGGTCGCCGCCCCTCTTTTGGCCACCGGTGTACCGATTGACGTGCCACAAACCTCCGCCGGAGCGATCAATGTTGACCAAAAACCCGTGACCGTCGCCATCGATGAAAAGGGCCAAATCACCTTACAGGATCAGCCTGTTCAGCCCGAAGAGCTGGTATCAAAACTGACCGCTATGTCCAAAGCCGGTTTTGATGAGCGCGTCTATGTGCGCGGCTCAAAGCAAGTCAATTATGGTCGCATTGCCGAAGTCATGGCGATTATAACCACCTCCGGCTTCAAAAAAGTGGCCCTGATTACCGAATCCAACAAGAAATAGGCGCGAGACTTGAAGTTTGATTGGAAACAACCCGGTTATATCACCTCGGCAATCGCCCATCTGGCTTTGCTGTTGGCGGCATTGCTTGCTTTTTCCGATACCCAAAAATTTGATGATGCGCAGGAGTCCATTGCCGTTGAGGTTATCAGCGAGGCGCAGCTGAATGATGTCACCAAAGGCGAAAAGAGCGTTAAGGATATCAAGCTAAAGCCAAAAGTGGATAAGATTTCTGAAGCTGAAGTGCAAAAGCCAACGCCGCCGACCCCGCTGGCCAAAACAGATGTGCCAACCCCCGTGCCGCCATTAAAACCGCAAATTGACCCCGGACAAGACGCCGTTCCAGACGCAAAGCCGGTGCCAACGCCCCCCGTCAAGCCGGTTGAGCCGCCTAAACCTGAAATAAAGCCGGACTCGCCAAAACCGGAGCCAAGGCCTGCGCCTGAGCCGCCAGTATCCAAATCAGAGCCCAAACCTGAACCGGTAAAGCCGCTGCCTGCCCCGCCCGTACCCAAACCCGTTATACGTCCGCAGCCCGATGCGCAAAATCCGGAGGTGCCCGATCCGGAGGCGGAAGTTGTGCGGCCTGCGCCGCCGAAAACACAGGATTTGGCTAAACTTATCGAAAAAACAACCCCGCCGGACCCGCCAAAGCCGAAGGTGCGCCCGCGTGATAAAATGCCCGCAGCCGAAGCGCCGGACAAAAACGCATTGAAGCAGCAAATTGACGCTGCGGCGGAGAAAGCCAAACTCGAACAAAAGCTTGCGGATGACGCCGCCAAAGAAAAGGCAATTCTGGACAAGGCCGTGAAGGATAAAGCCGCCCGAGACTCTGCCGCCCGAGACCTTGCTGCCCGAGACCTTGCTGCCCGAGACCTTGCTGCCAAAGACACTGCCGCCAAAGACATGGCTGTAAAGGACGCTGCCACTAAACAGGCCGCCTTGGACAAAGCCGCTGATGTGGCACAAGAAAAAGCCGATAAGGAAAAAGCCGATAAAGAAAAGGCGGATAAAGAAAAAGCTGCCAGAGCCGTTGCCGATAAATCTGCCGTTGATAAGGCGGCAGCTTTGCTGAAGCCAAAAGCCGGTGACATCAGTGATGCGCCGAAAAAAGACGTTTTGGGCGACATCAGTAAGTTTTTGAGCAAAGACAAGCCGCAAAATACCGGCTCGTCCGGCAAGGTCGCCAGCGCGGACCCTGCCGCTGGAACAACCACAGCCAGCGCCGCCAAAATGTCGCCAAATCTGAAGGCACAGCTCAACGGCTGGCTCAAGGACAAGTATCACGCTTGCTGGAGCCTGCCGATTACGCTGCCGACAGGTTCAAAATATGTGCCGAAAATTCAAGTCACCTTCAACAGCGACGGATCGCTGGCCGGGGCTCCGCGCCTTGCAAATCCGCCAGCAGATCCGGCATTCAATTCTCTCGCGGCCAGCGCCAAGGCCGCAGTGGTGAACCCCGATTGCAACCCTTTGAAGATTCCGCCGCACTTCCAAGCCTTTTTCAATGAGTGGAAAGACAGCACCATTTCCTTTGATCTGGAGGATCAATAATGACGCGAACGTCCCGAACAATTGGACCTGACGTGGTTTCGCCGCAAACATCCGCTATTTTTAAAGAAACTCGGACAATTCCAATGCTTTCACCTT
>JAYTYD010000190.1:0-1658 GCA_043742625.1 Methylovirgula sp. | reverse complement strand
AATCACGGATTTGAAAGTCTTCATCGTGGCTGTGCCGCCAAAAAATTGGGGCGGGCGATATTTCACCTTTGTGAAATTAACCACCAGCAACGGCATTGTGGGCTACGGCGAGGTTTATTGTGACACCTTCGGCCCCAAAGCCATCACGGCCATGATCGAAGACACGTTCCAGCGCTACGTCTTGGGCATGAATCCATTCGATCTCGAAGCCATGTGGCGCAAGGCCTATTCGTCCGGTTACACGCAGCGCCCAGATGCCAGCTTGCAAGGGGTCATGAGCGGCCTCGAAATTGCGTTGTGGGACATCATGGGTAAAGCCACCGGGCGGCCTGTATATGAATTGCTTGGCGGCAAGGTTCATGAAAAACTGCGCTCTTACACATACATTTACCCTGACAACGCAAGGGGCCAAGACGATCAGATATTCTGGAATGCCGAACAATCAGCGCAACGCGCAGCCGAATATGTGGCGCAAGGTTTTACCGGAATCAAGTTTGACCCCGCCGCCCCCTACTCTGCCTTCGACCCACGTCAACCCTCACTCGAGTCAATGGAATTGTGCCGCAAATTCTGTAAACTGATCCGTGAGGCGGTGGGCAACAAGGCCGATTTGCTGTTCGGCACCCATGGCCAATTTACCACGTCAGGGGCCACCCGTTTTGCCAAGCACGTTCTGGAGCCATTTAACCCGCTGTGGTTTGAAGAACCGACGCCGCCGGAAAAGCCTGAGGAAATGGCTTTGGTGGCGCGGGCAACTTCCGTGCCGATTGCAACGGGCGAACGACTGGTAACGAAATATGAGTTCGCCCGCGTGCTGGAACTTCGCGCTGCTTCAATTTTGCAAATGGCACTGGGCCGGGTTGGCGGCATCATGGAAGCCAAGAAAATCGCCGGCATGGCCGAGTGCTATTATGCGCAGATTGCGCCACACCTGTATGCTGGCCCGATTGAAGCTTTGGCCAATATTCATTTTGCAACTTCACTGCCAAACTTTTTGATTTTGGAATCGATCGAGCGCTTCGATAATTTCCACAATCAGCTTTTGACGAAACCGATCGTATGGGAAATTGGTTATGTGATCCCACCGGCTGAACCGGGCCTTGGCAGCGATCTCAATGAGACACTCGCACTGGCTCATCCCTACACTGGCGATAAGCTGCATTTAGAGATGACAAATACGGTAGTAGAGTGAAGCGGCCCTCATCCGCCTGTCGGCACCTTCTCCCATGCGCAAGTACGCACAGGAGAAGGCCAATACATCTGACTTCTCCCGTGCCTTTTTAGGCATGGGTGAAGGTGGCGACAGCCGAATGAGGGCCCTTTCTAAAAATCAGTGGGCGCTCCGCCCTCACGTTTGCGACGCTCAACAAAGCTCAACAGTTCTTCATGCACAGCAGCATCCATGGGAGGCTTTTCGTATTCCTTTAGCGCTTGCTTCCACACGCGGTTTGCATGTTGCCAGGCTTGCGGTGAGCCCGCCGCTTGCCACTGTTGATTGTTGCGCCAATCCGAAATAATCGGCTGATAAAAAGCACTCGAATATCGCGCCAGTGTGTGCCGGGCGCCAAAGAAATGCCCGCCCGGCCCCACTTCGCGTATGGCTTCTACGCCTAGAGCATCGTCCGTCATTTCAATAGGTTGCAGAAATTCGCTGACCA
>JAYTYD010000189.1:0-2468 GCA_043742625.1 Methylovirgula sp. | reverse complement strand
CTACATTGCCTTGCCGAACATGCGGGTTCTTATGTACCGCGATCCCTCTTGTTGGAGCGGGTGTGGAATTTGCGGTTTGATCCGCAAACCAACGTGGTTGATGTCCATATCAGCCGCTTGCGTTCGAAGATTGATGATGGCTTTGATGGAGCTCTGATCAAAAGCGCGCGTGGCGAAGGTTATATGCTTGAAGCGCCCGCACCATGATGTCGCTGCGGGACTTTTACGCAAGGTCGGCGCTGTTTCGCTTCACCTTGTTGTTCGGAGTCATCTTCGCAACAGGCTCTGCCATCGCTTTCTATCTCGCCTATTCCACCGTTTCGGCTTACACCCAAGCTCGCGTTCAAGACACGATTGAAACCGATATGCGGGGTTTTCGTGATATTTTCACCGCATCCGGCCTTGCCGGGCTGACCTCGGCGGTCACATTACGCTCTCAGGAGCTGACCAGCCCGAGGGTCTATCTGCTAGTCTCGGATCAAGGTGAGAAAATTGCCGGTAACTTTGAATCCTGGCCAAACAACCTGCCCGCCGATCAAAACCGGATCAGCTTTTCCGATCCTGAAGGGCGCCAGAAATTTGACGGCGCGGCAACTCTGCTGCCAGGGGACATCCGGCTTTTGATTGCGCATAACCGCGACGAGCATGACGCCTTATTGGCGGGCCTGCGGCGGGAGTTGGCGCTACCGGCGCTAGTGGCATTGAGTATAGCAATGGCTGCTGGATACCTAGTTTCGCGGCGTCTGTTGGCCCGAATCACCGCGTTGAATTCCACTTGCAAAGCTGTGGAGGCGGGGGATGTTTCCGCCCGGGCCAGCGGCTTTCAGAATCCGGATGAGTTCGGCCAGCTTGCCGCCAGCGTCAATGCCATGTTGGTGCGTATCGCGGTGCTCATGCGTTCGGTGCACGATTTGTCAGATCATGTTGCTCATGAAATGCGGACGCCGCTGGCGCGCTTACGCTCGCGGTTGGAGCGGGCCAGACGCGATATCGGCCCGGATATTGGCAGTCATGACATTGGCACACCTGATGCGAATGGCGAAGCTGCCGCGCAACCAAAACTGATACCGGTCGCCCGAATAGCGCATCTGGCCTTCGATGGCGCAATCAATGAAACCCAAAAAATCATCGATATGTTTTCGGCGTTGCTCGACATCGCCGCCGCTGAATCGGCGGCGGGAGACTTTCGCGGCCTCAAGCCGGTTGATCTGGCGCAGACAGTCGCCGACGTTGTCGACATCTATGACGTCGTGGCCGAAGACCGCTCAATAACCCTTGATGTCAGCACTGTTTCCGCCACCATCCTTGGCGAGCCGATTCTGCTGATGCGGATGATTGCCAATGTAGTTGATAACGCGCTGAAATTTGCGCCGCTTGGCGGCAAGGTCAGCATTTCGCTCAGCCTTTTGGGGGCCGATGCCGTCCTCGAAGTTGCTGACAATGGCAACGGCATTGCGGCCGCATTTCAGAACAATGCGTTCGAGCGTTTCGCCCGCGCCGATGGTGCGCAGCAAACCCCCGGCCACGGCCTCGGTCTCACCCTTGTACGCGCCATCGCCCTGCGCCACGGGCTGCATATCACACTCGAAAACAACAATCCCGGCCTGAGGGTGATTTTTCGCGGGAGACTGGCTTAATTCGCTTGATCGGTGTTTTCACTTGGCACCATCAGGCGGCGTCACGGTCCAACGATAGCTGAAAATGCCCGAATTGCCGGTTACCGGAGCGCTTACCGCGCGGGTTTTGCTGCCGAACGCTGCGGCGTCCAGATAGGTGCCGAGCGGCGTGGCCGAAACGGCGGCGCGCGTCAGGCTGGGTTGGGCCAAATGGGCGAAGTTAGCGGCAAAAGCCTGCCGTCCGTCCACTTCCACCGCAATAAACAAAAACCGTTCTTGTCCTGCCGGTTCCGGCTGTCCGGTTTCGGATTTATAGGTTTTCGTACGCACGGCAATGATGTCCGGTTTGCCTTTCGGCTCCAGCCGCGTTCCGGTTTCCGGGCCGAAATTGAAAATAGCTGCGGCACCGTCAATATAAAGCGGGGTCAAATCTATCGCTTTTTCACCCATATTGCTGACCTTGAAATAAACCATATCACATTGGCCCATGGATAACGTTGCCACATCAGCATCGAGTTTTTCAGCAGTTGCAGGAATGGCCTGGCTTGGAGTTTCGCAGGCCCGGTCATCGGGTGCGCGCGCACCTGGCTCCGCGACGCCCTTGTCGCGCACGATAAATCGTTCAATTTGCAATTTGGCGGCCAAGCCATCGCCGCTCATCGCATCGGCCACCCGTAACAAATTTTGCGCTTTTGCCCAGTTCAGCAAGGGTTGCTCGATCAATTTACGAATACTGGCAGTATCAGTCGCGCCGTCCAGTTCGATAAACCGGGTATGGTTGCGCCCGAGCTTTTCAAATGCGCCGTTCTCCGGCACCAGCCATATACGGTTGTCCTCAATCTTTAAAATCAC
>JAYTYD010000188.1:0-10707 GCA_043742625.1 Methylovirgula sp. | reverse complement strand
GTCTGCACACCCTGAACGGCGATGCCCATGCGGCTTTGTTGGGCGGTTTCATAATTAAAGCTCTTAACGATGCGGATTCCACGCACTGTTTCTTGAATGAGTTCCATTATTTGCGTTGAGCCATCAATGGAACGGCGTGAATAGCGCTTTACCCGGCTGCCGAGCCGGCGCAGCAAAATGGTGCCGATCGGCAATACGCAAATGGCTATTAAAGTCATGGTGGTGTCTTGAACAAACATTTGGATCAACAGCGCAGTGACCGTGAGAAAATCCCGTCCGATGGTGGTGACCAAAATTTGCAACGTATCACGGACGCTATTGGCTGAATTTGCCAGCCTGGTAACAAATTCGCTGGAATGGCGGTTCTGAAAATAGCCAACAGGCTGCGCCAGCAAATGGGCGAATACGCGGTTTTGCAGCGACGCGATGATTTGATTGCCTATGCGCGCAAGAATGTACGAATGACCGAAGGTTGCCAGCCCGCGAACAACGAAAAGCCCGCCGACAGTGTAGGCCAGCAAACGGATGGTGGCGAAACTGGCCGAACCGCCATTGCCCATCATGCCATTGACCACCGGCTTAAGAAGATAGGCTGAATAGGCTGTCACAATCGCGCCAATGCTCATGAGAACAAGCGCAAGAATGTACCAGCGCGTGTAAATTCGGCCGTTTTCGTCATAAAGGCGCTTTAGCAAAGCCCAAGTGGAGAGTTCGGAACTGGAAACAGGGCTCTGGGTCAAATAACAGCTTTCGAAATTATGATTGCAACGCGCGAATCGCGCCGCGCAATTCGGCTAAGCCCTTCAGGCGGCCAATAGCTGAATATCCCGGATTTGTGGTTTTACGCAAATCATCCAACATTAAGTGGCCATGGTCGGGCCGGAACGGGATGGCGCGCCCCTCCGCGCGGCGGGCATTCTCGCTGAGCAGCGCACGCAAAACCGCTATCATGTCGAAGTCGCCGTCGAGATGGTCGGTTTCGAAAAACGAACCGTCAGCCTCACGCTTGGTTGAGCGCAAATGCACAAAATGAATACGACTGCCGAATTTCGCCGCTATAGCGGGCAAATCGTTTTGCGGGTCCACACCCAGCGATCCGGTGCAGAAACACATGCCATTTGCGGAAGACGGCACGGCGTCAAACAAGGCTTGATAGTCCTCAGCTGTTTTGGCGATGCGCGGCAGTCCAAACAAGGGACGCGGCGGATCATCCGGGTGCAGCGTGAGCTTAACGCCGAGCTTATCGGCAACCGGGGTGACCTTTTTTAGGAATTCGATCAAATTTTCACGCAGTTTCGCGGCGTCTATGCCGGCGTAGCTTTCAACGCGCGCACGGAATCCTTCAAGATCCAATACATCTGACGTGGAACCCGGCAACCCCGCTGCGATGGTTTTGGTGAGCGTCGCAATGTCTTGCGCGCTCATGCCGGCATGAAGCCGCGCGGCGGCGGCGCAAACTTCCGCGGTGTAGTGCTGCTCCGCCCCGGCGCGCTGCAAGATATGCAAATCAAACGCGGCAAAGCGGGTTTGATCAAAGCGCAAAGCCTTGGCCCCCGTAGGCCGCTCCCAATATAAATCGGTACGGGTCCAATCCAGAACCGGCATGAAATTATAGCAGACGGTGTGAATATCGTTGGCGGCGACAGCCTCCATGGAGGCGATCCACGTTTCTATAGAGGTTTTGGCCCCTGCCCCGCCGCGCTTGATGTCATCCGGCACAGGGATGCTTTCCACCACGCTCCACCGCAGCGGTACGCGGCCTGCAGGTGTTGATTCGATGAGGTTTTTCCGCCGGGCTACGTCGCTTGCCTCCCACACCTGGCAGGGGCCCCGGTGATGCAAAGCTGTGACAATATCTGTAGCACCGGCTTGGCGGATGTCGTCGAGGCTGACAGGATCGTCGGGGCCATACCAGCGCCAAGCCTGTGTGAGGGTTTTTGCCAAGCACGCCTCCTTAAATCAAGCTTCCAACTCTTCACGCAGCACTTCAAGCGCCAGCCACTGCTCTTCCATCTTGCCAATTTGCGTCTCACCTTCGGCAATAGCAAGGCTGGTTTTGTCAAACAGCGCCGGATTTTGTGCATAGAGGTTGGCATCATCCAGCACATGACGCAGCTTGGCGAGCTTGGCCTGCAAAACCGCGATTTCTTTGGGTAGGCTTTCCAAGGCGTGCTTGTCTTTAAAACTCAGCTTTTTACGATTGGAAGGTGCGATGGTTGGCTTCCAAGGCTTTTCTTCGGCGGCAACTTTGGGCACCTCCGGCAATTTTGAAAGGGCCGAGACGCCGTGGCCGCGCTGGGCCAACATGTCTGCATAACCACCGGCATATTCGACCCAGAGGCCCTGACCCTCGGAGACAACAACAGAGGTGCAAACACGGTCAAGAAAGTCGCGGTCATGGCTGACCACAATCACGGTTCCCGGCAGTTCGGCAACCATTTCCTCCAACAGATCTAGGGTTTCAATGTCGAGATCGTTGGTTGGTTCATCCAGTACCATGAAATTTGTCGGCTTGGCCAAAGCGCGCGCCAAAGCCACGCGGGCGCGCTCGCCGCCGGACAAAACGCTAACCGGGGTGCGCGCCTGCTCGGGCAAGAATAAAAAGTCTTTCATGTAGGACATAACATGGCGGGAGACGCCATTAACCACCAGAGAGTCGCCGTGGCCATCGGTCAGGGCTTCTTTCAACGTCCATTCGGGGCGCAGCGAGGCGCGGCTTTGGTCAAGCGTGGCAAGCTCAAGGTTGGTTCCAAGTTTGACATGGCCGGAGTCGGGCGCGAGCTGGCCGGTGAGCATTTTTAACAGCGTGGTTTTGCCTGCGCCGTTGGCTCCGACAATGCCTATCCGGTTTCCGCGCAAAATGCGGGTGGAAAAATTTTTGACAATGGCGCGCGGGCCATAGGACAAATTCAGCTTTTCGGCTTCAACCACCATTTGGCCGGAGGTTTTCACGTCGGAGGCGGCAAGATTCAGGGTGCTGGTGGAGCGGCGGGCGTCGCGCGCTTCTTGGCGCAAATCTCCCAAGCGGGCCATGCGCCCGACATTGCGCTTGCGGCGCGCCGTTACGCCGTACCTGACCCAATGTTCTTCATTAACAATGCGGCGATCCAGCTTGTGGGCGGCCAACTCTTCTTCTTCAAGAACTTTGTCCCGCCACGCTTCAAACTGGGCAAAGCCTTGATCAAGACGGCGGGTTTTGCCACCATCAATCCAAACTGTGGCCCGGGAGAGGTTCGACAGAAAACGGCGGTCATGGCTGATGAGAACGAAAGCGCAGCGCAGACTTTTCAGCTCATCTTCCAGCCATTCGATCATCGGCAGATCGAGGTGGTTGGTCGGTTCGTCAAGCAGCAGAATGTCGGGCTTTGCGGCCAGCGCCCGCACAATGGCGGCGCGGCGGGCTTCTCCACCCGACAGATTTGCCGGATTTTCGGCACCGGTGAGGCCAAGCTCGGTGAGCAGATAGCGGGCGGTGTAGGGGTCATCAGCATCGGAAAGACCGTCTAAAACATAGTCCATCACGGTGGAATAGCCCGATAAATCAGGCTCTTGCGGCAAATAGCGCATGGTGGTGCCCGGCTGCAGGAAGCGCGTGCCGCGATCCTGTTCCAGTTCTCCGGCGGCGATTTTAAGCAAGGTGCTTTTGCCGGAACCGTTGCGACCGACAAGGCAAATGCGGTCGCGCTCAGAAAGCGAAAAGGACGCGCCATCGAGCAGCGGAGAAGAACCCAACGTCAGGGCGATATCGTTCAAAATGAGAAGAGGAGGAGCCATAGGCACGGGATAGAGGCAAGCGCGGCAAAGGGCAAGGAACTTATGCCGCACTGCGGGAAGCTTAGCAGAAGACCGCTTACATTTTGGCAGGAAAAACGGTTTAACACCGCAAAATTCAGGCCTACAGCCATGTAAATTATGGCGAAGGGGACAGATGCGGGCGCTGCTTTTCACATGTGCAGGTTCCGGCTTCCCCTTTCAAGCTTCAGCAAAAGCCGCTATCCTTCTTTTTGATTTTAAGGAGAGTTCATGTCCAAAGCCGTCGAAGCCGCATTTACCGCGTTAAATTCCCATAAGGCACATATTGAGGCCAGCACAGTTGAGGCGCTGTTTGCCGCCGACGCGCATCGGTTTGAAAGCTTGCACGCCAGCCTTGACGATTTGTTGTTTGATTATTCCAAGCACCGCGTAACGCAGGAAACCATCGGGCTGTTGGTGGATTTGGCCAAGGCTTCCGGCGTTGAGGCCAAGCGCGAGGCGATGTTCAGCGGCGAGAAAATCAACTTTACTGAAGGACGCGCAGTTTTGCATACAGCCTTGCGCAACATTTCCGGTGAACCGGTGATGGTGGACGGTGTGGACGTTATGCCCGAAGTGCTGGCTGAGCGGGCCAAATGCGCCGCCTTCGCCGCCAAGGTGCGCAATGGCGCTATCAAAGGCGCGACCGGCAAAAAGCTGGTGCATGTTGTCAACATTGGCATTGGCGGCTCTGATCTTGGCCCGGCCATGGTGTGTAAGGCGCTGTCGCCCTACATCGCCAATGGCCTGCACAGCCATTTTGTTGCCAATGTTGATGGCTCGGACATGGCCGATACATTAAAGAGCCTGGACCCTGAGCGGACGCTTTTCATCGTTGCCTCTAAAACCTTCACCACGCAAGAGACGCTGACCAATGCCAATACCGCGCGGGCGTGGATTGTAAAACATTTGGGCGAGGCTGCGGTGGGACATCACTTTGCGGCTGTTTCGACCAAGCTGGATTTGGTGGCGAAGTTCGGGATCCAGTCCGATCGGGTCTTCGGGTTTTGGGATTGGGTTGGCGGGCGCTATTCGGTATGGTCGAGCATCGGCTTGCCGGTGATGATTGCCATCGGGCCGAAGAATTTCGACAAGTTTTTGCTAGGCGCATATGAAGTGGACGAGCATTTTCGTGCGATGCCGCTTGAACATAACATACCGGTTTTGATGGGCTTGCTCGGCGTTTGGTATCGCAATGTCTGGGGCATGGCGACCCAGGCTGTGATCCCTTATGACCAGCGGCTTTCACGCTTCAGCGCTTATTTGCAGCAGCTGGACATGGAATCAAACGGCAAAGCGGTTCAGCTTGATGGCAGCGCTGCGGCGCGCTCCACCGCTCCGGTGATCTGGGGAGAGCCTGGCACCAATGGTCAACATGCGTTTTTCCAGTGTCTGCATCAGGGCCCCGAAGTGGTGCCGGTGGACTTTTTGCTGGCGGCAAAACCAACCGATGCCGATGCGCATCATCATGACTTACTCTCCGCCAATTGTTTTGCGCAATCTGAAGCGCTGATGCGCGGGCGCAGCCTTGAAGAGGTAAAGGCATTAATGCAAAAGGCGGGTGCCAGCGCTGCCGATATTGGAAAAATTGCGCCACACAAGGTGTTTTCGGGTTCGCGCCCGTCCAGCACGTTTTTGTATTCGCAACTGACCCCAAAAATGTTGGGCCGCCTTATTGCGTTGTATGAGCACAAGATATTTGTGCAAGGCGTAATCTGGAACATTAACAGTTTTGACCAGTGGGGCGTGGAGCTGGGTAAAGAGTTGGCCAACCGCCTCGCGCCTATTGTTGAAAACGGCAGCGATGTTTCCGGCTTGGATGGCTCTACCGCCGGACTGATTGAAGCTATGCGGGCGCTGCGGGGCTAACGCTTACTTAATATTAGCCATGTTCCAGGAGAGGGTATTAACGTATTTGCCTTAATGTCAGCTCATTACATTAAGGGGCGGGACTATGAACTGGGTTGTTGCGATTTTTTTTGTGGCGTTTGCGGCGTTAGGCGGCGAAGAGTTTGCGCATTACCGTAATCCCGTATCCGGCCCTGGTGTTGTCGCATCTCTGATTAGGATGATGCCAGCCGGAAACCTGACCGCATTCACCTACACGCCAGTGGTGGAGCCTGTTAAAAAGCCTGCGGTTAGATTGGTCGCACCGGGCATACCAAATCCTGTCGATTTTAACCAACTTAGCAAAAATATGGATGCGATGTCGCCATACAAAAACGATCCGGACGCGGACAAGAAGGCCGACAAGGTGAGCCTGTGTATTGAAAATGTGGCGCGGAAAAAGCTGGAGATGCCTTTGGTTTCACTTGGCGAAACGCCGGAACAAACCAAGGCGCGCAAGAAAAGCATTTCAATGTTTGACAAAATGAAGATGGCAAAAGCCGCGATTGACGCTGACTCCGAACTTATTAACGGCTGCCGCCGCTACCTGACAGGGTGAACGCAATATTTAGACAGACAGCTCTTCGATCAGCCCGCGCACAAACCTCAAGCCTGCTTCGAGCTCGGCAATTTCAATATATTCATCCGGCTGGTGCGCCTGATTGATCGAACCGGGGCCGCAGACCACCGTGGCAAGGCAGGCGATTTGAAACCGCCCGGCTTCGGTGGCATAAGGCACAGCTATGGTATGATTGCGCTGCGCCAGCTTGAGCGCCAGCGTTTCGGCCAAAGAGCCGGATTGCGCATCGAAACCAGGAATTTCAACCTCGATTTCAGTTTCTATGAAAGCGCCGGGAGCGTGTTGTTGCAGGCGCGGAGTGATGCGGTTGCAAACCTGCAAAAAGTGATCATAAGCGAGGCGCTGATGCGTGCCGGGCAGGCCGCGAAACTCCCACAAAAACGTGCATTCACGCGCAAGAATGTTGCGCGCGGTGCCGCCCTCAATGGTGCCAACGGAAATTGTTGACATGGCCGGATCAAACCGCGCCGAACTGTCGCCGATTTTAGCGAGTTCGTCCTGAAAGCTGTAGAGCGCGGTTACGAGTTCGCAGGCAAAAGGGATAGCATTAACGCCCAAGTCCGGTTTGGCGGAGTGCGCTTCATGACCGTGAACGCGGGTACGGTAGGTGGCGATGCTTTTTTGGGCAGTGGCAACGTCCATATTTGTCGGCTCACCGACGATAACGGCGGCGGGAACCGGAAGGTCTTGACCAAAGCGGGCGATAATGTCCATCGGGCCGAGGCAGGTGGTTTCCTCATCATAAGATAGCAAAATATGGATGGGGCGCTTGAGCGGGGCGGCTTTCATCGCCGGGACCAGCGCCAGACAGACGGCGACAAAGCCCTTCATATCGCACGCGCCGCGGCCATAAAGACGGCCCCCGGCTTCGCGCAGAATGAACGGGTCTGTGGTCCAGCTCTGGCCCTTCACCGGCACAACATCGGTATGCCCGGAGAGCACGACGCCGCCATCAATTTTCGGGCCGATGCTGGCATAAAGCGCCGCTTTGTCGCCTGCCGCATTGGGCGCGAGAACGAAATCAACACCGGCGCGCCAGAGCTCACCCGCCACCCAATCTATCAAAGGCAGGTTGGATTTGCTGGTTTCGGTATCAAAACTGACCAGCGTGGTGAGAATATCTTTTACGCGTGAAAAATCCGTCAATTAAGCACCCGCTTGACGAATGGACTGTCGAGAGAAAAGGCGGGAATTACAACTTCAAACCCGACTCCTTCTTCCGTCACCATATGATACCAACCGTGCATGATGCCGGATGGTGTTTTGAGCGGGCAACCGGACATGTAGCGGAAGGCTTCACCATTTTGCAGAACCGGTTGCTCGCCGACCACACCGGAACCACGCACTTCTTCTGTGTTGCCATTCGCGTCGGTGATAACCCAATGACGCGAGACAAGCTGAACCGTTTCAGGGCCATGGTTGACCACCTCAATCGTATAGGCCCAGAAAAAATGCCCGAGTTGCGGCTCAGACTGTTCGGCCACAAACTGCGGCAGAACAGTAACCTCTATGCTTCTGGTGGTTGAGCGGTACATGGGCGGCATTTTGCGACAGCGAGAGGCATTCGTCGAGCCTTGTTTTTTCACAGGCGGCAAAACAAAGGGGTTTTTATAGGCCCGACAGCGCTTTTTGCAGATCCGCGACCAAATCTCGCACGTCTTCCAACCCTACTGAAAAGCGAAGCATGCCTTGGGTAATGCCAAGCTCCAAACGTTGCTCCTCGGTGAGGCGTTGATGGGTGGTGGTGGACGGGTGGGTGATCAGGCTTTTTGAATCCCCGAGATTGTTGGAAATCAGGATCACCTGCAAGGCATTGGCCAGCTTGAAGGCCGCCGCCTTACCGGCTTTCATTTCAAAGGCGATCATTTGGCCGCCGCCGCTCATTTGCTTTTTGACAATATCGCGCTGCGGGTGATCATCCCGCCCGGGATAAAGCACCTTGGCGATATGCGGGCTTTGCGCCAGAACGTTAGCAATCGTTTCGGCATTAGCCTGCTGCTGCATGACCCTTAAAGACAGGGTTTCCATTCCTTTCAGCATCACCCAAGCATTAAATGGCGAAATGGCCGGGCCGGTTTGACGCAAATAGTTGGCGATGTGGGTCTGGATAAACTCTTCAGACGCCAGAATAACGCCGCCCAGACAACGCCCCTGCCCGTCTATGTGTTTTGTGGTGGAATAGACCACACAATCAGCGCCCAGCTCAAACGGAGATTGCAAAAGGGGTGTGGCAAACACGTTGTCGACCAGCAGAGTTGCGCCGCCGGCATGGGCGATTTTTGCGATTTCCGCGATATCATAAACTTCCAGAGTCGGATTTGTCGGGCTTTCCAAAAATACGGTTTTGGTGTTCGGGCGCATTGCGGCTTTCCACGCAGCCAAATCCGCGCCGTGCACCAATGTGGATTGAACGCCAAAGCGCGGCAGCAATTCCTGCACGATATACAGGCAGGAGCCAAACAAAGCCCGCGAGGAAACCACATGATCTCCGGCCTTCACCTGCCCCATGAGCGCGGCGGCAACCGCTGCCATGCCTGTTGCGGTGGCGCGCGCGGATTCAGCGCCTTCCAGCAGCGCCATGCGCTCTTCGAACATGGCTACTGTGGGATTGGCAAAGCGCGAATAGACGTAGCCGGGCTCTTCATTTTTAAAGCGGCGCTCGGCAGCTTCCATAGAGTCATAAACATAGCCCTGCGTGAGGAAGAGCGCCTCTGATGTTTCGCCAAATTGCGAGCGCATGGTGCCGCCATGAACCAGCCGGGTGGCGGGGTGCAATGATTTTACATCAGCGGGCTTCTTCATGATCAACTCCAAATAAAAAACCCGGACCTGGATACGCTCTCTGAGCGCGCCAAAACCGGGTGCAACCCCGATCTTTTAGCCATTGTTTAATGTGGCGGCAAGCCGACCGGCTCAAGGGACCACAATATTACATGTTGACAAGAGGTAGCGCGCGCAAGAGTTGGCGTCAAGTTTAGCTTGTCATTAAGTTTAGGTTGTCATCAAGTTGAGGTTGGCGACAAGTTTCGCTTGTTATCAGGTTTCGCTTGGCGAAAAGTTTGGCTTGCGCTAGTGCTTTGCAAAAGGAAGATTATATTGGCCAGATATATGCCTCCGGTTGGAATTTTGTGTGCGCAGCAAATTACAGCGTTGAGCGCGGCTGGCGCAATTATACCCGCAACGCTCTACGCAGACGACCAAATTCAGCCTGCGAGCCTTGATTTGCGGCTGGGAAAGCGGGCTTGGCGGATGCGCGCCAGCTTTTTACCGGGGCCAAACCGGTTGGTGAAAACCGCTATCGATCAATTTGCCTTGCATGAGATTGAGCTTTCACATGGCGCGGTTTTGGAAACCGGTACTGTCTATATCGCTGAAATTCAAGAAGCGTTGCATCTGCCGCCAGAGATTGCCGCCAACGCCAATCCAAAAAGCTCAACCGGGCGGCTGGATGTTTTCACCCGCGTGATCACTGATAAAGCGCGCGCATTTGATGTGATCGAGGCTGGCTATAAAGGCCCGCTCTACGCGGAAATTTCGCCGCGCACCTTCCCTATTTTGGCGCGCACAGGCTCGCGCTTGAGCCAAATTCGCTTCCGGCGTGGTGAAGCCCGGCTGGACAGCGCCGCGCATTTGGCGCTGCATGACCGCGAAACTTTGGTGACCTCTGCCAACCCCTCAATTTCGGCTGGCGTGGCGGTATCGATTGATTTGCAAGGGTTCAACGGGTTGGTGGGCTATCGCGCCAAACGCCATACCGGCCTGATTGATATCGACAAGAAGGGCGCGCAAACCATCGCCGATTTTTGGGAGCCGATGCCCGCGCCAAAGAATGGCGTTTTGGTGCTCGACCCTGGCGAATTTTACATTCTGGCCAGCAAAGAAGCGGTTCGGGTGCCGCCCGATCACGCGGCGGAAATGACTCCGTTTGATCCGCTCGTGGGGGAGTTTCGCGTGCACTACGCCGGATTTTTTGATCCCGGATTTGGCGCGCATGAAGCCGGCGGCACCGGAGCCCGTGCGGTATTAGAGGTGCGCTCTTACGATGTGCCGTTTATTTTAGAAGACGGACAGATTGTCGGGCGGCTGGTTTATGAACGGATGTCCGAGGTGCCGATGGTGCTCTATGGGGCAATGGCAACATCGAACTATCAGGCGCAGGGCTTGAAGCTCTCGAAACATTTCAAATAGTTTCGGGCGCGTATGCTGTCACTTCAAGCTGCGCCGCGCTGACCGCATTTCCGGCAAAAAAACCGTCTTGCCTAGCGCCGGAAAAACACCCTATAAGCAAAGAATGCGGGTGTAGTTCAATGGTAGAACGGCAGCTTCCCAAGCTGCATACAAGGGTTCGATTCCCTTCACCCGCTCCATATTTGCTCTAAATCCCTGAATTTGCTATAATCCTTGAGTGGAATAAGCTCTAGTTGTGCTTTTGGTACAATTCTGGTTAT
>JAYTYD010000187.1:0-7945 GCA_043742625.1 Methylovirgula sp. | reverse complement strand
GATCAGTTTCCAAAGTTACTTTTCTGGAATATTCATAATTTTCAATGATTTGAATGGCGCGCCCAAAAGGATTCGAACCTCTGACCCTCAGATTCGTAGTCTGATGCTCTATCCAGCTGAGCTATGGGCGCGTGTTGCAAGCGAGCTTACAAAACCTGAAGGGCATCCCCTCTCAAGTAGGTCAGGTGATAAAGCTTAAGTACGACAAAGGCAACAGCAAATGTGGTTTTTCTTATGCCGACTTCAAAAGATCGGGCAGAAATTATCTTTCATTTTGAAATCGCTGAGGCAAAGACACCCGAAAGCGTGCCCCAGCCTCGCTATCGACCAATTCAACCTTGCCGCCGTGGGCTTGCGCCAGCTCAGCTGCGATTGCAAGACCAAGGCCGCTGCCGCCTGCGCGCGCTGTGGTGTGGAAAGCCTGAAACAACTGAGCCCTTAAATGATGAGGAATGCCCGGACCATTATCGGATATTTCCAGCTGCGCTGTTTCGCCGTCAGTGTGCCCGACGAGGCAAATGCAAGGATTGATGATTTCAGAGGCTTCGCTCAAAGCCTCGGCTGCGTTGCGCGCAAGATTTAACGTTATACGCTGCAAATGTTCCGGGTCAGCATAAATCATGAAGTCCGGTGGCGCATCCACGCTCCAAACAATGCGATTCTGTCCGTGTCCAAGCCCGAGTGCGTCAGCTGTATCCGACGCCAGCTGCGAAAACCGTACCCACTGCCTCTGCGGCTGAGGCTCAAGCGAACGGCCGTAAGTTAGGGTGGATTCGCAAAAAACAATCGCGCGGTCCAGCGTCAAAATGAGCTTTGCCCCTATTGTGCGGGCGGTAGCGTCCTTAACATTCGCCAAGCGGTCAGAAAACAACTGAGCCGAGGCCAGCATATTTCGCAAATCATGATTGATTTTGGCCACCGCCAGCCCGAGTGCTGCCAAATGTTTTTTCTGATGCAACTCGTGAAAAAGCGCAGTCTGCATTGATGCGAGGGCGCCCTCTGCCTGGCCAATCTCATGCGTTGCTCCAGAGGGCGTAATGATGCGGCTTATGTCTTCCGGATTTTGAGCGAACCGCATCACATTATCGGTGAGGCGGCGGATGGGACGCAGAACCATTAAATGCAAGGCCAGCGCAGCGAGACTGGCAATAAGAACGGACAGCAAAATCGATGCCAGCAAGATGTTCGCCGATGTGTTGCGCAATGCTTTTTGAAGTGGCGTCTCATCAAGAACGATCTCAATAAAATCACCCCCCATCGGCGCGGGGCCTTTGACATTTAAGATACGGTTTTGCCGGGCCAGCAATGTGCGAAAAGCCGCCGGAATTGCCGTCATGACGCTGCTCTCCATCAAGTCAACCGCTTCATCAATCTTTTCCGGCATCTGCGAAACCGCAAGCAAGCGCTTGGCACCGTGGATCTTGATGGCGATGGTCTTCGAGCCGACAGAATCGAGAATTTCCATGGCCAAAGCTTCCGGAATCATGTCTTGGGGACTGGCGGTAAAAACCAAGGCGGCGGTATGCGCAGCTGCAATACGGTCCTTTAAAAACGCCAGCCGTGCGCTCGATAAAGCAGAGACATAAATAATAGCCTCCGCAAAGATGACGAACCCCATGATGAGGACGATAACCCGCGCCGACAGACCCATACCAACGGCGCGGGGCTCGGTTGGAGACTGCCGGATTTCCCAATTGCTATGAAGGTGAGCGCTCAGTGGCAAGGCCTATTTTCGCAAGGATTGAAGTTCACCTTAACGCATTGATGTGCAAATTTCACCCTCACAAATACAGGATCGCTTTACCGGAGTGAAAGATTTTGGGTGCAAATATAACATCGCAGGTAGGTGCGAGGTCAAAGGCTTGAAGCGCGTTCTAAAACTAGGTCGAAATTTGGCAGGAGACCGCACGGCACATGGGGCAGCTATGGCGCTTGGCTTTAAAGTTGCCGGTTCCGGTCTTGCAATAGTGATGTTTGGCGTGGCGGCGAGATTGATGGGTGCTGACAAATTTGGTCAATTTGCGATCTTGTTCAACATCGCCTCGTTTTTGGCAGTTGCCGCATGCTTGGGTCAAGAGACACTCATTGTGCGGTCCTGGAGTGAATATGTCGCCAAAAATGCTTTTGACTTGGCGCGCGGGGCGTTCCAATCCGGCTGGATAATAATTGCGTTTTCAAGCTTGATTTTCACGCTTGCCCTTTGGGCAACCGGGGCGGCAGGCTGGCTAAAGTCTGATCATTTGGGCTTGATCGCGGCGGCTGTGTTTTTGGGGGCGCAGACTGCCCTTCACTTCTCATCACATTCGTCACGAATGATCGCCGGATTTGCAGTTTCGGAAACGTACAGGGAGATTGTATGGCGACTGTTGGTGATAGGCGGGATGTTCGTGGTTGCCGCCTCCGGTGCCCAAGTGTCAGCCGCACTGTTTTTCAGTGTTGCGGCAGCGGGCATGATGGGAGGCGTGGTAATTCAAAGCTTGAGAGTCAAAGCCGCATTTCCTGTTGAGGTGCGGAACGCTTTTCCGCGCTATGAGCTGCGCCAGTGGCTGCCGAGGGCGGCGGTGATGTGGTTCTCTGCGTGTCTCGAAGCGGCAAGTCAATATGCAGATGTGATACTAATAGGATTGTTGGTAACCCCGGCGCAGGCGGGCGGCTATTTCGTGGCCATGCGCATTGCCAACGTTTTTTCGATGATCAGTTCGGGCATGATTAACTACACATCGCCGCGCATAGGTAATCTGTATTTTTCAAAAAACCTGCCTGAGTTGCAATCACTTTTGAAGAAGTTAATGGCTATTACGTTGGCGCTGGTACTTGCCATATTGGTGGCGTTGGTCATTTTTGGTCACACGGTTTTGGGCGTTTTGGGTTTAACCTTCGTCAGTGAATATCCCACGCTGCTTATCTTGGCGTTCAGCGTCAGTGCTGTAACGCTGGCCGGGCCTGTTTCCGCCGTCTTGCAAACCACAGGTCATGAATTGACCTACTCGCGTGCGCTGGTTTTTAGCATGGCAGCCCGGCTGGTGCTGTTTTTGGTTTTTGTCACATGGCTAGGCTCGCTTGGTGCCGCGATTGCTTGGGGGCTATCCACCGTTCCATTGAATTTAGTTCTGGTTACAATATGCCGCAAAAAAATCGGCATTGACCCGTCCATTCTGGCGCTTTTACACAAATAAAGTCAGGACTGACTAAATTGAGCGACTCCCTAGATTATCAATGGCCTTGGAGTTGCTGCTCGATCAGTCTTTCGTAAGCGTCGACCATCGCGTTCAAGCTGTAACGTTTCTGCAACAACCGGCCTGAACGGGTGATGTGATCACGCAATTTATCGTCGCCCAAAACCAGCTTTACCGCGGTGACAAAAGCCTTTGGATCCGTTGCATCAACAAAAACCGCACAAGCGCCGGTTTCGCTTTCAAGCACTTCCTTTAACACTGGAAGCTGGTTCGCAACCACAGGAACACCCGCTTGCGCCGCCTCTACCGGAGCCAGCCCGAAGGTTTCGGAAAGACTAGGAAATACGAAAACATCCAGCGCGGCAAGGAATATGCCGATGGTTTTAGGATCCAGCTCTCCCAAAAAATGCAATCTCTCCGCACAACCAAGCTGCCTGGCCTGTTCTATCAACGCGTCATATTCCGGGCCTTGGCCGGCATGGGCGTAATGCCAGCCAGGATTATCGGCAAGGAGGGCAACATTGGCGCTGATAAGTTTTAACGGATGCAGCCGCGCTACGCATCCCAGCAGAGCGACGTCGCTCGGCAAGTTTAAATGCGCGCGCGCATCCGATTTAGAAATGTTGGCAGTTTTGTCCTCAAATCCGTGGTCGATACGAAACATGCGGCGTTTGTAACTCGCAGGCCAAGAGTCGTACTCTTTTTGCGTATCTTTCGAATTGACTATGATTTTGTCGTACATGCCCAGACAGCCGCAGGCCTTGTCGGCTGCTCGCACGGCCCTGTTCATCATTTCTGGTGCTGATGTCGTCGAGACAATGATATTTTTAAGCCCGGCAAGGCGCGCCACCGTTCCACCGATGACGTTGCCATAATGTTGCAACGGCAAAGTGGCATCCGGCCTGATCCGACGAAATTCGCGGTATAACTTGAAAAGGAATTTGATAAATGCAATCGGATTGGTGGGACGCTCCAGTGCACAAAATCCGGTATTAGGCTGGTTGTCGTAACCGGACGTGCGCCTAAAAAAAAATAGGTGATGCACTTCATGGCCGCGCTGCTTCAGCCCTTCGCCGACAATACGGGATATTTCTTGCGCCCCCGCATTTTCGGCTTGGGTTTGCACAAACAGAATTTTGCGCCGCACATCCCCCTTGGCCAAGTTATGCCCTTTCATCAAGCCCTCCACCGTCACGGTGACTCAGCACCTAGAATGTCATTTAGGGCAATTTCATAGTGGCTGGAACAAAATTCACATGTGATTCCGATTTTACCGTTTTTCTCCACCATATCGTGGCGCTCTTGTGCTGAAAATCCGCCAAGCATTGTCAAAATACTTGGCCTCGAACAGCGGCAAGCTTGCCTCACGCTTTGCGGTTCAAACACCTTGGCCCCGCGCTCGTGAAACAGCCGGTACAGCAGATGTTCGTTGGTCAACAGCGGGTCTACCAATTCATGATCTTCAACGGTGTTCACCAGCGCGCGCGCCTCGGCCCAGGCATCGTCTTCAATCTCGTAATGTGCGGCAATACCCGTCAGATGGTCGCCCGGTGCCAGGTCACGCAGGCGCTTGCGGTCTTCAGAATGCGGCAGGAACTGCACCATCAGGCCGCCGGCGCGCCACGTGGTGGCGTGTGGGGAAATATTTTCGCCAACAGCCAAACGGATCAAAGTTGGAATTTGTTCGGACTGATCAAAATAATGGTGTGCAGCCGTTTCAAAGCCTTCACCGTTTAGAACAACAATGCCTTGATATCGCGACATGTCGCCGCCCTGATCAATGGTAAGTCCAAGATGGCCTTTACCTAGAAGCTCCGCGGTAGTGGCGTTATGCATCTCCAAGAGACGCGGGCTGTCATAGCGGGCATAGGCGCGCAGCCGGTCAGGAGCGTCAAAATCGATAACAATCTGACTGATGACGCCATCAGTTTTGGTTTGCAACTGGAAACGTCCGTCGAGTTTGAGTGCGGAGCCGAGCAGAGCAGTTAACGCCAGCCCTTCACCGATAGCCCGGCACACCTGCGGCGGGTATTTATGCAACCGTACAATAGTATCAAAGGATTGGCTCAGCCGCACAGAACGCCCGCGTATATCCAGCGCTTCAACTGCAAAGGGCAAAATTACATCGTCACTCTTCACTACGTCACTCACGCCACAACCCCCAAACACCAGCTCATGATACCTTTCTGGACGTGAAGACGATTTTCTGCCTCATCAAACACCACCGATTGCGGCCCGTCCATAACACCGTCCGTCACCTCTTCGCCACGATGTGCAGGCAAACAGTGCATGAAAAGCGCATCTGGAGCCGCGTTGGACATCAGCCTTTCGTTCACTTGGTAAGGCTTGAGCAAATTGTGACGGAAACGCTCTTCCTCTTCGTCACCCATCGAAACCCAGCAATCGGTCACGACCGCATCCGCGCCGCTCACCGCGGCTATGGCGTCATCGGTCAAAACCAATTTTGTACCATGTGCTTTGGCCCAATCGGCAATCGCCTTGGGCAACGGAAACGCCGGGGGTGCCGCAATTTTCAAAGTGAAATCGAACAGCTGTGCCGCATGAATCCAACTGGTCAAGACGTTATTAATGTCACCTGTCCAAGCGATAGTGCGCCCTTGAATGGGCCCGCGATGTTCCTCAAACGTCATTACATCTGCCATGATCTGGCACGGGTGCGTGCGTTTTGTCAGACCATTGATCACGGGAACGGAAGCATTTGCCGCCAGTTCCAGCATAGCGTCATGATCCAGAATGCGGATCATAATCATATCGACAAAACGGGAGAGCACCCTTGCCGTGTCCGCAATTGTTTCGCCGCGGCCTAACTGCATCTCGGTGCCGGTCAGCATCAGCGTTTCGCCACCAAGTTCGCGCATACCCACATCGAACGATACACGGGTTCGGGTTGAAGGTTTGTCAAAAATCATGGCCAGAGTTTTTCCGGCTAACGGACGTTCCTCCGCTAGCTTGCCCTTCTGCCGCCGCGCCTTGATGCGCGACGCTTCATTGAGAATAAGGCGAAGCTCGGCCCTCGAGAAGTCGCTAAGGTCGCAAAAATTGCGAAGGGGTTTCATGATTTGAGTCTTCATGCGCTCGCTTTCCCTTGCGACACATTTTTTTCCAGAGCGACACATGTGGCATCGAGTCTGTTGAATGCTTCTCCGATTTCGGTTGCATTGATGATCAGCGGCGGCAACAAACGCACGACATTGTCGCCGGCCGGAATGGTTAGCAGGTGCTGCAAAAGCGCTTGCGTGGTAAAATCTGTGTTAGGAACGCGCAGTTTCAGTCCCATCAGCAATCCTTCCCCCCGCACCTCTGCGATCACATTGGGGTGCCGATCTTTTAGCTCTGCAAGGCGTTGCTTGAGCAACAGCCCCATCGCTGTAACATGTTCAAGAAAGCCGGGCTCCAGAACAATATCCAGTACGGCATTGCCCACCGCCATTGCCAATGGATTGCCGCCAAAGGTTGAGCCATGTGTACCAGGTGTCATCGCTGCGCCGCTCGCCCGAGTGGTAAGGCAAGCCCCCATGGGAAACCCGCCGCCAATACCTTTGGCTACGGCCATAATGTCGGGGGTAACGTCGGCGTGCTCGTGAGCAAAAAACGTCCCTGTCCTGCCTACGCCAGTCTGTACCTCATCAAAAACTAACAGCAACCCGTGTTCGTCGCACAGCGCGCGCAAACCGCGAAGACACTGTGGCGGAACGGGCCGAACACCGCCCTCTCCTTGAATTGGCTCAATTAATATTGCAGCAGTTTGCGGACCGATCGCAGCCTTGAGCGCTTCATGGTCACCAAAGGGCACTTGATCAAACCCGGCAACTTTGGGGCCAAAACCATCAATATATTTCTGCTGTCCACCGGCGGCAATGGTCGCCAGCGTGCGGCCATGAAATGCACCTTCAAAAGTAATGATATGGAATTTTTCAGGATGTCCGTTGGACGCGTGATATTTCCGCGCAGTCTTAATCGCACATTCCAAGGCCTCAGCGCCGGAATTTGTGAAAAACACGTAGTCAGCAAAGGTTGCGTCCACAAGCCGCTGAGCCAACCTCTCACCGGTGGGAATCTGATACAAGTTGGATGTGTGCCATAATTTTTGCGCTTGCGCGGTGAGTGCTGCGACCAGATGAGGATGCGCGTGACCTAGCGAATTAACAGCGATGCCGGAGCCAAAATCGAGATATCGCTCGCCGTTCGTGCCAAACAGCCAAACACCTTCCCCCCGCTCAAAAGCCAAGGGCGCGCGGGCAAAGGTGGGCAACATCGGCGAAAGCGAGGCTGACACAGGATATTCTCCTTCAAGCAGGGATTTGAGACACCAACACAAAAACAAACATGCCGCCCAAGAGGCGGCACATTTCTGACATTAATGCCTGCACCTAAGTTGGTCAAATAAAACCATTGCCTTTATGCTTGACAATGGCCTGTTGAAAACGCGAATCGCCTGTGAATTAAACGCATCGGGACTCTTGCGCCCGATTCAACGCATGGTGTAGTTTACTTTTCATTAACCACGATATGTCGTGTAGAAAGCTTCTTGACTTGATCGAGCGTTTTGCGTCCGTCGGTTTTCCGATGTGGTGTGAGTGACGGATTCTGCGGTCTTGGTGCTTTGCGGCCTATCCAGCAAAGGTATTTGATATGTCCTGGACAGACGAGCGGGTTGAATCGCTTAAAAAATTATGGCTGGATGGTCACAGCGCCAGCCAAATCGCCGCAGAACTGGGACATGGCATTACCCGTAACGCTGTTATTGG